>JAWUXT010000036.1:0-16138 GCA_034111205.1 Paraglaciecola sp. | reverse complement strand
TACTCGACCAAAATTAAAACTATCGAAGAAGTTTTCTAAATCTATATTCAGCACATTCTTTTTACCTAAATGCATCATTGCATTAGTAATGATTGAGCGTTTCCTTACAAAACCATGGGATAATGCTGGCTGTTTAGTTTTAGTATTTGAAGCTTTTAATTTTAAAGTTTTCGTGAAGGGATTTTCAACCTTATCTGAAAGCATTTTAGGTGAAGCAATTAGCGAGTTTGGAAATTTAGCTTTGTTTATTTCGTCAATGCAATCTAATAGCAATTTTGAAAGGTTTCTTTGCAGGCTTTTTAACTCTGGGGATGGTGCGTTTATCGTGCGCTTTCCACCTGACTTTTTATCAATCTCAAATTGATGATATTGATTTTCAGGTTTTACGATATACAAACAATGAGTTAAAAATACTGGATCGATTTCTAATGAATTTGCAAAATCAGGTTTAGTTTTTGCAGAAGTAAGACCTTTAAGTTTCAACACATTTAACTCCATTTAATTGGTGGTTTATGGGCACTCCTTGGCTTTAGTCCTCTAAGTCATACCATTCGATATAACATTATAAGGGCAATCCTTTCGGATAATATTGTCACTGACCGCGAACCGCGGCCTAAAAATCTGCCCATAAACCGAGACAGAACATATCAAAAAGTATCTTAAAATCAAGTAACTAATATATTTTTACTAAAATACTTTTTAGAGTTAGAGTTTAGATTGGTATATTTTGACAATGCTAAATTTATGAAGGCACCTAGTTCAATTGAACAAAATGGTGACAGATTTGGTTACAGGTATCTGAAAACACTTACCAAATTATTTATAACCAATTGATAGTTAAAATAAAATAAATTCCACACAACAAACAGATCGCGAATATAGAATAGAAAACCAAGCTACTTTTGCAAAATATAGGATAAGGGTGAGAGTTCAATCTTGCCTTGGAACAACGTGTCTTTATCTTGATTCAAGCCAACACAATGATGTGTTACCAAGGCTGAGCCTTGCCCTTTACCAGATGTAACTGTATTGATAGGCGGCCCCACAAAAATATGTAATTGCTGATCACTTCTTAATTTAGCTACGTTTTCGCTATGAACAGATATTTTATGGGATGTATACACCATAGGGTTACTCTTAAAATCAAGCCCGCACGCCTTTCCCCTTTCTAGTAACGCACATGAAATAAGGCTAGTACAATACGTCTCTGGAAATAGGATCTTGTCATTTACTTCATCAAAATAATTAGACTGCTCTACAGATGATCCGGTTAAGAAATTTTTAGCGTTACTATTGGTTGTATATTTACGTTTATAAAAATAATCAGACTCATCAACAGTAATTCTGTCAAACACATCTTTAGTATTAAATGTGGGGAACAAGCCCTGTTCATTTGCGAATAACGGCGCATTCGATTCGCTCTTAAAACCCATCAAAACGATACCTTGCTCATTTTTTATTACTACTCGGTTGGATAAAACCGTTTTATCGTCTGAATATATGCGTGATTTTTTGATTATGGCAGTCAGGTTATCTTTGGGTCTAGCCACACCAGCAAAACTAAAAGAATAGTTACTAAATTTTAATTGGTGTTGTTCGAGAATATTTAATTCATCATTTTGTTGCCTATATTGTTTGATGTAATCCTCAATAAAACATTCTAATTGAAAGCCTAATACAATTGGACCTCCAAAAGGATTATCTATTATTTGTTGCCATTGCTTTTTATCATGAAATAAATTGAAATCGTCGGTAGCATTTCGAGCGACGTCTATATGGACTAAGTCTAAACTGAATTTTGCTGTATTTTGGTTCATGTAATTATCCAGATAGAGAATATGAATTGAGCAAGCAAAAGAACTGATTGGAACATTTTGCCTGTTTTGATAGCCAGTATCGTTATTGTTATCGTAAAACATAATTCAAAATTACAGACAACCCGACCTTTACACAAAATAATTGGCACTTTTGTGTCAACTATCTTTACAAGTGCCAAACTACATCTTTTCAAGTTTCGTCTACCTTATTGAATTATAATATTAAATATTTACTGGCTTAATTTTTGCATTTATTTTAGAGTGCCGATAAATAATGCTTTATGCATATTAATTATATTAGCAAACCCGCCGCAATCTGCGTTGGGGTATTTTTAATGTATTACTGGTTAAGATGTACAGATGTCTTGTTTAACTCGAAAATTGCAGCAAAAATTAACCCGTTATGTTCAGAAAAACAGCTCTGGTTTTTCAACTAATGATCCTGAATGTATTCGTGAAGAGTTGGTGAATAAAGGCGTATGCCCTTCTGATGTCACGACTGACCAACTGAGGGTAATATTAAAAGAAGTGAAGTATAGTTAAAAAGCTTTGCGAAACTTAGAGCCTGTGGTTTTAGATGACTATGGATTCATTAAAGTATTTGTTGAAATCGAGCCTATAGTCGCTTGCAATAACGGCATCAACAATTTTTACGCCATTACTAGCTGCAGCTAAATCTAATTCCTTTGGCTCCAAATAATGGTTGCCTCGTACTGAATAAAATACTTTCACCGTGGGTTTAGTGGCATGTACCTGGTGTTGTTTAAGTACCATGGCAATTTTCTGGTTGTTGAGTTTAACTAAGCTACCCGCAGGGAAAATTCCAATACATTGAACAAATTTGGTTACTAACCCTTGATCATATTTTTCAGGTGTATCTTGCAACAAAATTTGTAGGGCTTTTTTAGACGACATACCATCCTTATAACATCGGTCTGCTGTTATTGCATCATATGTATCCACTATTGCAATCATACGACCAAATGCGCTGATTTCATCTCCACGTAGACCTTCTGGGTAACCATAACCATCGAGTCTCTCGTGGTGTTGACCAATTGTTTCAACAATGAAATCAGGCATTCCCATTTCAATCAGCACTTTGGTTCCGTAATACACATGGTCTTTCATAATGGTCATTTCTTGGTCACTTAAACGCCCTGGTTTATGCAATATTTCATCAGGCATTTTAATCTTACCAATATCGTGCAAAAACCCCGACAGCGCTAATTCTTGAATTTGTTCATCATTCAAACCTACATGGGTACCAAAATTGGCTAACAAAATAGCCACATTTAACGAATGCTCTAAAAGGTAGGTGTCTTTCTCTCGTATTTTTGTCATACACATCAGCGCATTAGGGTTGCGCTCAATTGATGACACAAGATTTTTAGTAAACGCTTCTGGGATGGCAATGTCGATAGGTAAGTTTTTACCTAAGCTTTCTAACATTGTTTTTTGTATGTGTTTACCTTTGAGGTGAAGTTTGGTTGCCACTCCAAGCTCTGCTTCAAAAGATACCTCTTCAGGCGGCTCGGTAATTTTTTCAGTTTCGGGCTCTTGTTGTGCAACAACTTCCGGCTTGATTTGTTTGCTCATATCAACAACTACAGACAAAATTCCTTTGTTTTTTAGTTGTTTTATAGCGGCAAGAGAAGTAACCCTACCTCGACTAGTAATCTTAAATTTGCCCTGTTGTTTTGCTATAGAGTCAACGAACATTCCTTCTACAACATCGTCTATATCAAAAGTTTTCAACACAGTTAAAATCTCGGTTAAGTAAATTCAAAAAAGAGTATAAAAATATCTGACTTAGCCATTAAGAGCAACATTTACTATTTATTGAGATAGCTAATACTGTAATTTCCATAGCATTTCTGCCAAATCAGGTTGCCATTGATAAAGGCCTAGCTTGACTCTGTTATTAAAAACAGCGACGTCTTCTTGTTGCAAAAAACCTGTTTGTTTTTGTGATTGTTCAGAGCCTTTGGGGAATGCAATTTGTCCATTAGAACGCAACACTCTATGCCAAGGGATGTCCATATTTTTTGGCACATAACCGAGAGATTTACCAACTAATCTTGCCCGCCCAGGTAATCCTGCTAGATCAGCAATTTGGCCGTAACTTGCTACTTTCCCCAGAGGAATAAGCAGCACCGTTCGCCAAATTTTAGCGTATTGAGGATGCTCACTCATAGAAGCAACTCAACTTGTTACAACAAACGCATAATGTGTTTGGACTTGCTCTAAATCAAGCAGTTTACCTTGTTGGTTAACATTTCGATAAAGTGCTAGGTCGCTGGGCGAGGTGTATCCAGCAACCTGTTCGATATCATTTAGTCTGGCACCTTGACTAGCCAAATACGTTAAATAGGTATGCCGTAGTACGTCGAGCGATAGCTGTTCGGGAAAGGCAATCTGTGCATCGTGGCCAATATTGATTAAAAGCGGCACAAAGTCTTCGTGACTTTTAATATTCGACCAAATTGTTGCTTCATCTTTTGATTTGTTGCATATAACTTGTAGTGCTTCAGCCAGTTCTTTCTGAATGCTTATGCCTCGAGGAAATTGGCTATCTATCTGTAAAGTCGAATAATGTTGGCTGAAGTTTGTTTTTCCTATTACCCATAATTCGTCAATAGTTACACCACTCAATAGTAGACCTATTAACGCCTTACCTTGATTATTTGCAACAGAAAACAAAGCCTGACATTCGTCTGTGCTTAACAAGCGCAGTGTTTGGGTTACAGGCGATAACTTAAGCGGATCAGTTGGCAATCCTGATGTGGGCGACAAAAGCTGATCATGTTGGGCATAAGTTAGGCCTGACACCCCAACATTGTTAGCTTGGCCGGGTATAACAACAAAATTATGAGACGCAGCAGTAGTTACTTTTTGCCTAACAATAAAGCTATACAATAATAACGAAAATATGGCAGCAATAGCGGCAACTACTAGGCTCAATAAAGTATTGAATTGATAATTTGGTCCGATTGCGAAATCAGGTTCAAATGCGGGCTCAAGCAGGGTTATCTTGGCTTCAAAAGGTTTAGATACTTCTTGAGCTACCTGTTGATTTGTTATGATTTGGGCCTGAGATTGTAGCGCCTTCAATTCATTGTCTAACCTTTTGTATTGCTCAAGCTTCTGACTAAAGATTTGCGCTAATTGAACTTGCTCTACTAACTTTGTGCTTAACTGCTTAGCTTTTCCATTAGCCGTATTTAAATCTCGTTGAGTATCTTGTATATACTTTAATTGGCTTGTCTGTATTTGCTCTTCAAGCTGTTGCTCCAGTTGCTGTGCTTTTTTTTGCTGGGAGACAATAGTTGGATCACGCTCCAAGTAGGCTTGAGTATATTTTTCTGACAAAGCGGTTAACTTCGCACTGATTTCTTGAAGGCTTACTTTTGTAGCATTTATTTGTGATTTATCATCAGGTCGAATAACGTCTTGGCCCCTTTCAATGGATTCGGTCAAACTATCAAGTAACGCTTTGGCCTGAGCTTGTTCTGCGACGGCTTGGTCAAGACTTGCCCCCAAGTTTTTGGTTTGACTTAAGACCCGATTTTCATCTCGTTCTAGCGATGTAATATTGTTTTCAAGGGCGAATAATTCTAAAAATTGCTGCTGATTGGCAATCTTATCTTCTAACAATTCCAACTGTTCGCTTGAAACCTGTAACTGCTCATTATTATTAACTTCAGTTTCAGATTCAATTAACTGCAAATAGACTTTTGATAGCGCGTCTAAAATTGGTTTAAGGACTTGTGGTTCATTGCCATCGGCTCTAAGTGAAATAATACGGCCTGTTAGACTGGCTTCCACTGACAATATCTGAAAAAGTGTTTGAACATTAATTATCAACCCCTGACTTTGATCTAACTCTTGGGAAACACGACTCAATACGCTATTACTTTTTAACCTTTGTTTATGCAGCGAAATTTGTTGTTGAGCCAATTCAGCAAAACCCTGGTCAGTTTTTGATTTATATGAAAAATGCAAAATAGATTGGCTTTGGTAAACGGGAGCTTGACTCCATATCAAAGCATTAGCGATCATCAGCACCAACAGAAATATGCCTATTAATACCTGCCATTTTCGCTTTTGAATCCGTTTATGCTCCACATCAGATGCATCGATACCAACGCCCGAATAGGGTTGATTTGGCATGTAGTCTACTTTGTTATTAAATGACATCAAAAACGCCCGAGGTAAATAAACAGCTAACGAATATAATCAAACAACTTTTAGTGAGTATATAAGTCCATTTTGCTTTATATTTTATAGTTACAGAAAGCCAACAAGTGACACATACGATCTTAGCCACCAAATTTACCAAGCCTGATCGAAAACACCAAGCATAAGTTACAATGAGGCCAAAGACTTCAAGAATATGACGACTTCCCCCCCCCAAAAAAGACAGGTATGTGCAACATGCGGCTACCCACAAAGCACTTGTTTATGTGTTTGGGTAAATCCCATAACAACACCACTCAACATAATAATTTTACAGCATTCTAAAGAAGCAAAGCATGCAAAAAACACCGTTAAATTATTAAGTTTAGGATTAAAAAATATAACAGTTTTACTAGGTGAGACACCCCAAGACTGGTCGAGTTTATCTCAACGAGTAATACAGCAACCGCAAAATTACTGTTTGTTTTACCCTCACGAAAAAAGTACTTCAGTTGAATCTATTTCCTCACCAGAGCAAAAGGAAACGTATTTTCCGGTCAACCATAATGTCATATTCATCGATGCATCATGGCGTAAAGCCCTGAAAATTTGGCACCTTAACCCATGGTTGCAACAATGTGATAGCTGGCACTTTACCAATCCACCTGATAACCAGTATCACATTAGACACACCACTCAGCAAAGCAGTCTATCAACACTAGAGTCAGTCGCTTATGTACTTGAGCATACCCACAACATTAATTGTACGCCGTTACATACTCTGTTATCAAAAATGCAGCAGCAATGTTTCTTTAAAAAATAAATCCTCGACACGGGGATGAATTTTATAAAAATAATCACTTAAACGACTGGTGTTTGTCGGAAAAACAGGCAGTAAAAGATTTTTTTTGGCTAGACTCGGGCATTCTCTAAGTGGAATATTGCAGCACAGGCAAATTACGTAGTTGAGTTGAGCTCAGTTCAAGCCAAGTGAACTTTCATATTGATGCCGATTATCAGTCTGAATTTTATTTTGATCTAAATAAAAATCCCTTTGCTATTCAACAGGGTTACATTATTTGGAATACCAGTGTAGCTTGGGAAATGCCAATTGGCCTTTGGGTGCTTGGGTTAAAAATTTAACAAATAAAGAGTATAGTCATCTGACAATTTGACTTAGTGAACCTATTTGGTATGTTGCAAGATTTTAAAGCTGAAGCGAGACAAGTAGGACTTGATATTCGCTATGAGTTTTAGTGTAGATAGTTAACAACACGCTTTAGCCGTGTATATTTTATAAAGTGAAATGCAAAGTGTGTGGTATTAGTTTGAAACAAGTGAAGTTACTGATTGGTCTTTTAACCCTGTGTATTTTTATCGCGGCAAATGCATCAGCTGCGCCTAACAATAATATCGCCAGCTTTAATTTGAGCGTCATTAATAATCAGAATATTAGTAACAAGGTTAGCTACTTTTCACTTAAGGACAGCTTCACTTTACCTCCCAGCCAATTAGATCAATTGGACACATGGCTGCACACTTTAACTTCGTATCAAAGCACCAGTGTATTGGGAGACAAATATGTTGTAGCTTTCGAAATATACAATGACACCCAGCTCACTGAATGGTTTATTTATCCTTATGGCTCCGTAATTCAAAGCATAGAAATATTGTGTTTTAGTATTGATAACCCTGTCAGCTCCTTTAAATCTGGTCATGGCTTAAAGAACCAACAAGACTTTCATTATGGAAACAAAATAGCAATATCTCCCGGTCAGAGTAAAACCTTACTAATGATATTTGAAAGTGAGTATTTTTTTGCACCTGTCAAGATTTTAGTAAAGCCTCATGTGCAAGCTGAGAAGCTCTTTCAATCTGAAAACGTTATATTGCTTATTAGCCTAGGTATGTGTTTTGCTCTGGGTATATACAACCTTTTCATTTTTTTTAGTACTCGAAATAAACAATACTTAACTTATGCAATTTCCACTTTTGCTTATGCCTTCGGCTGGGCAGCGGTGTTTGGTGTACCCGAATACGTAGGACTGAATAGCTCAGAGCATTGGTTAATGCCGGCGTATATAATTGGGGCTCTTTTTACTTCTTTATTCAACATTCAATTTTTACGCCTAGAAAAATCAGCACCTAAAATTGCTAACACACTGAAAATAATTGCGCTATTTGCAACTATTTCATTACCCTTTGCTTTTTACAGTCAAGGCGTAGGCTTATATTTAGCCTCTTTGTTTACCTCAGTAGTGACTATTTTGGGTATCTATTCTGGCATACGCAGCTGGAAGAATGGTTACACACCGGCTAAATACTTTGTATTTGCTTTGTTGTCAGTTGCTCTCCCAAATATGGTAGGGAATCTGATGAACCTAGGTGTATTACCCGGTTTAAACATCAATATTTATTTATTGGGTTTAATTGGTAACAGCTTGGACAGCTTGTTATTAGCTTTTGCATTGGCAGCTCAGTTAAGACTGCTAACAATACAAAATAAACAACTGACTACCACCTTAGAAAATACCGTGGAAGAACGCACTTTCGAACTCAGAAAAGCTAATTATCAGTTAGAACAAACTAATAGCGATCTAATTGAGGCAAGTAACTCTAAAGGTCGATTTTTAGCGACTATGAGTCATGAAATCCGTACTCCCTTAACCTCTATCATTGGTTATGCCGACGGTATTTTGCTAGGTGATATAGACAAAGCTGAGCAAGAACGTGTGACAAAAATCATTGCAGAAAATGGCAATCATTTATTGAGTGTCATAAATGATATTTTGGACATTACTAAAATAGAGGCCAACAGGCTCGACTTCGAATCAATACCCACACCTTTGTTTTCGGTGTTGGCACAAATAGAGTCTGTTGTAGGTAAACGAGTCCGAGATAAAGGTTTAGCTTTTCATTTGGAATATCAGTATCCATTGCCCGCACAAATCAATACTGACCCAACACGTTTAAAACAAATTTTATTTAATCTTACTAATAATGCGATTAAGTTTACGGAACAAGGTTATGTAGGTTTATCCGTAAGTTTGGTCGACAACAAATTACAGATAAAAGTAAAAGATTCTGGTGAAGGTATTTCAGAACAGCAGCAAGAACATCTATTTCAACCCTTCACTCAAGCTGACAGTTCAATCAATCGACGATTTGGCGGTACAGGCTTAGGGCTGAGTATTTCACGGCGATTAGCTAACGGCTTGGGTGGTGATATTAAAGTGCATAGCACTCCACGAAAGGGCTCAACGTTTACCTTAAATATTAACTTGTCTGTAGTCCAAAACTCTCCTTGGATAAATAATGTGGAAGAAATATGGCAATCGACTCCCACAAAATCTGTCAAGCCCACAGCTTTGCCAAATTTCGTGGGAAATAAAGTATTGTTAGCAGACGATCACCCCAACAATCGTGAATTAATAAGCATATTGTTAAAACGTATGAATATTACAGTCACTGAAGTAGAGAACGGTAAACAAGTATTGGATACTATTTTTTATCAAAAGTTTGACCTGATTTTACTGGATATCCACATGCCACAAATGGATGGCACCGAAGCGCTTAAAGAGATTAGAGCCGCGGGAAATTATACACCGGTGATTGCGCTAACCGCTAACAACATGAAACATGAAATCGAACATTATATGCGCCTCGGTTTTTCTGACCACTTAGCCAAACCTATTTCTCGGCACCACTTTATAAGTAAACTGTCCCTTTACCTTAACAAACAAGGTGAGATAGATAGCCCTCTTCAACAGGGAGATATGTTGAGATTAATCAAAGACTATCAGCAAGACTTGAGTGAACAAGTGGGTAATTTAGAACGGGCATTAAAGCAAAGCGATTTAACCATTATTAGTGAAATAGCACATAGAATAACAGGCTCAGCAGGCTCTTTTGGGTTTGATATTATTAGTAATAAATTTGCTGATATTGAACATTGTGCTTTGCAAGATGATGAAATATCAGTGGCATATGAGTTACCTAAAGTTTTAGCTTTAACTAAAATATGTATTGACCTGCCGGGTGTAGATATCGCACAAGGCATTGTTAAACATCACAACAGTGCCAAACTATTCTTAGACACCATTTTTGAGTTACAAAAACATTCACAGCAAACACTAAAAGACCTATCCGCCGCGTTAGAAAATAATCAAATCAACAGTGCCTTAGTCCATTTATATAAGTTTTTTCCTGCCAGTTTTGATTGTGCATTAGTTAGATCTGAGCCTGCATTTAAAGCGTTAGAATATATGATTAAACAAGGCAAAGCTGAACCAAGCGAATTTACTCCTCTACTGGATATTATTCGCGCACATTTAGCGGAGCTAAACGCAGCGTTACAATCAAGTTTTACTTACGGAATTTAGCTTTTGGTAACTGTATAGAGGCTTCATAACCATAATAATCCAGATGATATATTCCAACACAGAGCAGGTGCTTACAGATGATTTTATCTAATAGCCGAAAGTTTTAGGTGCATCGCTATTAGTTGTTTTTCGCCTATGAGCTGCGTTGTATAGCCGTGAATGATATTTCAAAAAGGGTGTTAGCGCTTAATCTATCCTCTGCAATAAACTATCACTCGCGGCAAAGTCACGGTAAGTGTGGTCCCGCAAACCTATGCGAAAAACACCAGCACAAAGAATAAGAGTGAGACATTCAAGCTTGGCATTATTTGCTTTAGAATTTACTTGCCTACAACTAGCAAAATTTCATAAAACGTCATATTCTACGGAACATATTTTTTACGATTGTAGGAGTCTGTTTATGTTTTGTGGGGTTATTATTAGAGTTTTATCGGTAATTATATTTTGTGTATTAAGTATAAATAGCTTTGCCGAAAATCGAATCGACACTCTGCGTACTGATGCACCTGAATTAGCTGCTTACGGCCAATATACCATCGGTGTAAAAACCTTAGAAATCATTCATCCTCAGCAACTTGATATTGCAAAAATAGATACAGCTAAACTTCCAAGTCTGCCTAAATATGATCGGCCTTTGACCCTAGAGGCATGGTATCCAGCTCTACAGGACAGCCAAGGCGACACCACCCTCTATGTTTATTTACGCGACGGCAAAACTAAAGTAAACATACAGGGCAAGGCAATACGTGACGCTAAGCCGTTAAATAACAAACAAAAATTTCCATTGGTAATAATATCTCACGGCTATCCTGGTAACCGTTATTTAATGTCTCACTTAGCAGAAAACATTGCTTCAAAAGGTTATGTAGTGGTATCTATCGATCACACTGATTCAACCTATCGAACTCAAGCCGCATTTGGTTCGACGCTTTTGAATCGGCCACTCGATCAACTATTTACGCTTGATCAAATAGAGCTTATATCAAAAGATAACTCTTCCTTTTTATATGACCTAGTTGATACCCAAAATACAGCTTTGATAGGTTATTCTATGGGTGGTTATGGTGCAGTAATTTCTGCTGGTGGAAGCGTCACTCAAAAGGCTGTAGATTTCCCATGGGGTTTACCAGAAAAGGCCTTAGGTATATATCAAAACCTTAATGAAAAACAAAAATCCCCTGATCCAAGACTCAAAACTGTGATTGCCTTTGCCCCTTGGGGAATGAATTACGGCGTATGGGACCAAAGCACACTTAAAGGGGTGAAAGTTCCGATGTTTTTTGTAGCAGGTTCAGTTGATGATGTATCAGGTTATGAAAAAGGTGTGCGCGCTATCTGGCAAGGCACAACAAATGTAGACCGAGCATTATTAACCTTTGACAACGCTAATCATGGTGCAGGAGCTCCTATGCCAGCTCCTGATGAGTCTAATATCTATGATGAAGCTCTTGGGTTTAATATCAGTGAACACTACATTGATGCTGTTTGGGATACAGTACGCATGAATAACATATCCCAGCACTTTGTTACTGCATGGTTAGAAAAACACCTGAAAGACAATGCCGATATGGACAATTATCTCGACTTAGAACCCAATTCACATAATGGAGTTTGGAGCAAAGATGAGAAAGGCCACCCTAAAGCCGATCACAACCATTGGGCAGGCTTTAAAAAACGCACTGCCAAGGGCTTAAGATTTGAGACGTTAGCAAAGGGCGAATAATAAAACATCTTTGATTTATGCTAATTCAGACTCAATTTCCATCGACCAGTTGAACTCACCCCTCTCTTTTATATCCTTTAGGGAGTGAACGTTGGCAATTATTCGTCTATTACTCAATTGTTCTCACGATTCAAAAAAACGCCCTATTGGTTGTTACCTGTATTACGGCAATTACTCACTATGGTTATTGCGTTTCGCTTTGGTGCTCAACGGCAACGTCTTCGGCGATCAATGCTCTCCTATCTCCGGCGCTACCATATTAAGTGCAATGACCACCGACAGTTACTTACAATGGACCATATGAAAACTCAGCTTATTCCTGCGAGTTACACAGCTTTGGTTTCATTAAGCAGCTCATTCAGTTTTATTTTATTACTCCTGGATAACGTCAAAACATCTCCGCTTTTTAGCACAACCGTGTAGTCTCCGTTAGCATTAGACTGAAGCTCCTGCAAACTTGAAAGCCTGACAATGGATGAACGGTGAATGCGAATAAATAAGGCCGGGTCGAGTTGCTCTTCCAGCACTGTAAGAGTCTCTCGATGTAAGATCACTTTGTTATCAAACATGTGTAATTCCACGTAATTACCTGCTCCTGTAATAAAGTTTATTTGCTCCACATCAATGAGTCGTATCCTGCCAGGCTCCTTGATCAACACTCGAGACTTGTAATTTTTTTGGATACCGTCTTTTATAAGGTTTATAAGTTCAGCAAGCTTTAAGTAATCGGTTTTTACCTTCTCTAAGACCTTCTTTTGAGCCCGTTCCCATGCGGTAAAAAAGCGCTCATCTTCAAAGGGCTTTAACAGATAATCGGTCGCATTTAACTCAAAGGCAGCTAAAGCGTACTCATCGTAGGCCGTAACAAAAACGATCACGATACTGGGATCAATCATTTTTGCTAATTGAATACCCGTTGTGCCTGGCATTTGAATATCCATAAAAATGATATCTGGTCGACACTGCTGCACTTTTTCTAGCACTTGCGCGCCATCCCTAGCCTCTTCAATCGTTTCTATTCCTGTTTGACTTGATAGCAACAGAGCAATGATATCGCGGGCAATTCGCTCATCATCTGCAATCAATACTTTAAGCATGTAATCCACCTGAAGGTAATATTAAAATGGTTTCAAAATGACTATCGTCTGTTTTATTACAAATTAAAGTGTAGTTGCCCCCGTAAATATGCTGCAGGCGTTTTTTGCAATTGGATAATCCTATCCCAAAGCCCTGATGAGTTTCGTGTTTTGCGACTTTATTTATCAAATAGATTGATATGACCTGTTCATCTATAGTGATCACTAACTTAAGCAAGTTTTTGTCACTTTCTAACTGAGAGCCATGTTGTACTGCGTTTTCGACCAGAGTATGCAGCAACATAAAAGGTACTTGCACATCTAAACTCTGCTCACTGATATCCATATCAACGGCAAGTTTGTTCTCAAATCGCATTTTTTGAATTGCCAGATAACTGTTAATAAACTCAATTTCATTTCGTAGGGAAGTAAGCTGAATGCCATGACTCTCCAATACTTTTCGAAACATGAGGCTTAATTCGCTGATCGCTTTTACTGCATTATCTTTGTGCTCTAGGCGGATGAGTCCTGAAATGGTGTTTAATGTATTAAACAGAAAATGGGGACTCAGTTGAGACTTGAGTGATTGCAACTCCACCTTAAGCAGCTGATTACTAAGTCGTTGATTATAAGATGCTTGTATTTTTGCCCGAGTATAATAACTCATGGTGAAACCTAAACTGGCAATGGCCGCGTAAACCAGCAAATCCATATGTAAGGGACTCGTGACTAAATGTTCACAAGCAACAAAAAAAGCCTCCATACTAAAGTTATAATTATTAAGCATCAGGGTAATTTCAATCAAAGTTAAACCCCAATAAAAGCCCATTGAAATAGTGAGTACCAGAAGGTTGGCTGCGACAAATTTATAGGTAAGGTCCTTCTCAATATTAATGTGCCTCACTAAAGCGATTATGATTGGGGCAACTACAGCCCAATTACTCCACCAAGGAAGATGTTCGAGCCAAACTGACCAATAGTCGGAGTCCATACCATAATATAGTTGCATCCGATGGGTATTATCTGCGGCCACTGAATTAAGTAGCAACCACAAAATGACATTAAATAACAAAAATGACAGTGAAGGAAAATAAATAAGGCGTTTCTTGAACATAATTAAATAATCTCGATCTGGGCGTGGATTATCCGCAGCTTGTGTCCTGTCTTGCAACTGACGGTATTAAAAACGAGCCATAATATAAGTTTACGGTAACCTAAAAGACCTTTATGTCGATGGTATTCCATTTAAATCATACCGTTAAGCACTGATTACACTTCTTTGGTCACTCTAATAGAGTTTTTGATCTATTTATTCAACATTAGTATCTAGACTGCGAAATATATTCATGATGGAAGGCGCTTGAGGCCATTAGTGCCAATGCTTGCTCACTGTTTACAGATGGCTCATCCCGTTTTGATGCAAAATCGCTCAAGGATAAATAAAACCCAATGTTGATTAAATTCTTGGTTCACATCAAACAGACCATAAATCATGTTAAACATGCCAGCTACAAATCCCTCTAGAGATAATTATTGACCAGATAAATAGTCGGTCTAGATGTGCAACACTCTGGATATAATCAGAATAGCCTATCCAAAATATATTTAGACATACAAGGAAAATGGATATTTTTATCACAAAACTGACTAAGTCGCTTAGGCTAACTATTGAGGTTCGCATATTGAGTTTCCGCTTCTGGTGCATTGGTTTCGACCATTCATCACCCCGTTCCATCCATTGGCGGAAAGTCGGTAGTGTTGAGTACGGCTTAAGCATAAAGTATTTTATGGTAACTAAAGTTATCTCCTATAAATCATAATAATATTCGCTTGAAGGCTATTTTGAGCACCCTGAGGTATACACATGTTTAATAAAAAATTACTAGCGAAGTCAATTAGTTTGTCTTTGGCCTTTGGTGCAGTTGCAGCTCTAACATCAATAGCTGCAACCGCACAAGAAACAGCTATGGAAACAGAGGTTGCTGAAGTTGAAAAAATTTCCATAACAGGTAGTCGTATTCGTCGACCTGGTGCGGTTTCTACAAGCCCAATTTTTTCAATGAATGCTGAGGAGCTTAGTTTCTTTCAAGAGCCTGAAGTGGAAAGAATGCTAAAAGTACTGCCTAGTACTATTCCGGGTGATGGTGCCAACGTAAACAACGGTAGTGCAGGTGC
Source organism: Paraglaciecola sp. (assembly GCA_034111205.1). Classification (GTDB taxonomy): domain Bacteria; phylum Pseudomonadota; class Gammaproteobacteria; order Enterobacterales; family Alteromonadaceae; genus Paraglaciecola. The sequence goes on along the minus strand of JAWUXT010000036.1, from coordinate 789 downwards.
TGCAACAGTTGACTTACGTGGTTTAGGTACTCAGCGTACATTGATTTTGATGGATGGTCGTCGCATGACACCCTTCAACTACGATGGCGAAGTTGATACTGCTGCTATACCTACAGCACTAATACAAAGTGTTGATGTTGTAACGGGTGGTGCATCAGCGGTATATGGTTCTGATGCGATATCAGGTGCTATTAACTTCATCATGAAAAAAGATTTCGAAGGTGTTGAATTACAATATAATCATGCTGAAACAGGTGATAATGACGGTGATAAAGACAACATCTCTTTAACGATAGGTTCAAACTCTGCTGATGGAAAAGGTAATATTGCTTTATCTGTAAGCTGGATGAATCGTGACCAGGTATTATTAGGTGATCGTCCATTAGGTTTGCTGGGTATCGACAGTGAAACCGGTGCGGGTCTTAATGAATTTAATACCGGTCTTCCACCCGTTCCTGGCCCTGCAGGTTGTGACGGTCCAAATGTTGTTGATTTTGTACTAGGAAGTGGTTCAACTACTGCTATCCCAACAAAGTTTGCACTAGTGGGCTATGCTCCGGCTAATGGACAATTTAGAAATGACGGTAGCATTGGTGCAGATTGTAGCCGATTCAATTTTAACCCGTTTAACTTCTATCAAACTCCCGCTGAGCGTTATTCTGCTACCGCTATTGGTCATTATGAAATCAATGACCATGCCACTGTTTATAGTACATTCAACTATAACCGTCAGTCTGTTTCACAACAAGTCGCTCCTTCAGGTACGTTTGGCGCTAGATTTGACATACC
>JAWUXT010000035.1:0-14332 GCA_034111205.1 Paraglaciecola sp. | reverse complement strand
AGCACAGAAGCAAGTAATTAGACACATACCTTCCATTCGGTTAATACATCTGCTTCCTTTTAAATTAAAACTAAATACGATGAGCAATATTGTTAGTCCTAACATTACGTAACTGTCGCGTGTAGCAGCATTTTCATCTACCACACCTGGTGCAATAAGACCTGGCATAGCCAGTACAGCCAAAATATTAAAAATATTTGAACCAATTATATTACCTAAAGCTAAATCATCTTCGTTTTTCAATACACCTGCAATGCAAGCGGCCAGCTCTGGTAAACTTGTACCAATAGCGATAATTGTTAAGCCAATGACTAATTCACTTAAACCAAAGTATCGGGCTATCACTTCCGCAGAATCTACCATAAAGTAAGCGCTTGTTGGCAACAGTACCATGCCCACTATTAACCACATAATTGCTCTGGAAGTCTTTACCCCAGAAGGAATTTCATTCTCGGTTTCGGGTTGTAAAGGATCACCTTTTTCCATATTGAACGACACCCAAGTGAGTCCTCCTATAACGGCAAAAAATAAAGTGAGTAAGATGATCCCTTCTACCTTGAGTAACAAAAAATCAGACAAGAAATAGACAGCAAGAAGGCTTACCAGCAATAATACAGGCATTTCTTTTTTAAGGGTGCTTGATGCAATAGATAGAGGTTTAAGTAGTGCGGTTAATCCTAACACTAAAGCGATGTTAGTAATATTTGACCCAAGAGCGTTACCCACCGCTGTATCAGTGTTGCCATTGAACGAGGCCGTGGCCGCTACCATAATTTCTGGTGCAGATGACCCCATAGCGACAATAGTCAGGCCTATGATCATAGGCGATACACCTATGTTTTTAGCTAACACTGAAGCGCCAAAGACAAATCTATCTGCGCCCCAACTCAAAACAATAAGCCAAATCAGGAAATAACAAGCTTCTAAAATCACAAAATTTCACTTCTAGTTTTAATAGGGATTAAAAATAATCAAATTCAATTGTCTCAAAAAGCTAAGGCTTTGCATATGAATGTAAAAATAAATTAGTTTCGAAACTTTTTTGCTGCTCTATTTTCTGAACTAAGGGTCTAGAAACAACATGTAAGCATGCGATATATCGATATATGCATCAACTGTAACGAAAGCAAGTATGTATAATGAATGTGATTTACTTTTAATGGGTAAGAAAGCAGCAAGCTAGACCAAATAACCTAAGCATCAATGGTTAATGTTAGACTAATCCTTAGTAACATTTGTATTAAATTCAATATACCTTGTTCCTTTTTGTCTTTGTTCTTTGATGCCGAAAACTAATACAATAGTCAGACTTATAGTTGGGTTGTTTTTTATACTTAGCTCGATTAACCAAAATGGAATGTTCCTATCTCAATGGAAAATTTGATTGAAATTAACAATCTAACCTTTAGCCGTAGTGGTCGAATTATTTACGATGATATTTCACTACAGATTAAAAAAGGTAAGACCACCGCTATTATGGGCCCCAGTGGCATTGGAAAAACAACAATGCTGCGGTTGATAGGTGGCCAATTGGTGCCTGATAAAGGTGATATTAAATTTAAAGGTGAGTCTATCCCAAGTATGCGTCGCAACCGCCTATTTGAGGTGCGCAGACAAATGAGTATGTTATTTCAAAGTGGTGCATTATTTACTGACATGTCGGTGTTTGACAATATCGCTTTCCCGTTACGTGAGCATACAAAGTTATCTGAATCCGTTATTCACACAGTGGTCATGCTCAAATTACAAGCTGTGGGTTTGAGAGGTGCGGCAGAGCTTATGCCTGCTGAACTATCTGGAGGCATGGCACGTAGAGCAGCACTAGCAAGAGCAATTGCGTTGGACCCAGAGTTGATTATGTATGACGAGCCATTCGGCGGCCAGGATCCTATTTCAATGGGGGTCTTAGTAAAATTAATCAAAGCTTTGAACGATGCTTTGCAGTTAACCAGTGTGGTGGTGACTCATGATGTGACTGAAGTTTTAACTATTGCAGATTATATTTATATTTTGGCAGAACAAAGAGTCATCGGCAGTGGTACTCCTGAACAAATCAAAAACAGTGATTCGCCACTTGTACAACAGTTTTTACAGGGGCAAGCAGATGGTCCTGTTCCTTTTCATTATCCTGCGACAAGTACGGCTGAAGCTTTTTTGGGTAGGACATCATGAATTGGTTTATAAATTTAGGGGAATACACACTTAACCGCTTAGAAATGTTTGGTCGAGCAACATTTATGTTGTTTGGCGCTATTATTGCCAAACCTCAACCTTTAAAGTTGATCCCACTGACTATCAAACAAATACATGTAGTCGGTGTTCAGTCACTGCTTATTGTGGTGGTATCAGGTTTGTTTATTGGCATGGTGATGGCGCTTCAAGGCTATACCATTTTGGTTAGTTATGGTGCTGAAGGCAGCTTAGGGCCTATGGTCGCCTTATCATTGCTTAGAGAATTAGGTCCAGTGGTCACCGCTTTATTGTTTGCGGGACGCGCAGGTTCGGCACTCACAGCTGAAATCGGTTTAATGAAAGCGACTGAACAACTCAGTAGTTTAGAAATGATGGCGGTTGATCCACTTCGAAGAATAATTGCGCCGCGCCTTTGGGCAGGCATTATTTCGATGCCAATGTTAGCGCTAATTTTTAGTGCGGTTGGTATTTTAGGTGGACACTTGGTCGGTGTGGATTGGTTAGGCGTAGATTCTGGCAGTTATTGGTCTATTATGCAGTCCACAGTGGATTGGAATAAGGACGTGGTGAACGGCATTATAAAGACTATAGTGTTTGCTTTTGTGATTACCTGGATCGCCACTTTTAAAGGATACGATTCTGTGCCCACCTCTGAAGGTATAAGTAAGGCAACAACAGAAACAGTTGTATTTTCTTCGTTAGCGGTACTTGGGCTAGATTTTATATTGACTGCATTAATGTTTGGAATTGAGTAAAGGAAATGGGAATGAAATCTAGAAAATCGGAATTATTAGTGGGTGTATTTGTCGCTTTGACGATAGCAGCAGGTTTGATGCTAGCACTTAAAGTCGCTAATCAAAGCATGTCGAGCAGTGAAGACACATACATACTGTATGCAAAGTTTGACAACATCGGTGGATTAAAGGTCCGCTCAGCAGTTAAAGTGGGTGGGGTAACAGTAGGTAGAGTCGACAACATTACGCTTAATAATAGCGACTTCACTCCAGTAGTGACCATGAGTATTTCCTCAGAATTTAACCAGTTCCCAGAAACTAGTTCGGTATCTATTCTTACCTCAGGCTTATTAGGAGAGCAATATATTGGTTTTCAACCAGGTTTTGCAATTGATGGCATTGAAAACTTGGCTGAGGGTGACTACATAGAAGACACTAAATCAGCCTTGGTATTAGAAGACCTTATTGGTCAATTTTTATTTAGTAGCAACGACGGTTAATCGATGCCGTTGATTGGAGAAAATAACGTGATAAATAAATGTGCATTTCTATTACTGGGTATGTTACTAAATTTTTGCTCTGGTGAAGTATCAGCGCAAGATCAAAATCCTTATGTAATGTTGGAAGATGTAGCGACCAAAACCTTTAGCAGGATTAAGGAAGAACGTCAGCTTATAGAACAAAACCCTGAGCTTCTGCGCACGGTCATGGAGGAGGAATTGCTGCCTTATGTGGATTATAACTTTTCCGCATTAAAGGTTTTAGGCAAGCATTATAAAAAGGTACCAAGAGAAAAAATCCCAGAATATATCAGTGTATTCCGTTCATACTTGATCACTACTTACGCATTGGCTATGGCCTACTATGATGGCCAAGACGTTGAATTTCAGCCAGTTCGTGAAGTGACTGATGAAAGAACAGTGACGGTTAGAGCTGTGGTTAAAGAGCCCGGTCGTCCAAACATAAATTTAGCATTTAAATTACGTAAAAATAAAAAGACCAATGAATGGAAAGCCTACGATATGGTTGCCGAAGGTATCAGCCTTTTGTCTAGCAAACAGAGTGAGTTCCAATCTATATTGCGACAGGATGGCATTCAAAAAGTAATCGATTTAATGAATAATACTATTAGTAGACCTATTAACATTAGCTCAGACAAAAAGGAAAGTTAGTGACTAAATTGCAAGTGATTGAGTCACCAACAGGTTATTTCACTTTAAAAGGTGAGTTGAACCGAAACACTATCCCTAAGTCAGCGGCATTGACAACACTTGAACAAAGCAAGCTAGGCAACTCCACCCTTGATATGTCAGGTGTGAGTAACTCTGATACTGCAGGGTTAGCTTGGTTGATGAACTTTTTAAAAGGTAATCAACAACAAAATGTTCATTTTGAACTAAAAGGTATCCCAGAAAGCTTGATAAAGCTTGCAAAAATAAGCGACGTAGACAGTTTTTTGTCGGTACAATAGCTGACTATTTTCACTTATCTGGATATGTAATGGATAATCAACAAATCGAAGCACTTTTGCTTGAAACTTTAAGCTTAGCTGAAGCGCATGTAAATGGTGATGGTTCTCATTTTCAGGTGATCGCCGTAAGTGATCAATTTGAGACTATGAGTCGGGTCAAAAAACAGCAGTTTGTATATGCACCTTTGGCCGCAAAAATTGCGGAAGGTAGTATGCATGCCGTTTCTATTAAGACTTTTACTGAAAGCCAATGGAAACGCGAAAAAATGTTTAATCTTCCTCAATAGTATCTTCAACTCCCCCTCATCTTAATAATATCAAATAGAGTGTATCTATGGACAAATTAATTATTGAAGCTTGCCCGCCGCTGAATGGGAACGTGACTATTTCAGGTGCCAAAAATGCTGCGTTGCCTATTCTAATGTCAAGCATTCTTGCAGACTCCACTTGTTATTTTGATAATGTCCCAGAGTTGAGAGACATATACACTAGTTTGTCTTTGTTAAATGAGTTGGGTGCTAAAGCTTATCGTCAAGATGGGCAATCAGTGGTAATTGATCCGAGTTCTATTGATAACTTTAATGCTTCTTACGAATTAGTCAAAACCATGCGCGCATCGATTTTGGTGCTGGGCCCTCTTTTAGCTAAATTTGGGCAAGCAAATGTGTCGTTACCCGGTGGTTGTGCCATAGGCGCACGTCCAGTTAATTTGCATCTTCAAGGTCTTGAACAGATGGGTGCCAAAATTGATGTGGACAATGGTTACATCAGGGCGTCTGTGGATGGAAAGTTACGTGGCGCTCACATATTTATGGATGTGGTAAGCGTCGGCGCAACCGAAAACTTAATGATGGCGGCCTGTTTGGCGCAAGGTGAAACCATTTTAGAAAATGCCGCTAAAGAGCCTGAAATTGTTGACTTAGCTCAATGCCTAAATGCTATGGGCGCTAATGTGTCGAATGCTGGAACTGATAAAATTGTGATTCAGGGAGTTGAATCTTTATCAGGGTGTCGTTATCGCGTATTGCCAGACAGAATCGAAACGGGCACTTTTTTAATCGCAGCTGCTGTTACGGGTGGAAAGATTCGTTGTGAGCAAGCGGCACCAAAAACCCTCGAAGCAGTGCTAGATAAGTTGACCAAGGCCGGCGCTAAACTAACTGTTGGTGATGATTGGATTGAGTTGGATATGACTGATAGACAACTTATTAGTGTTGATATTAAAACGGCGCCTCATCCTGGATTTCCAACAGATATGCAAGCGCAGTTTGTGGCGCTTAATTGTTTGGCTGAAGGAACAAGTGTGGTGACTGAGAATATTTTTGAAAACCGATTTATGCATGTACCTGAATTACAGCGAATGGGTGCCGATATTTCTTTGCAAGCTAATAGCGCTGTATGCAATGGCAAGTCAACTTTAAAGGGTGCTCAAGTTATGGCAACAGATCTAAGGGCTTCGGCGAGCTTAGTGATTGCAGGGCTAGTTGCTGAAGGGCAAACCACAGTAGATCGTATTTACCACTTAGACCGAGGTTATGAACACATCGAGACAAAGTTGAACGGGTTAGGTGCCAACATTAAAAGAGTTAGCGGATAACCAAACAAGTAACCCTTAACGTTATTGTAATTCGGCAACTGTCATATCCAATTTCAGAACTGTGCCATCTCTGTTCACCTCAAATGTGACAGTGTCACCTGGCACAGTATCGGCAATATAATCTAATGTATCGCGAATACTATTGGCAGAAATGTCATTTACAGACAAAATAAGGTCTCTAATCTGCAAACCACCCTGTTCGGCTGGACTTCCTTGACCTACAGCTGTAACCATAATCCCAGCGCTTGATGGTCCAGACTGTTGACCTACAAACCCTAATGCTCCACGAGTAACTTTACCCGTAGCGATGATCTCACCCATGACCTTCTTGGCTAGATTGTAAGGTACGGCGAAAGACACGCCATCAACTGATTCAACACGGTTTCGGCTGATACGAGTTTTGAAATTAGCATTGTTGATGCCTATCAAAAATCCTTCACTGTCTACCAGAGCTCCGCCAGAGTTGCCCTCATTAAGTGCTGCGTCTGTTTGAATATAATCGAAATAATTATTTAGCTCGTTATTACTAATCCGGCTAACGATACCCTTGGTGACTGTTTGTCCTAAGTTGTAGGGATTACCCAAGGCTAACACTACGTCTCCAACTAGAGTTTTAGGATCATCAAGTTGCGGAACAGGGTGTAGATTTTCAACTGATATGTTGAGTACCGCTAAATCTGTTATCGGATCGTAACCAATAATTTGAGCTTCTTCGAGTCGCCCATCCTGTAATCCAACTAAAATGAGTTTGGCATTTGCAATGACGTGATAACAAGTCAGGATATAGCCATTTGAAGTCATAATAACGCCAGAACCAAGGCTGGTTCGTTCGATGGGCTGTCGACGATTATAGCCGCTCCTTTCGATGCTCTGACTGTAGATGTTAACAACTGCAGGACCTGCTGCGTTAACTGCTGGATTAAAGCTGAGTTTTTTTGAGCTATCTTGCTCAGTGAATAACGTCAGTGGCAGACCACTACCTTGACGTAAATCGGGCACTAACAATAGGATGATCGAAGAAATGATCACACCTATAAGAATAGATTTTAGTAAAAAAGATAAGGATTTTAACACAAGCGATATTTAATATTTCTTACTTTAGATGTAGTAAATAATAACATTGAAAACAGTAAGTTGATAGCAGCACTAAGGCATAGTTGCTGCTATCAATAGTTAGTTTTGTTAACGGATCACCAAATACAAAGAAGAGATACCTCGTTTAACATTGAGCGCGATGACGCCTTTTGCATCTTCTAGTTCAGTGCCTAATTGAACAATGTTATCTACTTTCTTGCGGTTAATACCAATTATCACATCACCATCTTGCAAACCAATGAGACTCGCTGGAGAGCGTGATTCAATATTTGAAATAACTATCCCATTATCGCCTTGTTCAGATTTACCGTTGGTTAAAGCTGCACCCTCTAAAGCTGGGTGAATTTCTTTGGCAACAACCACATTTTGGGTTGCATCGCCTAGTACAACATTAATTTTTTCACGTTTGCCTTTACGTAATACTGTTAATTCAAGTTTCGTACCTGCGCCTTTACTGGCGACTTTCGCTCTTAATTCCTGGAAACTCACAACGGATCTACCATTAATCTCTGTAATAATGTCACCGGCTTGAATCCCGCCTTTTTCAGCCGCTGAGTCTGGCTGAACTTCACTTACAAATGCGCCTTGATTAACATCTAGGTTCATTGCATCTGACAAGCCAGAATCAATATCTTGACCCATGATACCGAGTAAACCACGGCGAACTTCACCAAACTCAATAATCTGATCGACTAAACTTTTCATCATGTTACTGGGTATCGCAAAACCTATGCCGACGTTACCGCCGTTAGGTCCAAAGATAGCAGTATTAATCCCCACTAATTCACCATGAAGACTTACTAAAGCGCCTCCTGAGTTTCCTCGATTGATCGCAGCATCAGTTTGAATAAAGTTCTCATATCCACCAATATTTAAACCCGATCGTCCAAGTGCGCTGACAATCCCAGAGGTTACTGTTTGATTCAGACCAAAAGGGTTACCAATAGCAACAACAAAATCGCCCACTCTCAACTCATCTGAGTCAGCGAGAGGCATAGCAGTCAATGCATCAGGATCTATTTGTAGTAACGCAATATCGCTTTGATCATCGGCACCTAATTTCTTTGCTTTGAACTCGCGACCATCAGTTAACTTAACGGTAATCTCATCAGCGTTGTCTACCACATGATTATTCGTAACCACGTAGCCTTTCTTCGCATCAATAATGACACCAGAACCAAGGCCTTTAAAAGGTCTTTCTTGAAGTTGCTCCCCTGTTCCTCCAAAAAAGTGCTTGAACATCTCAGGCACACGTTGCCGTGAAACTTGCGTTCCTTCAACTGAAATACTGACAATAGCTGGAGTGGCTTCATCTAGCATCGGCGCTAGACTAGGTACTTCGCCTTTATCACTTGAAAAGAAAGGTAATGCAGCGTTAGACACTAAGCTGACAGACATGCTTGCAGTCACTACGCAACAAACCACTAAAAAACGATTTACTACTTTATTCATCGGTTATCATCTCCAACATCTAAATTTAAAAACAATACAAGGACTATCTTGGTGTAGAAAAAGTTCATTATTTGCTTTCTTTAACCGGCGCTTCTTTAGTGCCTGAGAACAATCCTGAACTTTGTGAAGAAAAATCTAAGGGCTGTATGTCTGCACTTGATTTTTCACGAACAGGCCTAGTGCTTTTATTACGTAAATAAGCTGTGGTGTGTTCGCCAAAGTAATTCAATGAATTCCCTTCTGGCCTAGCTTGCTGGCTGATTAATAAATCTTCATATGCTTCAACCTGTTGTTTTAATGCGGTTGATTGCGCGATAATTTTTTCTGCTATTTGTTTAGTTTCATGAATATGCTCAGCAGCTTGCTGGTTCATTAATTCTTGAATGGTTTGCTCGCTTGCAGCCTTATCAATGGTCCGTTGTTTATCTTTGCTTACAATTTTTGCAACAAAAAAACCAATGATTCCGCCAACTATTAACAACAATAATCCCACCAACCAGTCCATAACGTCTCCTATTTAAATACGTGTTTTTGCTTATCTAGATCGCTACTTTTTAATGATTTATAGAGTATTGACCATGAGCATGCTTGCTATATTTGTTATTATACGCTCAGCATTTTCAATGCGGTCATTTTATTTGTATTCAAGTGTTAAAAACACCCATATGTGAAAGGAAAAGTACCAAAGAATGATTAATTTTACACCATGGCAAAAATATCAAAGTGATCTACAAGATCCTGAATTTCTCTATGATGCCGCCCAGGAAAACGCAGTAAAAGAATTGCAACGACTGTATGACGAATTAACCCACCCTGAGAAAAAGCTTACATGGCGAATAAAGTTACAGAGTAAATTTGGTAAGGGGATGCGTAAACCTAGCATCCAAGGGCTATATTTTTGGGGTGGAGTAGGGCGCGGCAAAACTTACCTAGTTGACACCTTTTATGAATGTTTACCTTTTAAAAGAAAGATGAGGATTCATTTCCATCGCTTTATGCACAGAGTGCATCAAGAATTGAAATCCCTTGAAGGTCAACCAGACCCATTAAAAACAATAGGCAAAACTTTCGCACAAGAGACCAAAGTGATTTGTTTTGATGAGTTTTTTGTTTCTGATATTACAGATGCAATGATTTTAGGCACCTTGATGGAAGAGCTCTTTGGCCATGGCATAGTTTTAGTCGCCACTTCAAACATTGTGCCAGACGACCTATATCGCAATGGTCTACAGCGAGCCAGGTTTTTACCAGCGATTGAATTAATCAATCAAAATACGCGTGTTGTGAATGTTGATAGTGGTGTGGATTACCGCCTGAGAACCCTAGAGCAGGCAGAGATTTTTCATTATCCATTAGACAATAAAGCCAATCAAAATTTGCATAAATATTTTATACAACTAGCACCTGAGTTAGGTACTGAAAATCAAGAAATCAAAGTAGAAGGCCGAATGATCCCAACCTTGCATTATGCTGACGGGGTCGTGATGTTTGAGTTTCGTGATATTTGTGATGGGCCTAGGAGCCAAACTGACTATATGGAAATAAGTCGCTTATATCACACTGTATTAATTGCTAATGTAGAGCAGATGGGACGAACTATCGATGATATTGCTCGGCGTTTTATTGCTATGGTGGATGAATTTTATGAGCGTAATGTTAAGTTGATTATGTCAGCTGAGGTGTCCATGGAAACTCTTTATTTGGATGGCCAACTTAATTTTGAATTTAGACGTTGCTTAAGTAGGCTAAAAGAAATGCAATCTCATGATTATCTTGCATCGCAGCATGTTCCTTAATATACCCGTCTCCCTTGAAGCTGCAGCGTTGTTGGCTGCTCTCACTCACCCCAATCACTTAGTACATCTAAGCTCACGGGGCTGAGTTCCTTTGCCGCCTAGCTGCAACTACAATGGCTTTGGGTATAGTTAGTTATTAAATGGGTTTTGTTATCTGACTTGAATAGCTGTAAAATCCTTCATATTAAATCTAATCGGGCCAAGCTATTAGCTCTAAACTTGTTAGAAGTGAATAACTATTAGAAGAGAATATATAAATGGGAAGAAAGTTTGAAGTGCGTAAAATCTCCATGGCTAAGACCGCTGGAGCGAAAACCAAAGTCTATTCCAAGTACGGCAAAGAAATTTATGTTGTTGCCAAAAATGGTGGAATAGATCCTCAGGCAAACTTGGCGCTGCGCAGGCTGATCGAAAAAGCTAAAAAAGACCAAGTTCCCAGTCATGTTATTGATAAAGCAATTGATAAAGCTGCGGGCGGGGCGGGTGAAGATTATGTGCCTGCTCGTTATGAAGGGTTTGGTCCTGGTGGGTGTATGGTGATTGTTGATTGTTTAACCGACAACAACAATCGAACTATCACTGATGTTCGAAATTGTTTTACTAAAACAGGCGCTAAATTAGGTGTCGAAGGTTCAGTAGGTCATGTATTTGATCATCAAGCTGTATTTGCCTTTAAGGGCGATGATGAAGATGCAGTACTCGAAACATTGATGGAGGCCGATGTTGATGTCACCGAAGTAGAATGTGAAGAAGGGATGGTTACTGTTTATGCTCCTCACACAGAATACAACAATACTCGGACTGCACTAACTGATGATAGCCCTGATATTGAATTTGATGCAGATGAAATCACCTTTATCCCACAAACAGAATCTGTTGTAAGCGGTGATGACGTAGCGATCTTTGATAAATTTATGGATATGTTGGAAGACTGTGACGATGTACAACACGTGTATCATAATGCAGTGATTGAGCGTTAAATTATTTCATCAACATTAAAAAGCTGAGCTTATGCTCAGCTTTTTAATGAATCACTATGGATTGCTTTTTAACATACTGCGCCAAATATCTGCCCAATCTGGCTCCTTACCAAACAAGGTGATATTGGCTCTGAACACTCTCGTGGCGAATAAACGAACGTAGTAGACGCCCACCACTAAGAATACCAAAGATAAACCGACTTGCCAGACTGGCACACTCATGGAAGCAATACGCATAGGCATAAAGCTGATAGCGGTAAGAGGCACTAAAGACAATACTTTGGCCACCTGACCGTTGGGTTCTCCCATAACAATAAATACCAGCATAACAGGTAACATGGGTAGCAACATCAATCCGGTTTTTCCTGAGTGATTAGGGTCATCAATAGTCGCGGCGAAACCGACAAATACATAATTCCAAAACAACACACCCAGCACACAAAAAATTAAAATTTGTATCACCACTGTGGCCGATACATTCATACTTTCACCACCACCGTCTGAAAAAACTGCGATACCAGTAAATACAATTGCCATCATAAAACATGTGGTCAACAGGCTTTTAACACTAGACAGACAGAGGCCTAATGCTTTGCCGTCGACCCATTGTTGATGGCTAATGCAGGTGAGTAATTGTTCGGTAATACGGTGTTGTTTTTCTTGTGTCACTGAGGTGAGTGATAAACCAAAGCTAGTAAAAACCGCCATCGCACTTAAAATTGCTGCAAGCAGTCCAAGCACTTTTACACTGCTGCCTACCACTTCTTCTGCTTGATTGACAAACGTCATGGAAATAGGGTTTTGTAATTTTTCTAATTGTTCTGGGCTAATGTCCATAGCTCTTAACAATATATCTTTTTGATCGGCAATCAGTGCTTGTTCTAATTCTTGTTGCCAAACACTTTGCTGAGAAATATACAAAGTAAACTCGCCTGACTGCCCAACCTTTAATATACCATCCAACGATAATGCAGCAATTTTCTCAAATAGTTGTTGTTCTTCGAGGTTAGTATCTAGTGATGACAGCACAAATTTACTGTTTAGCTGAGTCTGTAACTGGCCTATAACGGCTAAATTAACGGTTTTCTGGGTGCTTGATTGGCTCCACATCTGCACAGCAAAAATTGCGGCATAGATTAATAACATTAAAAAATAGCCGATTAGTTCCTGTTTCCATTTAAAATTACGCATAAATTCCCAACGGGCAACTAATAACACCTTATCCATTATGCGGCTCCTTTGACACTGTTAATGTAGATGTCATGTAAACTGGGTTGTTCAGTTTGTAAACTTTCAATTTGATGCTCAGCTAACATACTTTGTAAAAACTGAGGGACATGGCATGACGGTGCTAAGGTGAATTGAACTGTGTGGCTATCAATACTGACAAGCTGCATGATTTGCTCGGTCAGTGAAAAAGATTCACTGCTGACTGGATCACTAAATGTCACTGTTAAATTAGTTCCTAGCTGCGCGGCTTGGCGAATATCTTTAATTGAACCATATAAGGTTGCCTTACCTTTATTCATCAACAGAAACCTATCGGCTAACTTTTCAACTAAAGACATTTGATGGGCGCTAAGAATAATGGTGGTGCCTTGTTTTCGTAATAACTGCAGAAATGATATGACTTTTTCTTGGTTAACGGGATCTAATCCAGAAAAAGGTTCATCAAGAAACACGATTTTAGGTCGGTGAATGATGGCACTGATCAATTGCACTTTTTGTTGATTACCTTTGGATAAGGTTTTTAGTTGGTCTTTTTTTCGCTCTGCTAAATCGAAGCTGGTTAGCCAAACATCAGCTTGTTCTAATGCATCTGCTTTTGTCATCCCTTTTAACTGACCCATATAAACTAGGGTGTCTTGGATGTTGCTCTCTTGATATAGGCCTCGTTCTTCGGGCAAATACCCAAAGTCGCCACTGATTAATTTGGGTATCTTTTGACCTTCAATATCTGTAAATGAAATCACTCCAGTATCAGGATAGGTCAAGCCGATTAACATACGAATTGTAGATGATTTACCTGCACCATTAGGCCCAAGTAAAGCCAAAATTTCTCCCGATTTCACTTCAAAAGATAAATCATCCACTGCGAGTACTTCCGCATATTGTTTTCTAATCTGTTTGACTGATAATTGCATTCCGTCTCCTTTTTAATCACACTGCTAATTTAATTCAGTTTACCCTTTGTGAAATTACCTATATCAGCTCATTTGTTTCAAAAAATATTATTGGCCAGTTATTGGGCTAATTGTGTTGCAACAATTTGATCAAGCAGGGCAATCATTAACTTTGTACCGGTACCAGAAGCAATACCGTCAAACACATTTTCATCATTTTTACCGTGCTGGCCGCCCGCTAAATCACTAATTGAACGAATAATCACCCAGTCTACGTCGTTAACAAAACACACTTGCCCGACCGCAGCGGATTCCATTTCAGTGACTTGAGCGTTGTACACTCGTTGTAACCAATTGCGATACTCGGCGTTATCAAGAAACACTGAACCTGTGACACCATTGCCGCCAACTTTGATTTGAATCGGTTTTCCTGAAGGCATATTGATTGGACTTACCGCTTTGACGGCTTTTTTAGCCAATTCGATCAATTCAGGTGTGGCGCTAAAGTAGGGCATTTGTTTAGGCTTATCCCATCCCTGCTTAACTATTGTCATTTCTTCTGGATGAATGATGCCAAAGTTTTCATAAGCGGGTGAATGGGGATCTTGTTTGCGCCTTTCTTTATATCTTTCAAGTGCATTTTCATAATAATCAGGCAATACAAAACTACCGGCGTTTTTGGGATCAGGATTGACATAGACGGATTCATCATGGAAATACCAACGCTCTGGTACGGAGATGTCACCGGGTTGAAAATCAGGATTAACTGCACCAGCTATACCCATCATTACCACTCGGTCTATAGGGAAATAATCCAATGCCATCTGCATAGTCATAGCCGCATTGGGCACACTTATACCTGTAGTAAATATCACTAAAGGCTCTCCTTTA
>JAWUXT010000034.1:0-20299 GCA_034111205.1 Paraglaciecola sp. | reverse complement strand
TCTTGTTGTTTATATTTGCCGTTAGTGGCTTTGTGGCTAGTTTTTATTAGACGGCATCTGATGCAGTATCGGTAAAAGCAGCATTAAGTACGCTGATTGCTAACAGTTATTTAGCCGGTGCAGTGGTTGAGCTTGCTCGCTTAGCCTTAGCCTTAATAGTTGCTGGTCTTATTGCTAAAATGGTAATTGCTAGTGGCCTAGTGCAACAAAAAGCAATCCTTGTCACTTATGTGGAACCGGTGAACGATTTTTTCCAAAGATATGGCTGGTCATTAGCGTGGTTATTATTAGCCTTGATTGGTTTGTACCGAATCTCCGATATTGTGATGGGCGTAATAGCCAATGTGTTTTATCTTGATTTAGGTTTTACCAAACCTGAAATTGCCAGTGTTGTGAAAACCTTTGGTTTAATAATGACCATTATAGGTGGGTTTTTAGGCGGCTTATTGAGTATACGCTTTGGTGTATTGAAAATTTTGTTTTTAGGCGCATTATTGTCGGCGATAACCAATCTATTATTTATGTTACTTACTCAAGTCGGCAATGATATGACTTTGTTGTATGTGGTTATTTCTGCAGATAATTTATCTGCAGGTTTAGCTAGTGCTGCCTTTATTGCCTTTTTATCTAGTCTGACCAATATTTCATTTACTGCCGTGCAATATGCTATTTTCAGCTCATTAATGACTTTACTACCAAAAATATTAGGTGGTTATTCAGGCACAATTGTTGAATCAATAGGTTACCAACACTTTTTCTTAAGCACTGCATTGATGGGGATCCCTGTATTAGTATTGATTGTGTTGGCCAATAAACGCTTTGATATACATCGTCTTGAAAAAAGGTGAATACCTTGTATGGCAAAACTTATAATATCCTCAAGATGTTGCATTAACAGTGAAAATTAAAGAAGCCTAGGGCCTTATTCCAATGCAGTCCAATGGCATTGGATATATCCCTTCACTTTCAAGGCAGTCTAGGCAAGTTTCTATTTCGCCTCTTAAGTAAGGGTCTTCAATCAGTGTACGGTGCGGCCAGTAATGTATTTGGTGTAATACATGCCAAAACACTTGCTCGGTTTTTTCGTAAGGCAGATGTTTACCTTTTTTGACTTGTGCCCATTCTTCCATGGTATCCCAAAAAAACATATCCAGTTCTGAATAAGGAATTTTGTGTTGCAAAAAGAAACGGACATAATATGCCAGTTGTTTGGATTTACTCTGTAAGAAATGACTAACAGTGGACACTACTACGACCGTTTAATTTGTTGTGGTTCATGTGCTCAAGTATAGCTAGAATTTGTACTTTCACAGAGAATAGAGATTTTTTTAGAATAAGAATTATTGGAATGTAACTATCGTAAGCTTTAACACTTAAATTATTTACCATCCCATGTGGCTTATCCAGCCATAAATCTCTTTGGCAATGTAGGCGCTATGTTGCTGATGCATATTAAACCCAAGCAATTCTCGTTGCCGGTATTGCAGTTTTAGTGCTTTGATTGTGGCTACTTTACGGGGAGTAACAGTTTGTTGTGCCCATGTATTATCCCAGCTACTGTACAAGTCTAATACTGGCATTGGTGTGTTGGCTATCCATTGTGGTAGCTGTTGATTATATTTTCTGTCTGGCCAATAAGGGCTGATTATTACAAACGCGTCGGGGGTGTCTAATGTCTTCTCAGCATAAATTTTACTTAACCAAGCGGCACTTGTGCCTTTGCTGATGACCAAAAAGAAGCCCGGGTATTCTTGAGATTTTTCGAATGCGGCCTGTAAAAGTGAGACTAGCTGCTGTTCATGTTTTATAAATGCCTGGTCTTTTATAGTGGTTACCGCAGACTTATTGATATCTAAATCTAATATTGGTGGGCTGGGGCTTGTTACTGCCTCCTCGGATGGGATTGGCGTCTCTATTTTAGCTGTTGTTGTTTCTTCATTTTCTACAGCTGCCTGTTGCTCGATAGTAGGCATAAAACCTATATCCGGAGCGGGTAGTAAAATAGTGACCCAGCCAATTTTGTGCAGCTCATTGGCTAAAGCTGCAAAGCCTTCTTGGCCTACAATGGGGATGCCGCTATCAGCAATCAAGACTGCGACACCGCGAGTAATAGCTGTAGTGTTTTCTTGTAACACATAAATAATGGGCTGTTCGTCAATTTCAAAAGTTTGGTAGGCGTCAGCAAATAGCCCACGCTGAATATCTAACTTTCTTAGCAATTGATTATCAGGTGCCGCTAAGCTGCGAGTGCACACAGCAGCGAGAACAAAGAAAAACAGTAATTTAATAACGATAGTGACTCTGAAAAGGTAGCTCAAACATGTTATCGGAAAGGATTCGCTAGTTCTTTAATTTTGCAGACGCCATTATTTCGTTAATAATGGCTTAACTCACATTTTTTATCAGAGACTTTATGCCAAATCTAGTATTCCCGATTATTGAAACTCCACGATTGTTACTTAATAGGTTAACAAAGTATGATCGTGAACCGCTATTCGCCATATTTTCTGATCCCAAGATCATCGAGTATTATGATGTTGAACGTTTTAAATCTATTGCTGAAGCAGACCGTCTGATAGAGTATTTTGACGCTAGATTTGATAGTAACACTGGGATACGTTGGGCTATTCGAGATAAGTCGTCGGGTGAGTTCTTAGGTACCTGTGGCTTCACAAATTGGAACGAGTTTGATCATAGTGCAGTTGTGGGTTATGAATTGTCAAAAGATTATTGGGGTAAAGGTTATGCAACAGAGGCTGTGGCGACTATTCTCAATTTTATCTTTGATGAAAGTTTCCATTTTTATGTGCATCGTGTCGAAGCTCTCATCTTACCTAGCAATAAGCCTTCAGAAAAATTAGTGAAAAATTTAGGTTTTCGTCTTGAGGGAACCTTGCGCGGCAAGTGTTACTGGAATAACGATTTCCATGACATGAATATGTATGCAGTATTGCGCAATGAACAACTTAAAAAGTAATAAAACATGACTAATTAATATCAGTTTAAAAAGGCACTTTAGACTCAAAATATAACGTTTCTTCGCTGACTGGATGCCTAAAGCTGAGAAACATAGCATGTAAGTTAAGCCTATTTGACATCGCTAATGCTTGGTCGTGGGCGTATAGACTGTCACCTAAAATGGGATGCTGCATGCTCAACATATGCACTCTCAGTTGGTGCGAGCGCCCCGTAACAGGTTTCAGTTCCAACCTTGTACTTCGGGTATTTCGTTCTAGTACTCGCCAATGGGTCAGCGCTTTTTTACCCTGTTCATGGTCAACCATTTGTTTTGGGCGGTTTGGCCAGTCACAAATCAGTGGTAAGTTGATCTCGCCAGAGTCTTGTTGCACCCTATCAAACACAATTGCTTGATATGTTTTAGCTGTTTCGCGCAGTTCAAATTGTTTAGATATATGCCTATGGGCAGCTTTGTTTAAAGCCATCACCATCAAGCCAGACGTTGCCATATCTAATCGGTGTACCACTGTCGCCGTCGGAAATACTCTTTGTACTCGAGTTTGTAAACAATCGGCATGCTTTTTACCTGGCACACTCAACAAACCACTAGGTTTGTTGAGTACTAAAATATCATCATCCTGAGAAACAATTTCTAAGTACGGTTCCATTGGAGGGCAGTAGTTAAAAATTTCCATATATCAGTCTCTACTGTGGGTTGTTCACAATCAGCCTAACGGCCTCAAGATTAAGTCTCGCTTCGCCCATGATTGTTTTAAGGCTATTGATCTGATTAGCTACATGTTCAATTTCTTCATCACGAATGGCAGGGTTTACTTTTTGTAAGCTTTGTAACCTATCTAATTCGCCCCCTAACAATGTTTGCATCTGACTTATTCGCTTATTTTTCACCAACTCGGCTTTTTGCTCAGCTTCTTGGTGGGCATTATGCAAGCACTTTTCTACTTGAGACTTCAGCGCATTAATGAGTTGATTACCCATTTTGGGTAACACTGACTCTAATTGAATAAAGTGTTTGTCAATCGATTGTGAGTTGCTATCAATACAGATTTTAACCGGTGTTGGCGGTAAAAATCGTGATAGTTGTAAACCATGTGCCGCTTTAGCTGACAGCACAAATAAACATTCTAACCAATACGCACCGGCAGGCTTGCTTTTATCTCGACAAAACGCGATCGAGCTTTTGCCTATCACGTCAGTGGTCAACATATCCATAGCATGCTGGATCATGGGGTGATCCCAACTTAGGAAAGTGACATGCTCCAATAACGTTGCAGTGGTGCGTTCATAGGTAATGGTCATACCTTCTTCGTCCAAACCTGGAAGGGGGCTGATCATGGTTTCGGTAGGCCTTAACAAGTAACAGCTTTCATCATGATCTTCTTGAAGCAAACCAATAGCATCAAACAGCCGAGTCATAAAAAGCTCAAGCTTAGGTGATTGTTCGGCCTGCAATATTTGTTCTAAAAATACATCGATGCGACCTTGACCAGATGAATTGAGCTCTAGCAATTTATCTCTACCCTGTTCAAGTTTTAACTTGAGCTGGCGGTGCAAGCTAGCGGTTTGATTGATCAATTGCTCTGACTTAGGGATATCTCTGGGATCCTGAATGCAGTCATGCAACATTTCTTGGGTTTCTTCATACACCGTCATACCAGTGGGGCAGGTATGTTCGAATGCGCCTAACCCTTGGTGATACCAATCGAGTAACACCTGTTGTGCACTCATATCGAAATAAGGTACGTGGATACATACATCGTGCTTTTGTCCAATTCGATCAAGACGGCCAATGCGTTGCTCTAAAAGGTCAGGTACTAAAGGTAAATCAAACAAAATCAAGTGATGAGCAAATTGGAAATTACGCCCTTCACTGCCTATCTCACTGCAAATAAGTACTTGAGCACCATCTTCAGACTGAGCAAAATAATTAGCTGCTCTGTCGCGTTCAACAATACCCATACCTTCATGAAATACCGTTGAACGAGTACCAGCTTTAACCCGCAACGCTTCTGATAATTGCAGTGCAGTGCTGGCATTGGCACAAATAGTCAGGACTTTTTCGCCCTTTAAAGATTTTAATTGAGTGATAAACCATTCGACCCTAGGGTCGAAATTAAACCAAGTGTTCACCACGTCTGGATGTCTTTCTGGGGTCAGCTGTACCTGTAAGTTACTTGGGTCTTCTGACTGTAATAAAGTGTATTCGATGGGTTGAATTAATGAGTAGGTATACAGTTTTCTTTTTGGAAATCCACTCACGCCAGCACGACTGTTTCTAAACAACAATCGTCCTGTGCCATGTTGGTCTAATAAAGTGTGTAGTAATTTGGTTTTAGTATGTGAGTCAGATGTATTGATATCTTTTAACATATCAGGAGCAGCAAATTGGCTGATAGCCTGAATGTTGTGGTCGCTAAGCTTAGCACCGCTGAGTAATGGACCAATGGCGGTCGCCAATTGACTATACTGTTTTTCCTCGTCCACAAAAGTGTGGTAATCATGAAAACGCGCGGGGTCGAGTAATCTGAGTCTAGCGAAGTGACTTTCGTGGCCAAGCTGGTCGGGCGTAGCCGTTAGTAGCAATACACCTTTAGTGACATTGGCTAGGCCTTCAATCACTTGATATTGCTGCGAAGGCTGACCTTGTGACCAAATTAAATGATGCGCTTCATCCACCACCATCAAGTCCCACTCAGCTTCCATCGCTTGTTGGTAATAACGGCTATTATGGGTTAAAAAATCGAGGCTACATATGATCAGTTGCTCTGCTTCAAATGGATTGCCAGCGTCTTCAGACATCGCTTCACAGCGTTCTTCATCAAACACTGAAAAGGCTAAATTCACTCTACGTAACATTTCCACTAACCATTGGTGTACCAAACTAGAAGGCACAATAATCAACACTCTTTGTGCTCTAGCGGTTAACAACTGCTGGTGGATAATTAATGCAGCTTCAATGGTTTTGCCTAGACCTACTTCATCCGCTAATAATACTCTAGGGGCGTGACGACTACCTACTTCAGATGCAATGTGTAATTGATGGGGAATAAGATCGACTCTCGCACCTACAAAACCAAGTAAAGGTGAGGTGCTATGTTCGAATTGATGGGACAGACATTTTTCACGCAAATCAAACCACTTAGGGTCGTCGAACTGACCATTTAGTAATCGTTGTTCTGGCTGATTAAGCTGAAAATGATGGTCGATAAAGGTTTCTTTTAGAACAACAGCTTCATTGGTATCAATTCGATGCCCAATATAGGTAAGCTGGTTATCTTTTTCCTGAACTTGTTCTACCAGCAATTCCCAGCCTTCATGACTTTTTACACTATCGCCAATCATAAATTCGATTCGAGTCAAAGGTGCAGTTTGAGCAGCATAGACCCGGCTTTCTCCTGTGGCTGGAAATAGCATTGTGATTGTACGTGACTCAATTAGTACAATGGTTCCTAGACCTAAATCAGTCTCTGTATCACTGAGCCAGCGTTGCCCTAGGGCAAAATATTGTTGCTTAGCCATTGTTGTGTCCTCACCTATGGAATTACTTCTATGAATTGGCGCCAAGAGAATAGAGTTGGGCACAGCGCGCATTGTAACAAAAAATTAATCATCTACTGTTTAAAAGTAGATGATTGTCTAGAAAAAGTGTTTTATTGTGACTAAGTAAGCCTGTAGTTAAGTATGTTTTAAGCGCAACCGTTTACTCGTTACACCAACGTAAATTAAAAAACATGATTTAACTGGCAGGCACTCTATCCAAGTCCACAGGAGCGCCGGATGTCCATAAAAAAAGCACAAAGTTCAAAAATTTACGTATTAGACACTAATATTCTGTTGCATGAACCCCTAGCCTTTTTATCCTTCAAAGAAAACGACGTTGTTGTACCTATGACCGTACTTGAAGAGCTGGATTATATTAAAGACAGTAAAAAAGATGTTGCCAGAGACGCCCGTGTGTCTATTCGCGCAATGGAAAATTTACTGCATGACGCTACGCCTGAAGATTTGATGCAAGGTGTATCAATGCAAGGCATGGGTGCTGGAGAATCAGCGCCTACTGGTAGTCTGTCTATTTTTGTTGATCACGGCATGCCTGTGTCACAGCAAGTATTCACCAGTAACGAAAATGATAACCGCATTATTAATAGTGCGCTGTATTTACAAAAATCTCAAAATACCAAACAAGTGGTATTGGTCACCAAAGATATCAACATGCGTTTAAAGGCCAAGGGTGCGGGCTTGGCTCATGTCGAGGATTATAGAACCGATCAGATGGTCACCGACATTAAATATTTATCGAAGGGTTATCATCAGTTCTTGGGTAATTTCTGGGATGAAGTTAAGTCAGTGGACAGCCGTATTGAAGGCCGAGACACTATTCATACAATTGAACGTAAAGTATTGCCAGAAGCATATGTAAATGAGTTTTTGTTGGATGAAAGCCAGCACTTTGCGGGTTTAGTCGAGTCTGTTAGTAGCGATCATTTGGAGGTTTTAGATTTAGGGTACGAGCGGCTAATGGGTCGCAGAGCTTGGGGTATCTCACCAAAAAACATTGGTCAAGCGATGGGTTTACATGCCTTACTCGATCCGCATATTGATTTAGTGATCCTCACAGGACCTGCTGGCAGTGGTAAAACACTTTTAGCTTTGGCGGCAGCACTTGAAATGGTGGTAGAGAAAAATATGTATGACAAGATCATAGTGACCAGAAGTACCCCTGAAATCGCCGAATCCATCGGTTTTTTACCTGGTACTGAAGAAGAAAAAATGGCGCCTTGGCTTGCTGCCATTACAGACAGTTTAGAAGTGCTACATAAAAATGATGAAAACGTGAAAGGTTCGATGAACTACATCATGGAAAAAGCGAATATTCAGTTTAAATCAGTGAATTTCATGCGTGGTCGGAGTATTCAAAATGCCATTGTGATTTTAGATGAATCACAAAATCTTACCGCTTCTCAATTAAAAACCATCATTACCCGTTGTGGTGAAGGCACCAAGTTGATATGCAGCGGTAATTTGGCGCAGATAGACAGTAATTACCTATCGGCAGTCACATCTGGTTTAACTTACATAGTTGAGAAGTTTAAGAATTTTTCTGGCAGTGCCACCATTAATTTAGACGGTGTTGTGCGCAGTAGGTTGGCAGAATTTGCGGAAGAGCAATTATAGATAAATAAACTAGGTTAGAAACCACAGGCGAATCACTTTATTTGGCTGTGGCTTGCGTTTACTTTCTCTTTTTTATTCTTAACTTGTGTAGTGGTAATGCGGCAATCACTAACGTAGGCCAAAATATGATCAACTAGGAATGTGGTGAGTTGGAAGAAACATGATTGGTAGTCATCAGTAAAAGTATAGTTCTTAGCGGTCAAATAAAAGTCGACCTTGAGCGCCGACTTTTTGGATTATGGAAATTTTAGAATGGCTAATCATTTGAGAGATGCGCGCGCCGGTATGCGCTTTTCAATCTCTGGCGTAATAATTTAAAAGGCGTCAACTTACATTGCATCCGGGCCAATCGCTGATTATTTTAATCAGCCATGATGTTTATATTACATGGCTGAAGTGTCCCAATTTTGCCCCCTATGATTTTAAAACGTTAAGCGCTGTGTAACCATAAAACGTCGTTCTATAGAAAGTTAAAATGCTCGTTGTCCATTTGCATCAATGACTTTGTTGAAGACACCGCAGATTTTTTATGAGCGGAGGCACGAGGTAGTAAACGGTCAAAATAAAATTCTGCTGTTTGAATTTTTGATGTGTAGAAGTCATTGGATTCTTCGCCTTGGCCATTTTCAAGTAATGCTGCAGATTTTTCAGCCTGCAAAGCCCAAAAATAACCCATCATCACATAGCCAGAGTACATCAGATAATCTACTGAAGCAGACCCGACCAACTCACGATCTTTAGACGCCCCAAGCATAATTCGCAGTGTCATGATGTTCCACTCAACTGCACGTTTGCATAAAGTGCGCGCCATACTACCAACAGGGCCACGTGACAATAAGTGCGGCTTAGCAAATGCAAAAATCACTTTGCTAAAGTCACGGATGGATTGTCCTTTGTTTGACATCAACACTTTACGGCCCAATAAATCTAAACTTTGGATGCCTGTTGTGCCCTCGTAGAGCGTTGCTATTCTAGCGTCACGAGCGATTTGTTCCATTCCATGTTCATGAATATAGCCATGTCCACCAAACACTTGCATGCCTAAGTTGGCAGATTCTAATCCTAGTTCAGTGATAAAACCTTTTAGGATAGGAGTATAAAACCCTAACTCATCGTCATAAGCCTGCTGTTTTTTAGTATCACCGGCAACGGTCGCATTAAACATTTTGTCAGCAATTTTCGCAGCATGAAAAATCATTGCTCTACCACCTTCAGCAATGGCACGTTGGGTTAATAACATCTTACGAACGTCAGGGTGCCAGATTATTGCATCAGCAACGGATTCAGGTTGTTTCTTACCTGATAAAGCACGCATAGATTGACGTTCTTTGGCATAAGCGAGTGAACCTTGAAATGCTGCTTCAGCATGACAAATACCCTGCAGCGCAGTACCAATTCTTGCGGTATTCATAAAGGTGAACATCGCTTGTAATCCTTCATTCTCCTTGCCTATCAAGTAACCAGTCGCGGCATCAAAATTTAACACCGCGGTTGATGAAGCACGAATGCCCATCTTGTGCTCTATTGAACCGCAATGTACAGAATTTCTGTCTGTTAACTTACCATCACTGTCAACATTCACCTTGGGTACGATGAATAATGAAATTCCTCTGGTTCCTTTGGGTGCGCCGGGGATACGCGCTAACACGATATGGATAATATTTTCTGTTAAATCATGTTCACCAGCCGAAATAAATATTTTGGTGCCCGTTAATCGGTAACTTCCATCTTCTTGTTTGAGTTCGGCTTTTGTTTTGACTTGTGCGAGATCAGTTCCACATTGGGGTTCAGTCAAACACATAGTGCCACTCCACTGACCACTGACTAACGGCGCCATGAATTGTTTTTTCTGGAGTTCAGAACCATATTCTAATACGGTATTGATGCAACCCATGCTTAGCCCTGGGTACATCGAAAAAGACCAGTTTGCGCTACCGGTTATTTCTGCCTTGATGAGGTTGATTGATGTGGGGAGATTTTGACCGCCATATTCTTCAGGGAAAGATAAACCTTGCCAACCTCCAGCCATATACTCTTTATAAGCTTCTTTAAAACCTTTTGGGGTCGTCACCTCGCCTGCATTAAAATGACAGCCTTCTTTGTCACCAGATAAACTCAGTGGTGCCAAAACTTCTTCACTTAGGGTGGCGATACCTTCTAAAATAGCGTCGACCATGTCAGGGGTAGCGTCTGTTCCATTTGCTAACGATTCATAATGAGGGAAATAATCTAATACATCTCTCATTAAGAATTTAATATCTCTTAAAGGTGCTTTATATACTGGCATACTATTTACCCTACTGTGTTCGTTAGCTTACAAAATATCAAAGGTGATTATAGTTGACCAATCTGAAAGTAAAGGGTTAAATACCATCAATCATGGTGTCAAATACCTTCAACTTACAATTAATAGTATTTATCAAACATGCATTCATATTATATAAAAACATTAATGAGAGTTTTGGACGCACGTCAGCTAGACGTAAGTTACCTCTTCAAAAATTCTGGCATCAGAGAAGTTGATCTCGAAAAAGAGTTAAATTTAACTGCTCAACAACTTGATACCATCTCAACCAATGCGATTGAGGTGTGTAAAGATCGTCAGCTGGGTTTATTGGTTGGCTCGAGCATGGATATTCCATCCCAAGGCATTTTTGGATATGCAATCATTACCAGCGCCACTCTAGGCGATGCTCTTAAGCTGATGGTACGCTACAACAAAGCCTTATTACCCAGTTTAGATGTGAAAGTGGTGCCACGGGAAAGTCGTGTTGAAGTAGTAATTAAAGCGCCTCATTTGCCCGATGATCTGGAGCGTTTCTATATTGAACTGCTTTATGCTGCGATCATGCAAAGCGGAAATACTCTGATCCCAAAAGGCAGAACATCAGTGCACGTAGAGTTTGATTATGATGCAGCATACGATAAAAGCCCTTATCAACGATTATTTGGTTCAAAGGTACAATTTAACAGCAATAGAAGTGTGCTAAGTTTTGATGAAGCAGGTTTAGACTTGAGTATTGCAACTGCTAACCCCGTTGCCAGAGATATTTTTCGAAGAGAATGCGATAGATTATTATCCAAAGACACTCATAGAGGCATGGTCAGTGAGCGAGTACAAGAAGTTCTATTACAGGCAGGGACAGAATTCCCAACCAGTATGCGTGTTGCAAATCAATTACACATGAGCGAAAGCACTCTACAACGACGCTTAGCTAAAGAGGGGTATAAGTTTCAACAATTACTCGATCAAGTTAGGAATAAACTGGCCCATGAGTATTTAACGGGTACCCAGCTAACCATTAATGAAATAGCGGCCCTATTAGGTTTCAGTGATGCAGCAAATTTTCGTAGATCTTTTAAACGTTGGTCTAATAAAACCCCAACAGCGCTTCGAAATGAAATTTTATCAAAATGTAACGAGTCTTTGACTAAATAATACTTACTTCGTCTGAATTAACAGCGTCTTGAGTACCGAAATGCTTGGTCTTTTTAAGAACAAGTTATTCAATTGGAATTTTATAATATAAAGACCGGGAATCAATGAAAGTGCAAGAAGGTGGTATAAGCAAGAAAAAAAGAGCAAACGATAAGGATGTCTACTTAGAGATTTTTGAGGCAATCCTTTCGTTTCGATTAAAACCTGGCACGAAGCTCACTGAAGATAATTTGTCTAAAATATTTGGTGTTGGTCGTACTACGATCCGTAGTGCTTTGCTTAGACTTGCTCATGATCATATTGTTCAGATTGAACCAAATAAAGGCGCGTATATCGCGAGTCCAAGTGTGCAACAGGCCAAAGATATCCTCAGTGCTAGAAAGCTAATTGAAGTTGCCATTGTTGAAAATGTTATTAAAAATGCCACTCCAAAAGACTATAAATTATTAAGAAAAATTGTAACGTCAGAACAAGACAAAATTGCACACAAAGAAATATTCAAAGGTATCCGCTTATCTGGAGATTTTCACTTATTACTGGCTAAAATATCGGGTAATGTAACATTGGAACGGATTGCCACAACCCTTGTTCCTCAAACATCATTAGTCATCGTTTTGTATGAACGACCTGATCAGCCCAAGTGTTCTCATTTCGAACATTGTGAACTAATCGACGTTATGCAAAATGGTGACGTTGCAAAAGCATCTAGCCTGATGGCAAAACACATTCAAGGTATTGAGGACAGACTTAAGTTAGACGAACGTGAAGTTGTTTCTGACGTAGAAGATGTATTTCGCAATCGATAGTCAGCAATAAACTAACGGTAGAAAAATAGTGAAGGAAGCCATGAGGTTACCCGTTTATCCAAAAAAAATTATTAGTTAAAATCTGTTATTTATCAGCCGATATAAACCATAGGATGAATGTAGGTTTGGTTTAGATGGTGAAATCCGTCACAAGCAAAAAGAAAATTATTAAAGCCGCTCAGAGAGAGTCTATGAGTAACCTTTTAAGGGCGCTTCTATAGCACTTATAGCAAAGTTGACTAAGCTTCCAAGGACTCATGTAGATTATTATTTATCGAATAAATTAGACATAATCGTCAGTAATGCGCATTTGATCAATGACGAAATGCGGTTGACTGCCAATAACGCTATAACTGAAGCATACCCATTATAAACGTTTACCGCTATCAGCTTCGCAACAATGAATAGGTGGGCAGGATTCACATTAGTGTGTACTAATTTTGGTTAACATAGGATAGGGTTTAATTGCCTGATAATGACGTGTAAAAAAAGAGCACCGATGTGCTCTTTTTTATTTAATGCTTTCTGTTTTGTTCTTTAATTAGTTGGACGAATAAATGGCATATGACGGTTAACGTCTTTGTACAATAAATAACGAAACGGTCCTGGACCGCCCGCATAACAAGATTGTGGGCAGAAGGCCCGCAGCCACATAAAGTCACCTGCTTCTACTTCAACCCATTCGCCATTTAGGTGATAAACGGCCTTACCTTCTAGTACATAAAGGCCATGCTCCATGACATGGGTTTCGTCAAATGGGATCACGCCGCCAGGTTCAAAGGTAACAATGTTAACGTGCATGTCGTGACGCATGTCATTTTGTTCGGTGAAACGTGTTGTTTTCCATACATCACCGGTGTTTGGCATTGCAATCGCGTCAACTTCATTATCATTGGTGACAAACGCTTCTGGGGCCTCAATGCCCTCTACAAACTGGTAGGCTTTACGTATCCAATGAAACTTTAATTGACTGTTACCATTGTTCTTTAAGGTCCACTTACAGCTTGGTGGCAGGTATGCATAACCGCCTTCAATTAAGTGATGGGCTTCTCCTTCAATAACCAAGTCCATCTCGCCTGCAACGATAAACAGAACCGCTTCAGCGGCGCTGTCGAGTTCTGGTTTGTCTGAGCCGCCTTTTGGCGCAACATCAACGATATATTGAGAGAATGTCTCAGAAAAGCCTGATAAAGGGCGGGCGATAACCCACATCCGCATGCCTTCCCAAAATGGTAAGTAACTAATTACAATGTCGGTAAGGACGCGCTTCGGGATGATGGCGTAAGATTCAGTAAATATTGCACGGTCTGAAAGCAGTTGTGTTTGCGGCGGTAGGCCGCCTTTAGGTGCGTAATAGGTGTTTTGAGTCGACATGTTTTGTTCCTCTGTGTGTATTACCCATTTTTAAGTGCCGAATGCCAAAAGGGGCTAAAAATGAATATGAGAGTCGTTGCCTTATGATGCAATAACGTAATGGAGTAATGTAACTACATCTTCAGGGGTTTGAGCCCAAGCCATAGCTGCTGCATCCACTTCTTTTAAAGGATGTATGATGTTCTCGTTGTGCAAGGTGATATACGTTTTTCCAAGTGCAGCACAATAACCTGCATCAAATGCCGCATTCCATTGTTTATATTTGTCACCAAATCGAATAATAGCAATGTCGCTGGCTTTGAGTAACGCCTGAGTGCGAATGGCGTTTACTTTTGAAGATTTATGATCACGCCAAAATTGAATATTTTCATGCCCCAAAAAATCACCTGCCGCATCGCTAGAGCCGTGATCAGTAACCGGAGATGTGAATGATATGTTTAATCCAAGATCTTCGCAGCCTTGAATAATAAGCTCTCTCCAGTCGGTATGGATTTCGCCAGATAAATATACGGTCCAATGCTTCATTCAGTTTTCCAATATGATTGTGGGTGTGTTTATTACCGAGACGGTTTTATTGCTATAACTTACTTTACGCCAAGTGCTTAAGCTAAAGCACTTCTTCAAGGCTATACATGTTGCCGGCTATAGCTTGGGCGCTGCGATTGGCAACCTCGCCTAGAGGGATTTTTGCTGGGCCTGTTGGTTCCATTAGTAAATAGTCCAAGCCATCTATATCTAAGGTTTGTTCGTTGGTTCTAAAGGGGAGTACGATACCTAATAATGCATGGTTGGGAAGGAACACCATGGTCATTTTTACATCTGGTAACAACGAACGCACTAAGCTTGCCATCAATACTGTTTTGCTATCACAGTCCCCTTGGTTATTGGCTACCACAGATAATGGGGGTAAATAGCCAGCCCCATTAGACGTTAAGCGATTCTTTAGTTCATTGTACGGGATGCTTTGTACCCAGCTAAGCACTAAATTGACATAAGCACGTGTTTCACTATTGGTGGGTAATTTGTCATATACGGCTTGGGCTATAGGCAGCAGAGCCGCTGTGTTTTCAGAAATATAGCGTAGATGATCAGGTTTTATTGCTTTTTGTCCTAAATGAGAGCGAAAGTGACTGTAATAATTATCTCGTAGATATTGGTTGAGGGCTTTTTCTTGGCTTTGGTTCATGGAACTCTGCCACTTAGCTAAGAGATTGTCGGATCTACTGGTGACTTGAATCTGAATATCTTGCCCTCGACGCTGAATCTGCACGCGGGCTTCTCTTGGATCGATTTTACGAGCGGCTTTATGTATTTCAATATAGACATATTGCTGGGCTAAGTCAGGAATGAATTTCTTGTGTGTTTGCTTATTGATTTGGCGCAACGGTAACGCGAACGTTATGTCGGTTGTTTGTTCTTGATGATTAGACCAAGTGTAATTGAAATACATCTCATTATTTTGTTTGGATTTATTAAAGGATAACTGCTGTGCAAAGCTAGGCAAATGCACGCTTATAAACGCTATTATAAGCCATCGGATAGGATTGACAAATACCCTGTTCATAAGATGATTTTTACTCAAAGCTACATAAATACAATTAGGTTATCACCAACTTAATATAAACCGCAATTTACCAACGTTATCTTATTTACGCATGGGGTTAGTTAATTTGCTTCAAGCTAAGCTGACCCAGTGAGTAAACAACATCAACTAGTGGAATGAACCCTGCCGGGGTGGCTAGGTTGACATAACCTTGAGGTTGTTCAATTAAAATATCGCCAAAGGTGGTCTGTCTATCAGGCAGCGGATCGCATTTGATTTTTAGGTTGTCGACGTTAACCCACCGAGTTATACCACCAGAGGCAGCAAATGCTATGTCAATTTCATCAATATCTACCTTAGTAGAAAATTCATAGCTTTGTATGTGTTCGGTAACCAACTGCAGCAAAGCTCTTTCATTTGCTGCTTGTTGGATTTTTGCGAGTAACGATGGTGTGGCGTTAAAAACATCTATCATCTAGAGACCTATTGGTTATTTATTCATTGTCAGTCGTGGCGACAATATTAAATTTGTCGTGAATACCAGCTGTAACAACGACCTCGATAGGTGAACAACAAATTTGGCAATCAACAATTTGTTGCTGATTTAAATCGTTCTCTTCATCAATTTGGATGTTATTTGTAGCCATACAATAAGGGCAACTAAATTCAGCGTTTGCGATCAGATTCATTTGTTCTTCCCTAAAAAACATTAGAATAATTTAATCGTGACTACGCTGATAGTTAATTATTTGATCACGTATTGCAACATTTAAGTAAGACTCGCAATGTATTCTTTGAACTTTATATTACCAAGTTTTCTGTCTTCGGCAATTTTCATCACGTCTTCTCGCTGATTTAATGAAGCCATAAGTTGTTTCGCACCGGGTGCCATGTCGAGTAAATCAAGACCAAATAACTTATCAGCCACTACAGTAGCTAAATCAGCACTATACAAAAATACTATGTCTGCCGCAGTAAGTTGCTTGCCTGCCAAATACGGACTGAATTGTGCACAGCGGGCTATGCCTTCAATACCTTTACACAAAGCACGTTTAGCCTCTTTTTTAGTGAGCTCGTCGACTTTTTGTCCAAAAAAGACTTCAGGATGGCAACGCCTAGCGGGCAGCTCCAAATATAACTCCGCCATTTTAACCAATTCTCTAATCTTCGCTTTTTCAAAGATATTACCAGGATACAAGGGCTTGTCTGGGTAAGTCTCGTCTAGATATTCAAGAATGACATTGGTTTCAGTCAACACACCTTGCTCAGTTTCTAAAGCCGGTACCTTACCCATTGGACTTTTGCTGAGATATTCAGCTGACTGATTGGGGTAAAGAGTGACTGTTTTATATTCAATACCTTTAACGGCCAAGGCTAGTTTAATCATATTGAAATAGTTGCTGACGTCGAAACCATACAGAGTTAACATTTTTGTGCCTTTGAATTGGTAATTTAGTGGATCTATATGTTGGTATAAATGATCAATTCACTCAACATCGTTTTATTGATGTATTGGTATCACTCATTTTTAGGATTTAAGTTATAATCCTCGCAATTGAAGTTAATATTAAAAGTAAGGTAATAAGTTATGCGAGTAATCGGTGTTGAATTAAGTGGTAATGATGCAAATATTTGTTTGTTATCTTTGGCTGAAGAGGTTTTTCAAATTCCTGATTGCCATACGCGCAAATTATCACTGCCTAAAAACGCAATCGCTAAAGATTTACGCTATTTTCATAAAACCTTTGCGCAATTAGTACAAGATTACAAAATAGACCAAATAGTTATTCGTCAACGTCCGATGAAAGGTAAATTTGCTGGTGGTGCGATAGGCTTTAAAATGGAAGCCGCGTTAGAATTATTAGACGATGTTGAAGTAATAGTGATGTCTCCCACAACTATCAAAGAATCACTAAAACGCAACCCTGTGCTTGTACCTATGCCCGACACCGGCTTAAAGATGTTTCAAGAAGTCGCTTTTAATACTGCTTATGCGTATTTGATGAAAGATAAATACGCACTTTAAAAGCAAACGCGAGTTAAGAGTTTAAAGAAAAACTCAACCTGAAAACACTTAGTTTAACTCGCATCCAAAACTAAATAAACACCACAGCGAACTCAGAGATAGAAGCGAATATTAGGCAATTCTTCTTCCCACTGTGATCTCTGTGGTTCATTGTCTTTTATTCCTCAGAAATCTGCCAGACCGATACTGTACCGCTGACTTCATTACCAATAATAAGCAAAGCCTTGCCTGTTGGACTATTGTTTGCATCAACAAATGCCATACCTTCTGGGGCGCTATCACCGATTAAGTCACCACCTTCGGTTAAGTCGCGGTTAATCACATAATCAACAAACTTAGCGTCATAAGGGTTAGTGACATCGTAAACAAAAATGCCACCTAAACGTTCCATACCAATAAAGGCATAGGTTTTATCACCTACTTGGCCAACAGTTAATGCTTCGGGCTCTGGACCTTTGTTGGCAGAGCGAGAGTCCCCTTCATTTTCATCGTTGTTGTTATTGAATGCATTGCCATGAATAGAAGCGCTAATGCGCTCAAAATCATCACCTGAATCAAATACCACTAGGCCATTACTGTCCCAGATAGTGAATGAACGAGCACCGTAGGCGTAAAGCGCTTCATATTCACCATCATTATCACTGTCACCCAATGCTTCGGTCACAGTTAAGCGTCCTAGTGGGTAGGCAGTGAAGTCAAAATCTCTTGGATCATCACCGGCTGTGGTGTCTAGGTTCGATCCCGGCGCAAAAGCAAGACGTCGTGCTTGAGTTTCTTCGGTATAAGACAAACAACCATCATCCTCGTCAAAGTCTTGGCCACCTGCGGCGGTGCATAAGTCTTCATCTTGTAAGCCGTCAGCATTTAACGTATCGAAGAAATACTCTCGAGCATCACCTTCGTTTGCGGTCAACAAAAAGTTTGCGTCTTTCCATTGATATGAGGCGATAGTATCGGGCATATACATACCGTACAGGTCGTCATATTGACCAAAACTCACAGTGCCATCTTCCATGCCATCTATCTGAAATTCACTCCAATCCTTAAAGCCAAGCCCTATCACTTTCACACTGTTGTCGCTCAAGTCAACAATGGCTAGACCGTTGTTTTCTTGAAGTGTGACATAAGCAACGTCATTGGTAGTGGTGATGTATTCTGGCTCTAAATCTTGTGCCACCGTTGTGATGATCAAAGTGCCATTAATTGTGCGACCAGATGGATTAGGGAAGTGCATGCCTTTAGCTTCAAGCTCAGCTTGTTTACCGTTATAGTCAGAGAAGCTGATAGTGGTTGAGATGTCGCTGGGCGAACCATCTGCAATTGTGATGACTGATATCGAACCTTCTGGATCAATAGTGTAATCACCACTTGGTTCACCTTCATTAGCCGTTAATACTTTGCTGGCATCCGGTGTGAAAGTTACCATATCGGGTAAGTTGCCGACTTCTACCGCTTTTACAAACGTTGGCGAGGACGTATCTAGGCCGTTATAAAACAATACCAAACCATTGGTTGCTTTATCTTTAGCGGGTACGGCCACAGCCATCCAGTCTCCTGAAACTGCAAAGCTGGTAGGGCCGGCTAGAGCTATTCCGCTTTGCTCGATGGGTAGCACCAGTGCCGTGGATGTTAGATTCTCACTCGATAAAGGATTAGACAAAGCTTCTGAGGTTAAAGATGAGGCATCAATGATTTCAATGGTTGGCTCATCAGCTGCACTATTGATCGCATAGATAGTGTTGGAGCCGGGGTGAAATTGTACAATTTCTGCGGCGCCTTCAGGATCACTGGGATTGAGTTGGATGCGCCCAACCAAACTCAGGCTAATACTCGCATTGGCGTTTTGACCATCACCGCCATCTGTTCCGTCTATTCCAGCGGCACCAATTTCACCTTGTATACCGATAGCTCCAGGTTCGCCATCATCACCTTCTAAGAAACAACCCGTTAGAGATAAGCTCATTGCCAAGGCAAGGGCTGAATACTTAAAACATTTAACTACTTGCATCAGTTTTTTCCTTTATATGCTGTTTTGATTACAAGCAGCATATGAAAGTACGATGACAGTAATATGATAGAGAAATGACAGCTTTATGACATTAAAGAGCTTTCATAGGAACACGTTTTTATCTAAGTCAGGTAACATTTGTGCAGAAGGTTGATGTTTTAGTTGTATCAATTCAGTTAGTTGTGGGACGCGCTCACAATATAATATATCTAGGGCAAGCCTATTATTTCCATATAAGCCTCTGTGGATCATATTTGCAGAGAATAGCAGTACACCTCCTACCATCAGCGGTATTGGAACGCCGTTTGATAAGCTTTCAGAATGCTTATGGCCATTTTGCTCCAGCCTGACTTGCAATTCCTCATCAGTATCCCAGTTTATATGGGAACCGTGGATCACCTCAACACCAGGATCCGCAGTCAGAGGAATTCTGACATGTAAGACTTCTGGTCCAGTCAGTGCCAATTTTTGCTCCTCCACCGTCAAATGGTATTGTGGATCTCGATGCCAATAGTTGGCTTGTTTGGTATTGAAAGGGTCGAAAAATAACTGAGTGCCCATAAACACGGGAGAGTGTATAACGTGGTTTACTGCTTCTAATAAGCGCATATCACTGAGCAACGTAAATAAAACTAATCGTTGCGCTTCAGTCAAATATTGCTCAGACGTTAAGCCTGAACTATTAATCGCGCTAGTTTCATAAAAATCACAATTATCAGTACACCAAGCGTGGTGGAAAACGTCCACTACTTGCTTAACCTTAGACAGGGGGGAAGGTGCTAAAAACTTGTCTAGTTTTACAAATCCATTTTTAGCGAACTGTTTCTGCTTCAATCCCACCGGCAATCAGTTTACTGGTATTCGGTAGAGTGCCTAATTCGCCTGATAAAAATAACAAATTTCCTACGCGCACCGCATTCGAAAACGGGTAATTGTTATCAATATTTCG
>JAWUXT010000033.1:0-19532 GCA_034111205.1 Paraglaciecola sp. | reverse complement strand
GTTGATGGTGTCGCCGATATACCAAGGGCGGTTAAACAAAGCTTTAACAATACCTCTGCTCGGCATAATGCCATCGGCTTCCTCATGCAAGTCGATACCGGTATAATCACCAAACCCAAATTCATTCATGTTTTCGCTGATCCGGTCTATACCTAATTTATACGCCAGATCATAAAAGTAAATATCACAAGACACTTCGATGGCTTTAGTCACATCCACCCAGCCATGACCCCAAGGATTATGGTCTCGCCATATACGTTCAACATTTTTTAATTGATATTTACCAAAGTCATGAATCTGATACTCAGGGGTGATGACTTTCTCTTCAAGTCCAGTCAGTGCTAATAAAGGTTTAACTGTTGATGCAGGGGGATATTGCCCCTGCGTTGCACGGTTAAACAAAGGGCGGTCAGTGGTGAGTAATTTCTTGTAATTCTTACTGCTGATGCCATGCACAAACAGATTCGGGTCGTAACTTGGGCTGCTGTATAATGCTAGTACACCTCCATCTCGAGGGTCGATTGCAACGACAGACCCTTTCTTACCTGCAAAGGCTTTTTCGGCTTCCAGTTGTAAAGTCATATCAATATTTAGCACGATATCTTGACCGGGGGCAGGTGGATTAAAGTCCAATATACGGATAATTCTACCCTGATTATTCACTTCTACTTCTTGAAATCCGACTTTTCCATGGAGCTTTTCTTCGTGGTATTTTTCGATGCCTCTTTTACCAATGTCATAAGTGGCAGCATAGTTTGCTTCAAATCCAGCTTCACTGAGTTTCTGTAAATCTTTCTTGTTAATCTTTGCAACGTAACCAATTACATGGGTAAGGGCACTACCATAAGGATAAAAGCGAGCGAGTCTCGCTTCGACGGATATACCTGGATATTTATGTTGCTGTGCAGAAAAAAGTGCGGCTTCTTTGGGGGTTAAACGGTTAATCAGATTAACTGGTTTGAAACGTCTAGTGCCTTTTAAGTCTCGATAAAAATCACTGACATCTTCTGCGTCAATATCTAACAAAGTGCTTAGTTCATTAATGGTTAATTCCAGATCATCAATTTCCTCAGGGATAACTTGAAGACTAAATACTGGACGGTTTTCTGCTAGCAATATACCATTGCGGTCATAAATCAAGCCACGATTAGGTGCTACAGGTAATACTTTTATGCGATTACCATCTGCTCGTGTTTGGTAATCCTCGAATCGACTTATTTGTAAATAATACAAATTTGTCAATACCATAGCGATCATCACAATTACAACAAGTAGTCCTATAAACGTTCGCCTAGCAAAAAGGTTGGCTTCCGCTGAATGGTCTTTAATAAGGATACGCGGTGACGGCAATTTTATTCTCTATGATAAGGATGGTTATTATTAATTGACCAAGCTCGGTACAGGCTCTCAGCTACAATTATGCGAACTAATGGATGTGGTAAAGTAAGACTCGACAATGACCACTTTTGTTCAGAAATTTTTATACATTCAGGTGCTAAACCTTCTGGTCCACCAATTAATAAACTAACGTCTCGGCCATCCATTTGCCAACTTTGCATGGTTTTAGCCAATTTTGGGGTGTCCCAAGGTACACCTGTTACTTCTAAGGTGACGACTCTGTTGCCTTTGGGAATGGCAGCTAGGGTTAATTCTCCTTCTTTTTGTAAGATACGTTTGATATCAGCGTTTTTACCACGCTTACCTGCGACTATTTCGGTGATCTGCAAAGGCATATCGGCAGGAAAACGTCTGCAATATTCCGAAAAACCTTGTTCAACCCAAGCGGGCATTTTCATGCCCACTGCAATCATTTGAATGCGCACTGGTTAATTTAGCCCCAGAGTTTTTCCAACTGATAGAAATTTCGGGCTTCATCTTGCATCACATGTAAGACTACGTCACCTAGGTCAACTAAGACCCAATCTCCGGTTTCTCGCCCTTCAATACTTAAAGGTGCGGTACCAGCTCGTTTAGCTTCAACTACCACATTTTCGGCAATTGAAATAACATGACGTTTAGAATTACCTGAGCAAATTAACATGGTTTCGGTAACCGAAGATTTTTCTGCAACATCTAAATCAATAATGTCACGACCTTTTAAGTCTTCGACTTTTTCTATTACAAAGGCTTTTAACTGTTCGTGGTCCAAAGACTTTCCTTATGGTTGAATTTTATACAAATGAATTTGAGATAGTTTAACAGAAATCGGCACTCGGCTGATAGAGCTTATGCTGCTGAATATAATCTAATATGTTTGGTGGTAAAAACTTCTCAACCGATTGATTTTTAAGTAATAATTGTCTTACTTGGGTAGATGAGACGGTTAATGTTTGCGTATTAGCCACATAAATATGTCCAGCGAGAGTATTATGCAAAGCGAATGGAGTAAAAATTTGCCTTTTGTTTAGCAGTGCTTTTAGTTGTGGCGCATGCTGTTTTAAAGAACTATCAGAGTTTTCCTGTACTTCTTTTACAGACTCGCCCTTTCTTTCACACACCACAAAATGACAAAGAGAAAACAGGGTTGACCAGTCATGCCAAGTAAATAAATTTTGAAAGGAATCAGTGCCGATGAAAAAACATAATGGGGTAGTGGGCATGGCTTCGCGTATTTCTTTTAATGAGTCGACACTAAAGGTGGGTTTTCCTCTATTAATATCTCTTGAGTCAGGGTAAAACAAAGGATAATCGGCACAAATAAGCTCTACCATTTTAAGCCTGTCTTCGCTCGATGCGACTGCAGAATTTTTATGACTGGGAATATAACAAGGCATCAGGGCGACTTTTTTGATATTCGTTTTTTCTGCCGCTTCTATTACGGGATAAATATGCCCATTGTGAATGGGGTCAAAGGTGCCGCCAAAAATACCTAATGGAGAAGCGAGTTGCATGTAACTATATGACTCCTAGTCTAAAATACCATAGTCTAAAGGCACATTACTGAGAGAATATGGAACAAACAGTAAACATAAATGGCATAACTCTACATAAGGACGTACGACTTGAGATTGTTTGATAGCGTTATCAAACTCAGTCAGCTTTTGTTGCAGTTCTCGCATATGCTCTAATGATAAACGCTGTAACGCTGACTGATATAAAGATTGGCGGCTTTTCCATATTCGGTGCTGATTCCAGTTAATCGTTTTACCCAGTTGTTTGTCAAATAATATCGCCTGCAACGTCTGCCACTCACGGGTCAAAGCCCAAACAATAATATTAGGTTCGACTCCCTCACTTTCTAAGCGATAGAGCATTTTGACTGCTTTTTGAGCATCTCCGCTGAGCAAAACATCGATTAAATGAAAAACCGTAAATCTGGACTGATCAACTACCGCTTGTTCAACTTGCTCAAAGCTTGGGTTGCCTTGCGGATAAATCAGCATTAACTTTTGAATTTCTTGTTTGGCCGCGAGTAAATTACCTTCACAGTAGTCAACCAACAACTGTGATATTTGCTGCGATGGCTGCATGCCTGCCATATTCATCTGGGTATTCAACCACTGATATAAGGCATTGCCCTCAAGAGGATAACAAGGCACATAAACTGCGTGTTTATCCACTGCCTTAAACCACTTTGTGTTTTGTACATCCTTACCTACTTTACCGCCATGTATTACAATCAGCACATCAGGATTCACCTGTTGGGCTAAGCTAGTTAATACTTTGCTACCTTCTGCACCAGGTTTTCCGGTGGGTAATTCAAGCTCAATGATTTGTCTGGTAGAAAACAACGATAAGGTTTGAGTCGCTTCAATCAGTGTATCCCAGCTAAACTGACCGTCTACCACTAAAGATTGGCGCTCGTCAAAGCCTTGAGCTAAAGCGGCGTTTCGAATTAACTCAATACACTCAAGTTTTTGTTGCGGCTCATCACCAAAAATCAGATAGAAAGGTTTTAGCTCTGAAGAGGCATTAAGTTTAAATCGGTTTGGATAAACCTGCATTAGCCACCTGTAGTCTGTTGCCAATTACTATATGAGCTGGCAATTTGACGGATAATGCGATTGGCTGCTTCTTGACGCATTTCGTTTTGGATCAAGTCTAACTCACGAGACTTAGCTAACACTGCATCTGGGTCGTCTTGATATTCCCTAGTGACATCGAATTCTATTTCTAACGCGTCTTGTGCTGGAAATTGGATTTGATATTTAATGGTATACACCAATTCATATTCTGCTACTTGTCCGGATGAAAAAAGAGACAACAAGCGCCTCTCAAGTTGGTCTGAGCTTAAATACACAATCACATCCACTTGCTCATCAATTTGACTAGCACTGGCGGTATTATCCCACACATCAATGTTTATACCTTGCAGCTGCTTACCTAATATCCTATGCAGTGGTGTGTTTTTCTGTGCCGCTAGTAATTGCAGTTGTTGAATACCAGAGGGCAGCCCGTAGTCGCCACGCAACTTAAAGCCGCATCCTACCATTGTTAAAACAATAGTCAGGATACAAACATTTAAGCATATGCGTTTTAGCATCTTAATTCGCCACTATATTGAGTAATCTACCCGGAATATAAATGATTTTTCGGATGGTCTTGCCATCTGTATGTTGCTGCACATTTTGTTCGGCTAAACCCATAGCCTCGACTTGTTCTTTAGTGGCATCTGCAGTGACGGTAATTTTAGCTCTGACTTTGCCGTTGACTTGCAACACTATTAGTTTTTCGTCTTCAACCATTGCGTCAGCATCAGCCACAGGCCAGGGTGCAGTTTCTACTTCATTTTTATGGCCTAAGTCTCGGTACATCACATGACAAATATGAGGTGCAATAGGAGCCAGTAACAAGACTATCGCATCGATACCTTCGCGCATAACGGCTAAGTCTTGGGCCGATGTTTTGGGCGCTTTTTGTAAATGATTGAGCAGTTCCATGGTGGCTGCTACAGCTGTATTAAACGTCTGGCGTCGACCAATATCATCACTGACTTTTTCAATGGTCTTATGCACTAAACGTCTTAGGTTTTTCTGCGGACCAGATAAGTTAGCCTTATCCAGAGTCGCTATTTCGCCAGCTTCGACGTGTTCTTGCACTAAGTTCCAAAGACGTTTTACAAATCTGTGTGCACCTTCAACTCCTGAGTCAATCCACTCCAACGTTTGTTCAGGCGGCGCGGCGAACATAGTGAAAACTCGTATGGTATCAGCGCCATATAAGTCAATCACTTGCTGTGGATCGATGCCATTGTTTTTCGACTTAGACATTTTGATCATACCGTGATGGATAACTTCCATGCCATCAGACTCAAGCACAGACTTGATGATCCTGCCTTTATCGTCTTTTTCACTGTTAACGTCAGCAGGGGAAAACCATTCTTTTTTACCTGCCGCATCTTCACGGTAAAAAGAATCTGCTAATACCATACCCTGACATAACAGACGTTTGTACGGCTCATCAGATTGCACCAAACCTTCATCACGTAAAAGTTTATGGAAAAATCGTGAGTATAATAGATGTAAAATGGCGTGTTCAATTCCGCCCACATATTGGTCGACGGGTAACCAATAATTGGCCTGTGCAGGGTCTAACATGGCTTGGTCGTTTTGTGCGCTGCAATAGCGAGCGTAATACCATGATGATTCCATAAAGGTATCAAAGGTATCTGTCTCTCTTAAAGCAGGTTGACCGTTGAATTCTGTTTTAGCCCATTGGGGATCGGCTTTTATGGGAGAAATAACCCCATTCATTTGCACATCTTCGGGTAATTCGACGGGTAACTGGTCACTTGGAACAGGTACAGACTCGCCATTTTCTAAATTCAGCATGGGAATAGGTGTGCCCCAATAACGCTGACGAGACACGCCCCAATCTCTTAAACGATAATTGATTTTCTTTTTGCCTTTACCCTGCTCGCTAAGTGCTTGAGCTATTTTCTCAAAGGCTTCTGCTGAGCTAAGGCCATCAAATTCCCCAGAATTTACCAATAAGCCTTTTTCGGTAAATGCCCCTTGGGTTAGATCACACTCAATGTTGTTTTGTGCATCGCCTTCAACAACTTGTTTTATTTCAAGCTCGTATTTAGTGGCAAACTCCCAGTCTCGTTGATCGTGCCCAGGAACTGCCATCACTGCACCTGAGCCGTAACCCATTAATACAAAGTTGGCGACCCAAACAGGCACTTTGTCACCGGTTAAGGGGTGAATGGCGAAATAACCAGTAGCGCAACCTTTCTTTTCCATGGTGGCCATGTCAGCTTCAGCCACTTTAGTGGTTTTGCATTCTTCAATAAAGGCCGCTAAAACAGTGTTATTTTTAGCTGCTTCTAATGAAATGGGATGCTGCGCCGCAACGGCAACGTAGGTGACGCCTAATAAAGTGTCAGGACGAGTTGTGTACACATCAAAATTAGAAAGTTGCGCAATCGTTTGTTCAAGGGCGAAGGTTATTTCTACGCCTTCTGAACGGCCTATCCAGTTTTTTTGCATGGCACGGACTTGCTCAGGCCATTCTTCTAATTGTTCTAAATCGTTGACTAGTTCTTCTGCGTAGTCGGTGATTTTAAGAAACCACTGAGGTATTTCTTTTTGTTCGACTAAAGCCCCAGAACGCCAACCACGTCCATCAATTACTTGCTCGTTAGCTAGAACTGTATGGTCCACAGGATCCCAGTTAACAGTGGCATTTTTTTTATAAACTAAACCTTTCTCGAACAGACGAGTAAAAAACCATTGCTCCCAGCGGTAATAATCTTTTTTACATGTGGCTATTTCACGATCCCAGTCGTAACCGAACCCCAATGTTTTTAATTGGGTTTTCATATACTCAATATTAGAGTAAGTCCATTTGGCTGGTGCCGTATTATTGTTAAGGGCTGCGTTTTCAGCAGGTAAACCGAATGCATCCCAACCCATTGGCTGAAGTACATTTTTACCTAACATTCTCTGATAACGGCTAATCACATCACCAATGGTATAATTGCGAACATGGCCCATATGCAAACGGCCGCTGGGATAAGGGAACATAGAAAGACAGTAAAATTTTTCTTTATCAGCGTCTTCAGTTGCTTTAAAGGTTTGCTGGGTTTCCCAATAGGCTTGAACCTCTTTTTCGATTTCTTGAGGTTGGTACTGTTTTTCGGCCATTAAAAAAGATTTCCGTGACGAGAGGGATAAGGTCAAAAAGACCCTAAACAATGCTCTAAAAGTTAGCTACTTAGAATACCTTAGCGCATCCCTTGCTAACAACAGTAAATACGTGATTAATCGAGCTTATTCCGAAGTTTTTAGTTGGATTGAGTGTTTTGGATCCTAAAATTTAATTTAAACGATTATATTAATCCCTAGGAGGTATACAATTTGTGTTTGTTTTGTATTAAAAATAGTCACTTTTCCATATTCTTTTCGTATCCGTTTGACAGCCTGCTGATTACAGGTTTCACTATTTGGTATATTCCAAATTTGTGGTAATTAAGCCTTTTAATATGCAAAGCAAATATGCCTTACATCTGCAGCAGTTGACTGCAAAACCTAGTAGACGCTTGATTAATCAAGCTCTAAAAGATGAGAACGCTTTAAATTCGACTTTTATTGGACAGGATAGAGCGCGTGCAGCTTTATCTTTTGGTCTGGAAATAGAAGCACGAGGATACAATCTTTATGTGATGGGTGAACAAGCCACTGGGCGCTTTACCTTAGTGCATGAATTTATTGATAAATACGTGCAAAAAACGGTCACGCCTGATGATTGGTGTTACATCAATAATTTTGAAGACGAGCGTGAACCATTTTCATTAAGATTGATGGCAGGGGAAAGTAAAAAGCTAATCAAAGACATGGAAAATTTGATTGACGAATTATTAGATACCTTTCCGGCTGCATTTGATAATCCCGGCTATCAGCGAAAAAAAGTGGCGATTACTCGAGAGTTTGATCAAGGATATGACAAAGCCATTGATGCTGTTGAAAAACTAGCCCAACAACAGAATGTGGCCTTGTATGAAGATGCTGGCACAATTACCTTCTCACCTATTGTCGACGGTAGCCCGGTTACTGAAGCTGAATTTGCTAAAGCATCAGATGAACACAGGCAACACTATTATCAAGTGATTGATGATATTGAAAACAAATTAAGTGAAGCGTTAATTGAATTACCTAAGTGGAAACGCGCGACTGCAGAAAAGCTAAGAAAGCTGAAAAAAGAAACAGCAGAGCAGGGCATAAAGCCATTATTAAAAGATTTAGAGCATAAATATTCATCTGACTTGGCTATTTTAAAGTTTTTACGGCAGCTTAAACCACACTTGGTAGAGACAGTGGTTGAAATATTAGCTGACGATAAAAAAGATGACAAGCATGACGAGTACGACAAACGCTCTATTTTAGAAGAACAATATTTACCCAATATTATTGTCTCCCATGATTTAAACAGCGGTTCTCCAGTGATATATGAACCTAACCCAACTCATCAAAATCTGTTCGGCCAGGTTGAATACACCAATATTCAAGGTTCGGTTTTTACTAACTACCGGATGATCCGACCCGGTGCCATGCATCGAGCAAATGGTGGATATCTGTTGCTCGATGTAGACAAACTTATTGAGCAACCTTATGCATGGGAAACCCTGAAATTAGCGCTTAAATTTGGGTCGCTTAAAATGGACTTGCCACAACATGACGTAGGAATGGTCAATTCGATTACGCTCAATCCTCAACAGATACCTATAGACGTCAAAGTGGTTTTGTTGGGTTCCCGTGACCTTTATTACACCTTGCAAGATTATGATGATGAATTTTATGAGTTGTTTAGAGTATTAGTGGATTTTGACCATGAAATTCCTTTAGATAAAAAAACTTTATTTGATTTTGTTGGCCGCGTGAGAGTTCAAGTGAAAGAGCTGGGTTTGCAGAGTATTTCTGCTAAGGCTATGTATCGATTAGTGGAATACAGCTTGCGCCTTGCAGAACATCAACAGCGTTTGTCTGCTCGTTTTTCAGACGTGATTGAGCTACTCCATGAAGCCGAATATTTTTGCAGGCATCAACATACCCAAGAACTCGATGTGACTCATATTGAAGCTGCTTTGGCGGCAAAAACTCATCGGACTGGGCGTGTTAGTGAAGGCGTATTAGATGATATTAAACAAGGCCA
The DNA here is from genome assembly GCA_034111205.1 of Paraglaciecola sp. Classification (GTDB taxonomy): domain Bacteria; phylum Pseudomonadota; class Gammaproteobacteria; order Enterobacterales; family Alteromonadaceae; genus Paraglaciecola. Next base: position 10,439 of record JAWUXT010000033.1, on the reverse strand, counting down.
AATTCTGATTGCAACGCAAGGCATTGACGTGGGGAAAGTGAATGGTCTAACGGTACTGGAAATCGGTGATAGTATGTTTGGTACACCTGCGCGCATTACCTCAACAGTTTACGTTGGCGCTAATGGCGTAGTGGATATCGAGCGCGAAGTAGAACTCGGTCAACCCAGTCACTCTAAGGGGGTGATGTTGTTAACAGGGTATCTGGGACATAAATATGCTCAGCTATTTCCATTAACATTATCAGCGAATATTGCGATTGAGCAGTCCTATGGACACATAGACGGTGATAGTGCTTCACTAGCAGAGTTAGTTGCGTTGATTTCAGCCTTAACTAAAATGCCTGTGCGTCAAGATTTAGCGATCACAGGCTCAATCAATCAATATGGTCAAGTGCAGTCAGTGGGCGGCGTGAATGAGAAAATAGAAGGCTTCTTTAAACTTTGCCAACATCGCGGCTTAACGGGTAAGCAAGGGGTCATTATTCCTAAGTCTAATCAAGTCAATCTTATGCTAGATAAAGAAGTATTGGCGGCAGTAAAAGCACAAAAATTCCATATTTGTGTGGTTGAAACTGTTGATGATGCGCTGGAGTTGTTGATGAATAAAGTTGCGGGTGTGCACAATACCAAAGGACGATACCCCAAAGGTTCAGTTAACTATATGGCGGTTTCAAGTTTACTTAATATTGCCAATATAGTGGCGGGCGCAGATGATGATTAGTTGAAATAGCGAGATCAAAGATCAACAGCCAAAGTTTATTCTGATAGGATCCTGTTCCTAATTTTTAAAATTTATAAGTTATTATTATGCAAATATCAAAAGGCACAGTTGTACAGTTTCACTATCGGATCAAAGATTTGGACGGTAAAGAATTAGAGTCAAATTTTGGTGAGCAAGCCGTTGCTTATCTGCATGGCTATAATAATATGATGCCGGGTGTAGAAAAGTCCTTAGAGTCTATGTCAAAAGGGGACTTGCTTGAAGCTGAATTGGAAGCCGCCGAAACCTATGGTGAAATTCAAGCCGATAGCGAACAACGTATACCGGTTAAACATTTGCTTAGCGAAGAAAAAAAACCAAAATGGAAAGCAGGAATGACGGCTGTAGTCAACTCAGAGAAAGGTCAGCGTGAGGTCACAATTGTCAAAGTGGGTAAATTTATGGTTACCATAGATACCAACCATCCATTAGCGGGTAAAACCTTACAATTTGAATTGCAAGTTGAAGATGTGCGTGCAGCAACTGATGAAGAAATAGAGCATGGCCATGCCCATGGAGATGGCGGGCATCATCATTAATCAACTAGAGTAAACAGGACTTATATTTTAAAAGTAAAAGACCCAATTTACTATTTAATGACGGCCTAAACTCTTTCAGCAAGGTAGGTATTTATTGAGCTCGCAGCTAACGTGCTCAATTCAAAACCGCAAACAGATAAATCAGATACACCGAAGCTTGTGGTCAATGAATATGTTGACCAGTGCTGATGTATGCAATTTTTAAATCGATTTGCGGTGATCTTAAGCTATGTTTGTATCATGCTTAATATCTGTTCATATGCAGACAATGCTGTTTATCTAAATTACATTAAACATTTAACTGATACAGAATTTAGACTGATAAACATAATTAGAAAGTTGTTATTTTTTATCTTCGAAAAGACAAGAGTAGAGCGGATATCCATTCCTATTTCTACTCTAACGCTTGGGTAATTCTATTTTTCTGTCATCGCTTGGTTTATATAAAACTAATACATGTCCAATTGCATGTACTTTGGTGGCCCCAGTTTCTCTGACTATGGCATCCATGATTAAAGTTTTTTCTTCTTTGTCATCTGTCGGTATTTTCACTTTTATTAATTCGTGGTGCTTGATAGCACCGTCTATTTCGGCTAAAACCCCTTCAGTAAGGCCATTGTTGCCTAGTTGAACGACTGGTTTTAATGAATGGGCTAAGCCCTTGAGATGCTGCTTTTGTTTGTTTGATAAAGTCATTTATTAGTTTTTCTTACAAATTTATTAAAGATGGATGGTTGAAAAGAGCTATTCTAGCGCCATCTCCCATTTAATCCAAATTTGAATACAGTGTTTTTGACAGGTCGATGAGTAAAAATAAACAATCTGTTAGTAGCCAGCGTTGGTTGAAAGAACATTTTGATGACAAATTTGTGCAAAAAGCACAAAAACAAGGACTAAGATCTAGAGCTGGATTTAAGATAGAAGAAATTCAACAAAAAGATGGTTTGATTAAATCCTCTATGACAGTGGTTGATTTAGGCGCGGCACCGGGAGGATGGTCACAATATGTGGCTAAGGTGGTGGGTGAAGATGGCTTAGTAATAGCTTGTGACATTTTACCCATGGACCCTTTGGCAGGTGTATCATTTCTCCAAGGTGACTTTCGTGAAGAAAAAGTTTTAAATGCACTATTGAACAAAATAGGTGGCAAAAACGTAGACGTAGTAATGTCTGATATGGCACCGAACATGAGTGGTAACGATGCCATAGATCAATCTAAGTCAATGTATTTGGGTGAATTAGCTTTAGACATGTGTCACCAGGTGTTGAAAAAAGATGGCAGTTTTGTAATCAAAGTATTTATGGGGGAGGGGTTTGAGCCATTTATGAAAGAGTTACAAAAAGCTTTCAAAAAGGTAAAAACTCGTAAGCCTGAATCATCCCGAGCGCGTTCCAGAGAGGTTTATCTTGTGGCGACTGGGTATAAATTATAGTAGTCTCAACGTCAGTTAGTAACAAGGCGCGAGACGCAATTCATAGAGTCATACAGACTCTAGCAACAACAGAGGTTTAACAACTTGAGCGACATGGCAAAAAATTTAATCTTATGGCTGGTTATCGCTGTCGTATTGATGTCGGTTTTCCAAAATTTTTCAGGCACTGAATCTAAATCAACCAATACTGATTACACATTGTTTTTGCGCGATGTGAGTAATGGTGTGGTTAGCAGTGCCACTATCGACAGAAATACAGGGCAAATTAATGGTGTAAAACGTAATGGTGAGTCTTTCACTACGATTATTCCTTACACTGACCTTGCGTTGATGGATGAGTTGATTGAAAACAATGTAGCAGTTTTTGGTAAAGAGCCTGAGGAGTCGTCTCTTTTAACTTCGATATTTATATCTTGGTTCCCAATGTTATTGCTGATTGGTGTTTGGATATTCTTCATGCGCCAAATGCAAGGCGGTGGAGGTGGTAAAGGTGCTATGTCTTTTGGTAAAAGCAAAGCACGCCTTTTAGGAGAAGATCAAATTAAGACCACTTTTGCTGATGTTGCAGGGTGTGATGAAGCTAAAGAAGACGTGTCTGAGTTAGTCGATTTCCTTAGTGACCCAACTAAATTCCAAAAGTTAGGCGGAAGGATACCAACAGGTATTTTGATGGTTGGCCCTCCTGGTACAGGTAAAACTTTACTGGCAAAAGCGATAGCCGGTGAGGCAAAAGTTCCTTTCTTTACTATTTCAGGTTCTGACTTCGTAGAGATGTTTGTTGGTGTGGGTGCGTCTCGTGTACGTGACATGTTTGAACAAGCTAAAAAATCGGCTCCTTGTATTATCTTTATAGATGAAATTGACGCAGTAGGGCGAAAACGTGGTGCCGGTGTAGGTGGTGGTCACGATGAAAGAGAACAAACACTTAACCAGATGTTAGTTGAGATGGATGGTTTTGAGGGTAATGAAGGTATTATTGTTATTGCCGCAACTAACCGTCCAGACGTACTTGACCCAGCCTTACTAAGACCTGGTCGTTTTGACCGTCAAGTGACTGTTGGTTTGCCAGATATTCGCGGACGTGAACAAATTCTTAAAGTACACATGCGTAAGGTGCCATTAGGCGACAACGTTGAAGCTAGCTTAATTGCTCGTGGAACTCCTGGGTTTTCTGGTGCTGATCTGGCCAACTTGGTCAACGAAGCCGCTTTGTTTGCAGCTCGAACAGGCAAGAAAGTGGTGGCGATGGATGAGTTTGATAAAGCCAAAGATAAAATCATGATGGGCTCTGAACGTAAGGGTATGGTTATGTCTGAGGCAGAAAAAACCAATACAGCTTATCATGAAGCTGGGCATGCGATTGTGGGTCGCATGGTACCTGAGCATGATCCAGTATATAAAGTTTCGATTATACCTCGAGGTAGAGCATTAGGTGTAACTATGTATCTGCCAGAGCAGGACCGATACAGTCATAGTAAGCAACATCTTGAAAGTATGATATCTAGCTTGTTTGGTGGGCGAATTGCTGAAACCATTACCTTAGGTGAAGATGGTGTCACGACTGGCGCATCAAATGATATTGAACGTGCTACTGATATTGCTCGTAAGATGGTAACTCAGTGGGGGTTATCTTCGAAAATGGGCCCTATGCTTTACGCTGAAGAAGAAGGTGAAGTTTTTCTTGGCAATACCATGTCTAAGTCTAAGAATATGTCTGATGACACTGCTCGAGCTATTGATGCTGAGATTAAATCCATAATCGATCGTAACTACGAGCGTGCTGAAAAAATCCTCAACGAAAACCGTGATGTTTTGGAAACAATGAAAGATTGTTTGATGAAATACGAAACTATTGACGCTAAACAAATTGATGATTTAATGGCAAGGATAGAGCCAAGACCCCCAGCAGATTGGGTACGTGATAACAAAGATGATAGCGATAAACCTTCTGGCGGTGCACCTGTGGCCGATGCAGATAAGAAAGATGACAAGCCAGTTCAACCTAATGTAGGTAATCCTGGCGACGCAACCAACTAAGTTTATTGGATGTGTTCAAAACGCTTTGTTGATTCTTCAGCAGAGCGTTTTTTTTATACAAAATATACTTATATTGAGCGTTTATGCAGTTTAAAGATACGTTTTTAGATTTATCTTCACCTAGAGTGATGGGGATATTGAACGTCACACCGGATTCATTTTCCGATGGTGGCACCTTCAATATACTTGAAAACGGGTTAGTTCAAGCGGAATTAATGTTAAGTGAAGGTGCTGACATTATTGATATCGGCGGTGAGTCCACCAGACCGGGTGCACAAGCTGTTTCAGTGCAACAAGAGTTAGACCGTGTCATTCCCGTGATTGAGTTAATGTCGCAACGTTTTGATACCATCATTTCTATAGATACCAGTAAAGCACAAGTGATGACTGAAGCCGTTAATGCTGGCGCTAGTTTAATTAACGATGTGCGTGCACTTCAGGAAAAAGGTGCTTTAGTGGCGGCAGTTGCAGCTAATGTGCCTGTATGCCTAATGCATATGCAAGGGCAACCAAGAATGATGCAACAAAACCCTCGATATGATGATGTTATTAAGGACGTGATGACATTTTTACAAGAGCGAATTTCTGTTTGCTGTGATGCTGGCATAGATGCAGGTCAAATTATTGTTGATACAGGTTTTGGTTTTGGTAAATCACTTGAACACAATTATAAAATGTTAGCCAACCTTGAAGTGTTTCATAAATTAAATGTGCCTGTTTTGGCTGGATTGTCACGGAAATCGATGATTGGAGACTTGTTACAACGACAAATAGATCAACGTTTAGCTGGAAATATTGCAGTTGCCACAGTAGCTGCTCAAAAAGGTGCGCAAATAATTAGAGTTCATGATGTTAAAGAGACAGTAGATGCTGTTAAAATAATAAACATAATTAACGCTTGCAGGAATAATAATGAGCGATAGAAAATATTTTGGTACCGACGGTATCCGCGGGAAAGTTGGTGAAAACATCATCAATCCGGAATTTGTGATGAAATTGGGTTGGGCTGCAGGTAAAATTTTAGCCGGCCATGGCACCAATAAAGTGCTGATTGGTAAAGACACTCGCATTTCAGGTTATATGTTGGAGTCTGCATTAGAAGCAGGATTGTCAGCAGCAGGTATTAATATCGGTTTGCTAGGACCTATGCCCACTCCGGCTATTGCTTATTTAACGAAAACATTTCGCTCTGAAGCTGGCATCGTTATCAGTGCCTCGCATAACCCATATTACGACAATGGCATCAAGTTTTTTTCTGCTGATGGTATGAAGTTAGATGACGCAATTGAGATTGCAATAGAAGAACAAATGGACAAACCCATGGAGTGTGTTGCTTCAGATAAATTGGGTAAGGCTGTACGTATTGGTGATGCTGCAGGTCGTTATATTGAATTTTGTAAAGGCAATTTCCCTTCTGCATTGTCACTCAAAGGTTTAAAAATAGTTGTTGATTGTGCTAACGGCGCTACCTATCACATTGCACCCAATGTTCTCAGTGAACTAGGCGCAGAAGTCATAGAGATTGGGACTGAACCGGATGGTTTGAACATCAACCGTAAAGTTGGCGCAACGTCTATGAAAGCGGTAACCGAAAGCGTTATCAAAAATAAAGCTGATTTAGGTTTCGCTCTGGACGGCGACGGGGATCGCCTGATGTTAGTTGATCACAAAGGTAACGTGATAGATGGCGACCAAATTGTGTACATCATCGCTAGAGACGCTCTTAAAAGTGGGAGTTTAAAAGGCGGGGTAGTAGGCACTGTAATGAGTAACTTAGGCTTGGAAGTGGCACTCGGCACTCTGGGTGTGCCCTTTTTGCGTAGTAAGGTGGGTGACCGTTACGTAATGGAATTACTTAAGAAAAAAGGCTGGTCAATTGGAGGTGAGGGCTCTGGTCATGTTTTAAATTTGGCTGCAGCGTCTACTGGAGATGGAATTGTAGCTGGGCTACAAGTTTTGGCAGCTATGTTACACGCGGATATGAACTTGAATGAATTGAGCCGTGGTATGATTAAATATCCTCAGACGCTGATCAATGTGAGGTTTTCTGAGGGCACTAAACCACTTGAAGACGAAGGTGTCAAACAAGCGGTGATAGAGGCAGAGAAAGCCTTGGGTGATAGAGGGCGAGTATTGTTACGTAAAAGTGGAACTGAACCCCTTGTTAGAGTCATGGTAGAAGCGAATGATGCGCAGGATTCTAGTACTTGGGCCGAACATATTGCTGACGCTGTGCGTAAAGTAACCGATTAGTAAGGTTTACAGAGCATTAATAGGTTCAGACACTTGTATATTGTTACTGGGTTAGTTAATATCTCGCGCGCTTTTTTATTGGTGTTACATGTGGAATGACGGAGCATAACGTGCAATCAAATAGTCGAAGACAGTTAGTCGCTGGTAATTGGAAGATGAATGGCGATAAAGCACTGGTTGAGAAAATGCAGAGGCAACTTGCTGCTGCCACTCTTAATAATATGGATGTGGTGATTTGTCCCCCTTTTCCATATTTGGGGCTTTTTGATGGTAAAGTGAAATTAGGTTCACAAAATATCAGCCAATTTGACTCGGGTGCGCACACTGGTGAAGTGTCTGTTGATATGCTTAAAGAGTTTAACTGCCAGTATGTTATTATCGGGCATTCTGAACGTCGTGCAGATAATAACGAATCTAACAGCTTAGTTGCGTTAAAAGTTGAACAGGCATTAAATGCTCATTTGACCCCTATTTTATGTGTTGGTGAACCTGAAAATGTGCGAGACGATGGCACATTATTTGATTACATCGCTGCGCAGTTAGATGCAGTATTGCTTAAAGTTGGCATAAGCCAATTTGCTAATATAGTGTTAGCTTATGAGCCCATATGGGCGATAGGCACAGGCAAGACAGCGAGTCCAGCGCAAGCGCAAGAAGTGCACGCTTTTATCCGCGGACATTTAGCAAAACAAGATGACAACATTGCGGCCAATATAGTTATTTTATATGGCGGTAGTGTTAAAGGTAACAATGCCCAAGAGTTATTTTCTCAGGCAGATGTAGATGGTGGTTTAATTGGCGGTGCCAGTCTAAATCCAGAAGATTTTTTAAGTATTTGCCAAGCGGCAAATCAGTAGAGGCAGCACATGGTTTTTTACGAAGTATTAGTTATTGTTTATTTGATTGTAGCGGTTATGTTGATTGGTTTCGTATTGATACAACAAGGTAAGGGTGCCGGTATGGGCGCATCTTTTGGAAGTGGTGGCTCAAATACTGTATTCGGTTCAACAGGGTCGGGTAACTTTCTAACCAGAACAACAGCCATTCTTGCAACATTGTTTTTTGTTATTAGCTTAATTCTGGGGAATCAGACAGCAGATAAAGAAAAAGCAGTAGACGAATGGCAAAACCTAGAAGTACCCATGGCTGAACAAGCTGTTGATTCTGACATTCCGGTTTCTGAACCATCTATGTCAGCTACCCCAAGTTCTGATGTTCCAGCAACAGAAGCACCTAAAGAAGACGTACCAAACTAGTTTTAATAAATTGCGGATGTGGTGGAATTGGTAGACACGCAGCCTTGAGGGGGCTGTGGCTTAGGCCGTGAGAGTTCGAGTCTCTCCATCCGCACCAATTATGAGAAAAGGTCTTGGGTTATACCAAGACCTTTTTTTTGTGCTTGTTAAACCTGCGGTTTAATTTTTATAGCTAGAATCTGAGAGTAAAAGCACGCTACGCGCCATCGTCCGTGATGGTTTTGTCTCGACTCCCTTCAAGCCAGATACTCTTTTTATAAAGTGCGTCGTGCACTTTACCTTTCAGGACAGCTAAGGCTGTACCATATTTATCCCGTAAATATGGTCAACAGCAAAAAAGAGTATCCAGATAAAATGGTCGGGAACCATTTTGAACATCTGCAAGATGGCCCAAAGGGCAAAGTACAGCGGACGCCGCGCGGGACGTACTTTGTAAAATGCTGATCGCTACAAAAGTTTTTAACCGCACAAAAAGGCTTATTCTTAGGCGCCAACCGCGTTGTCGTTACGAATGTTCCCTGCAGGCTCCACTCAAATGACGTCATGTCATTTGCCCCAAGAATAAGCCACTTTTTGCTGAAACTTTAAAGGCGGGTAAAGCAGTGGCAGAGCCACCAAAGCTGTTCATCGGTGAAGCCGATATCTTTGTGACTGTTCGTAATAGATTGATTTAATTATAATCTTACTGGTTTGTTACAATGGCTGTCTCTGTAATTATTATATTGGATGCTTTCAACTCTAGAAGACACCCCAAATTTTCGACAAAACTGTTCACTAAAGGTGGGCTGTTGAAAGCGGGTTTAATAGCAAAAAACATATAGTCCCAAAATTACGAAGTCACCCGTGGTAATAATATGGAAAACCTTAGGTGTGGCCTATTAGTGTCATGGTTAGGTTGTTAATGCTGATTTAAGTTAACCCTGACCCCAGATATTTCCAGATATTTAGGATATAAAAGAGATGTCAATATGGAAAATATGAGGCATTATCTATTTTCATTATTATGAAAAATATCGTTTTGTTTACCTGTATTCTGACCACGTTTTTGTGTCGGAGGACAAAGCCGAGACCGCAATTCTGGCCCTAGTGGCATTTTCGTCGTAAAGCTAACCCGGCGTCGAATATTTACCGCAGGGTATTGCCGCGCATAGACATTTACCTAGACACATTTGGAGACGATCATGGTTGACGATGAAAAAGCTCAGGATTTATTCACCGGAACAAAAGATGTTGTCGATACGCATAAATTTGATGAAGCAAAGCTCATCACATGGATGGAAGCCAATGTTGAGGGCTATGAGGGCCCATTAACGGTTCGCCAATTCAAGGGCGGCCAGTCGAACCCAACTTATCAACTGATTACGCCGAACAAGCAATATGTGATGCGGCGCAAGCCACCGGGAAAATTGTTGCCATCTGCGCACGCGGTGGATCGCGAGTTCCGGGTGATATCAGCGCTGTATCCGTTAGGTTACCCTGTTGCGAAGCCATATGGCCTGTGCGATGACACTGACGTCATCGGAACGATATTCTATGTCATGGACATGGTAGAAGGCCGCATCCTTTGGGATGGCACACTGCCGGGAATGGAACCGTCTGAGCGCCATGCGATTTACGAAGCTAAGGTCAAAACGTTTGCCGATCTGCACAATGTTGATTGGCGTGCTGCCGGGCTGGAAGGGTTTGGTAAAGAAAGCGATTACATTGCGCGCCAGATACATCGGTGGACGAAACAATATGTTGCTTCGGAAACTAAGAAAATTCCGGATATGGACGCCTTGATTAAGTGGCTGCCAGAAAACATTCCAGTGGGTGACAAGACTGCCATTGTGCATGGCGATTATCGCATCGACAATATGGTCCTGCATCCGACTGAACCGCGTGTGATTGCGGTTCTGGATTGGGAGCTTTGTACGCTGGGCGATCCGCTCGCTGATTTCACTTATCATCTGATGAATTGGATGATGCCGAGCTCGGATCCATCACGCGGTGCGTTGGTCGATATCAAAGACATGCAGTTTTACGGTATTCCGACGATGGAAGAATATGTCGAACTGTATTGCAAGCACACCGGCCGGGATAGTTTACCAGAAGTGAACTACTACTTTGCTTACAACGCCTTTCGCCTTGGCGCGATTTGTCAGGGTATTGTTGGACGGGT
>JAWUXT010000032.1:0-10010 GCA_034111205.1 Paraglaciecola sp. | reverse complement strand
TGTTACTGCCCTATCATATCAAAAGGGCTGGGATATTTAAGCGATAAGCCCAGTATTTTTAAGCTTCTAGTCGCGTCAATTTCTTTCCCTAATGCGACACCTGTGCCTTCAACAAATTTAGGTGCACTGAGACCAAGCTTTTCCGCAGCCCACGTATAATATTGATTGCGCGACGGGTGCTCTAAAGCACTCAAATGTAAAGTCTGTCCCCAAATACCTCTTTCAATCACCGCTTTAATGGCGCAAACAACATCATCTTGGTGAACCAAGTTCACTATATGGTCGGGATTCAGTAACCCTATTTTACCAGCAAGATAATTAGCGGGATGGCGGTCTTTACCCACTAAACCTGCAGCTCTAATAATAGTACTACTGCCTGCAAAATCTTCCCTCACTAACGCTTCTATAGTTAAATTGATTTGCCCTGACTGAGTTTGTGGGTGGGTGGGGCTTTGCTCAGTGATTGTGCCGCTATTATCGCCATAAACAGACGTAGAGCTGATAAAAACAAGGTGTTGTATTTGGCTATTTGCGGCATGTTTGAGTAGCGCTTTCATGTGCTGCACATAATGTTCTGTTATGAGGCTTTTACGACCCACAGGAACGTTTAGCACTAATACCCTCGACATGAACAGCTTAGCTAAGCGACTATGCCCCAGCTCGTCACCCAACTTAAAACATTCCGCATCAAAGCCTAGTTGAGATAATTTATCGGCTTTTTGTTGGCTCCGACAGGTGGCGACAATATTGTGGCCACTTTCTTGAAGATTAATTGCCAGAGGCAGCCCCAACCAACCACAGCCAACTACTGATATTTGCATTTATGTTGTCCATATTTTTTTAGGCAAAAGGTATCACATGCGACGAGATTGGTCGTGCAATTGAATAACATCCAAACTAGCGAGCTGTTTAATTTTCTGTAATTGAGTTTCAGCAAAATCCACTTGGGCAAGGGTTGAGCACAACGCATCTGTTTTTTCTTCTAGAGCAGTGGCTTGATACCCAACCTTTTGTTCCATTTTTTCGCCAAATCGTTCCATTTTTTGTTCGAACTCACCCATGTCTCCATCACTAAAAATGAGCTGCGTGCCTATGGCTACCATTAAATGACCAATGGAATCTGTGACCAAGTCTTGAATAGCTTCTTCAAAGTGTGCCTCCCATTGTTCGCCAAAAAATTCGCCGTTTTCAAACGACTCGGCATGCAAACGAATGGCACCATTATCTGAATAAAAATTATATTGGATCTGTTGATCAAGGTTGCGTAATTTTTCAGATAATTCGGCTAGTGCTGTATTATCTGAACCTAATAATTCGGTGAATACCTCGTTCAGTGCAGTGCTTGCTAGTGCTACTGCATCTGTGGCTATCGTTGCAGCTTGTGGTACAGCTTGATTGATACCGTCATAATAGTTATCAACCCAGCGTTGTTGTTGTGTATTCAAAGTCAAAGCAGTGCCATCAACATATAAAACTTTATCTTGGTTAATGGTCATGCGGGCGTTGTTGTCTAAAGTGACAGCCAATATATTGTTTTCTAATTGCATGTTGCCATTGAGCTCAACGTTGCACTTATTATTTGAATCTGAGGCAAAGACTGGAAGTGAACAACAAACTAAAGCCCCAACAATTATCATATTACGCATGAAACTCTCCTGATTGATTAATTATTAATTACCATCCAGACACAGCAATGCTTAGGCCATAAATTTAAAGCCATAAAAAACAATAGGATAAGTTTTATTTAAGCTCGAACATGGTGGTTTTTATAAAAGTGTTTAGTGAACACAACTAATAAGTGAGTTTTTAGACCACTTTTATTAGGCCGATGGGCGACATATGATACATATCAAGCAATATACCTTTTTCCTTCTATGTCTTTTGGGATCCAGAATTTTTGGTGCATAATACGAGTAGATAAAGATAAGTAGGAATTGACTGATGAGTAATTGGCACGAACCCATTTTATTTGGTTTTACATTGATCACCTTTGTTTTAGGTATTAGCAGCATTATTATGAGCTTTTTACCCACTCCAGAGGGTGTAAACGTTATGCAGTCCAAAGTTGAGTACGGTTTTTTTGGTGCGTCAGCTTTGGCCTTATTTGCCGTGTTTGTATATGCCTTGGCTACTGCTTAGATTGAATAACCTGATGATGGAGAGTTTCTCACATCAGTTTTCTTAGGGCCTATCACTAACGCGTTGATAGGCTCTTAGCTTAAACGCTGGCAATATGGCCAATAAGTGATCAAAAATATCGCTTTGGATTCCTTCATAATTAACCCAGTTTTTATCCGCACAAAAACAATAAATTTCTAATGGTAGACCAAGTTCCGTAGGCGGCAGCTGGCGGACCATTAAAGTCATGTCCTTGTTAATGTCAGGGTGGTTTTCTAAGTATGCCTGCATGTAAGCGCGTAATGTGCCAATGTTGGTAAGTCTGCGGCTGTTCACTAAATCCGTAGTGTCGATATGTTGTTCACTGTGAAAACGCTGCAACTTTTCTAGCTTAGCTTGGATATAATTCTTTATATAGCGAATTTTGGTAAATTCATCCAGCATATTTTGGTCACAAAAACGGATGCTTTGGATATCGATATTCAATGAACGCTTAATACGACGTCCACCACTTTCGGTCATACCGCGCCAATTTTTTACTGGCTCAGAAATAAGTGCGTAAGTAGGAATAGTAGAGATTGTTTTATCCCAATTCTGCACTTTGACCGTTGTTAAGCCAACCTGTAAAACGTCGCCATCTGCGCCATATTTGGGCATTTCAATCCAGTCACCTGTATTGACCATACGATTCGCTGCTATTTGAATACCGGCAACAAATCCTAGAATGGTATCCCTAAATAACAATAGCAGTATGGCGGTGACTGCGCCTAAACCAGAGAGCAATAATAATGGCGACTTATCTATCAAATTAGAAATGATCAATAAACCTGCGATGATCACTACAAACAATTTAGCCACTTGGATAAAGCCAGTAATAGGCGCTTTTTTGGCTAGATTTGACGCATTATAACTATCTTGTATCGTATTCAGCAGGGCACTAATTGCCATTACTGCAGATATCAGCATATAAATAACGGCAGATTTTTGTAAAAACGCTAACAATGAATGGTTTTCAATCAGAAATTGGCTGAGCAAATAGATAACAATGGCTGGGACGATGTGTCCAATACGTTTGAAAAAACCATGCTGATGCAACTCATCGTCAAATTTGTTTTTGCTCTTACTGACCAGTTTTCGCAAGCGGCTATTAAGTATACTTCTGGTTAGCCAACTAGTCAGCCAAGCCAGTAGCAAGATAACGAGCAAGGCAACCACTTGAAATATCCAACTTTTAGGAGTGACCTGAATCCCAAAGTGCTCTATCAGCGATAACAGATTATCTGAAAGGTAATGCCCTTCTTGCATTTAGTTTCTCCCTTTTAAGTGGCTAATAAGTTTATCTTTATTTTGCCAAACAGTATTCAACCAACTCTGAAAATCTCGTTTAAACTCTTCATCATTATAATAATCACCCATTATTTCATCGGTAACTGGGTGCACATTCACTCGAATAATGACTTTATTTAGACGGCCACCTAACATGGCCATCATGGGGCTACCTCGGGTATCAGGATAAATCACTGTAATATCCAGCACGCTAGTAAATAACTCCCCCATCGTAGCAAGGGTAAACGCAATACCTCCTGCTTTTGGTGGTAAAAGGTTTTTAAATGGGCTTTTTTTTATTTTGTGTTTTTCTGGGGTACAGCGATTACCTTCTACAAAGTTGATGACTGTAGTAGGTAATTGACGAAATTTTTCACAAGATTTTTTAGTGGTGGCAATATCTTTTCCTTCTAGGTGGGGATTCTTTTCCAAAAAGTCTTTGCTATAACGTCGCATAAACGGCATGTCTAATGCCCATGCGCCAAGACCTACAAAAGGTAACCAAATCAATTCTTTTTTTAAAAAAAACTTTGGAGCGGGAATTTTGCCAGCAGCAAAATCGGTTAATAATATGATATCTAACCAACTAAGGTGATTCGCTACAATTAGGTACCATTCTTTCTTACTCAGCTCACCTTCAACTATATAATCTAATTCTACTTTGTTCATACATTTGATTAAAGCCACACTACAAAACCCAAATGCACACATCATGAAGTTCAGTATGATATTCAGCGGTTTAGTAACAAATGAGAATGGTAAGATAAGTTTAATCAAACCAAGCACAGTGATGGATAGTGCCCAAAATGCCAGACTTATCATTTGTAAGCTTAGATGCACAGGAAACACAATAAAGCTTGGGAGCAGACTAAACATTTTTTGATTTCTCTGCTAATAGCAATTCTAAATCTTGGTCTTTTTGCTGCCATAACTCTGTTAGCCAACGTTGAAATTTGACCCTTTGTGTGTGATCGTCAAAATAGTTGGGGCCATATGCATCGCTATTTAGCAATTCTTGGATAGATAAAACTTTAATATCTACTTGTACTTTTTTGACTTTGCCACAGACAAACTCCCAGTAAGTAGGTGTGCCTTCTGGGTAATAAATGGTCACGTCGAGTAATTTGTGTAACTGCTCTCCCATGGCTCCTAAAACAAAGGCCATACCGCCAGCCTTGGGCTTGAGTAAGTGTTGAAACTGCGACCCTTGGCGAGTCCGTTTTTGTTCGGTTAACCGTGTCCCTTCTACAAAATTCATGATGCTGACGGGCTTGAAGCTAAATTTTTCACAAGCTTTGCGGGTATTTTCTAAATCTTTGCCTTTCAAGTGGGGGTGTTTGGCTAATAATGCTTTGCTGTACCTATGCATAAAAGGAAAGTCTAACGCCCACCAAGCCAAACCAATAAAGGGTACCCAAATCAGTTCTTTCTTTAAGAAAAATTTTAAAAATGGAATTTTACGGTTAAAGATACGTTGTAACACTAGGATATCCACCCAAGACTGATGGTTTGATATCACCATGTACCAATCTTTTTGGCTTAATCCTTCTAATCCTTTGGTTTCAAACTTAGTACGACTAAACAAGTTCTGATTAACATTGTTGACTGAGATCCAAAACGTGGCACAACCATCCAATAAATAAGACATAAACGTTTGCCATATTTTGATGGGTATCAGCTTTAAGAAGGAACAGATTAAAATAGGTACCAACCAAAAGATGGTATTAATAAAATAACCTATCGAGGATACGGCCCCAAATAATGGGGAAAAAATAGACAAAAACATACTGTGAAACATCACCACTACAATATAACTAAGCCAAGTTTAAACTAAAACCGTGCGAGAGATGTAGAAGTAATTCAATAAGGCTTTACAGACATAAGATTTTACTTGCCTAGCCAAGATTTCTGCACTCTAAATGTGTATTATCGGCAACCATAAATATTTTATTTTTCACCTTAATGGTTAATGATCTTATGAAAAAACAAACTCTAATGGCCGCAGGAATTACCACCGTATTTTGCCTTTCTGGCTGTGATGTTAAGGATCCTCAACAAAAAATTAGTCATGTTGATAACGAGCAAGTCAGGTCGATCATTGTTCCCGATACTATTAAAAAGATTACTTCCGTGGTCAAAAAAGACTATGAAATTGTGATTCCTTTTACTAAGTATCAGCTCGACAACGGGCTAACCGTTATTTTACACCCAGATAACTCTGACCCTTTGGTACATGTTGATGTGACATACCATGTTGGTTCGGGTAGAGAAGAGCCAGGTAAGTCAGGCTTTGCACATTTTTTCGAACATATGATGTTCCAAGGCTCAGAAAACGTTGCTGATGAACAACATTTTGGGCTGATTACAGAGTCTGGTGGCACACTTAATGGTTCTACTAACACCGATCGTACTAATTATTATGAAACAGTTCCTTCGAATCAATTAGAACGGATGTTGTGGTTAGAATCTGATCGTATGGGCTTTTTCCTCGATGCGGTAACCAAAGAAAAATTCGAAAATCAACGAGAAACCGTTAAAAATGAACGTGGTCAAAATTATGACAATCGTCCATATGGGTTGCTTAGGGAAAGAGTAGGTGAAGCTTTATTTCCTGAAGGACACCCAAATTCTTGGTCAACTATTGGCTATATAGAAGACCTGAACCGTGCAGACCTCAACGACCTTAAAAAATTCTTCTTACGTTGGTATGGACCCAATAACGCCACATTAACTATAGGTGGCGACATAGATGAAGCACAAACCTTGGCTTGGATTAAAAAATATTTCGGTGGTATTCCTCGAGGCCCAGAGGTGAATAAACCTGAATATACTCAAGTAACCTTGGATCAAGACCGTTATATCTCTATGGAAGACAATGTTAACCTGCCCCTCGTTTATATGGCGTTTCCAACGGTGCATGTGAATCATCCTGATGAAGCACCTCTTGATGTGCTTATGTCTATCCTAGGCAGCGGCAAAACATCTCTGTTATATAAAAACATGGTCAAGAACGGTAAAGCTGTTCAAGCTAATGCAAACCATTCATGTGCAGAGCTAAGTTGTCAGTTTGCGTTATTGGCATTGCCAACACCAGGTAACACGTTGTCTGAATTAGAAACCATCATTCGTGCTTCACTAGAGGAGTTTGAAAGCAGAGGTGGGGCAACAGACGATGATATAGAACGCGTTAAGGCTGGCATTGTGTCAGATATGGTTTACGGACTAGAAAGTGTATCTGGGAAAGTGAGCCAACTTGCTGCCTATGAAACTCTTCGTTCAAATCCTGACGGGATTGGCGATGATATAGCTCGTTATGAGAATGTCACCAAAGATGATGTGATGCGAGTTTATAAAACCTTTATCAAAGACAAACATTCTGTGGTGATGAGTATTGTGCCCAAAGGACAGGCAAAAAGTATTGTTAAAGCCGATACTTGGCAACGGTATGAACGAACTATCCCAGAAAGCGCGGGTGATCGAAGTTTAGTATTGCGCCCTGGGGTGTCTGATTTCGATCGTACTGTCATACCGTCTCCGGGTAAAAATCCAAGTATTAAAGTGCCTGATATATACCGCGTTGAAATCAAAAATGGTGTGAAAATATTGGGAGCAGTAAATGAAGAAGTTCCCACCACGACTATTCAACTGCGTATCCCTGCAGGTCAAACGCGAGAGGGTTTAGATAAGTTGGGTGTCGCTTCCATAACCGCCTCTATGTTAGAAGAAAACACCTTAAAATCGACTTCTGAAGAGTTGTCTAACCAACTTCAAAAACTAGGCTCAACTGTAAGCTTTGGTGTGGATGACAAGTTTACTACCCTAAGAATAAGAACGTTGTCTAAAAATATTGATCCCACTCTTGCGATTGCCATGGAGCGTTTAACGTCACCTAAGTTTGATGCAGCTGACTTTGAGCGTTTGAAGAAACAACAAATCGAAGGATTAAAGAACGCAAAGAAAAATGCTGGTTCAATGGCTACTGAAATTTTCAGTAAATTAGTTTTTGGCTATGATAATAGTTTTGCTCACTCCAACAGCGGCACTATTGCTACTGTCGAAAAACTAACACTTGAAGACGTGAAAGCTTTTTATACGGCTAATTATGGTCCCGCAAATGCTGAAGTGATCGTTGTGAGTAATGTAAATAGTGAGAGCATGACTAAACATCTTCAGACCCTGAATAATTGGACAGGACAATCGAGCCAAATGCCCATGCTTAATGCATTTCCTCAGTTAGCAGTGGGTACTTTGTATTTTATTGATAAGCCAGACGCTGCACAGTCGGAAATACGTATCGGTAAACGTGCTTTGAACTATGACGCTACGGGTGAGTATTACCGTGCAGACCTAATGAACTATAATTTAGGTGGGGCTTTTAATAGTCGTATTAATCTTAATTTACGAGAAGATAAGGGTTACACCTACGGTGCACGTTCCTTATTTAATGGTAATGACTTCAGAGGTGTATTTAGGGCACAAGCTGGAGTGCGTGCGGATACGACGGCTGATTCTATCTTACAATTTAGGAATGAAATAAATGCATTTAAAGAAAATGGCCTCACAGATGAGGAATTGACATTCATGAAACGCGCTATTGGTCAGCGCGATGCCAGGGCTTATGAAACGCCAAATCAAAAACTAAGTTTCTTATCAGAGATAATGACTTACAGTCTTGATAAAACATTTGTAGATGATCAAAACACCATATTAGCGAATATCGACAAAGCAGAGCTAAATTTATTAGCTGCCAAACATCTTAAGCTTGATGAGATGATTACGGTAGTGGTGGGTGACAAGGCCAAGGTTATGGAAAGTCTAAAACCTATGTTTGAAAAAATTGTAGAGTTAGATGCAGAAGGTGCAACGCTTTAGCGATGTTTAAATAAGTTAACCATGAAGCCACCATTTTTAATCTATGGTGGCGACTTAACCTGATTTTTTGAGTGGCATTTTTTACTCAGAAATTAGGTTACTACTTTAAGTCCTAAATGTGACCACTACGTTATAGTTATAAGAGGTCAACAAGGAAGAACTACAGTGATTAATCAAGCAAACACAATTCTAAAAAGCGTATTCGGCTTTGATCAGTTTCGCGAGTCGCAAGAAGCTATTATCAGCAACGTGTTACACAAACAAAATACTCTGGCTATTATGCCAACGGGTGGCGGAAAATCGTTGTGTTACCAGATCCCAGGTACAGTGTTTGATGGTTTGACCATTGTTATTTCACCGCTTATCTCCTTGATGCAAGACCAAGTTAGGCAGCTTAACGAACTGGCTATTCCTGCCTGTGTGCTGAATAGTTCACTGTCAGACAGTGATTATCAAAATAACTTAGACGCCATCAAACAACAGCAAATTAAGCTGTTGTTTCTGGCACCAGAAACCGCGCTGCAAACTAGTATTTTAGAGCTGCTAACCAAGTGTGACGTAGCGTGTGTTGCCATTGACGAGGCCCACTGTATTTCAGAATGGGGGCATGACTTTCGCCCCGAGTACCGTCAGCTTAATCGGCTTATTGAATGTTTCCCCAAAGCGGTATGTATCGCTTTAACAGCAACTGCTACGCCTAGAGTGCGAGAGGACATTAAGCGGCAACTCAATATAGTCGACAGTAGCGAGTTTATTTCTAGTTTTGACCGCCCTAATTTATTTATTGGTGTGGTTCCTAAAGATAATCCCTACCTGCAGTGTAAAAAGTTTGTTTAGCAACACCCAGAACAATCAGGGATTATCTATTGCCAATCGCGCAAAGGAGTGGATGAACTCACCAGTAAGCTACAACAAGATGGTTTTTCGGCGTTGCCTTATCACGCAGGGCTGAGCAGTATTAAACGCAGCGAATACCAAGAACGTTTTATCCGTGATGATGTAAACATCATTGTGGCGACTATCGCGTTTGGTATGGGTATTAACAAACCTGACGTACGTTACGTATTACACTATGACTTGCCAAAAAATATTGAAGGGTATTACCAACAAATTGGTCGAGCTGGCCGTGACGGTTTAGACGCCGATTGTTTACTATTATTTGGTTACGGTGACACAGGTAAAATTCGTTTTTTTATCGATCAGATGAGTATTGAGCAATAAAAACGTCTGGCTAATATGCACCTTAATCAAATGTTAGCGTTAGCCGAAGCCGAAGATTGCAGACGTACTCCACTACTCGAATATTTTGGCGAAAAGTCTGCTAAAGAAAATTGCGCTAACTGTGACAACTGCACCGGTGAAAGCAAAGAAAAGTCTGACTTAACTGTACCCGCCCAGAAGTTTTTATCTTGTGTACACCGCACTGGCCAGCGTTTTGGTTCTAGCCATATTATTGATGTATTACGTGGCTCCAATGCTGAAAAAGTGCTGCAAAACCAGCATAACTTGCTTTCAACTTATAATATTGGCAATGAGTACAATAAAAAGCAGTGGATGACGTTGGCGCGGCAATTGATTCAAAAAGGGCGGCTGAACCAAGAAGAACAATTTCGCGGTTTAAAGCTCACGCAAAAAGCCGGTGACGTATTAAAAGGTAAAGCGCCATTTTATGCCTTGTTGCAACAACCTGTTGC
>JAWUXT010000031.1:0-10621 GCA_034111205.1 Paraglaciecola sp. | reverse complement strand
GCATGCAAACAAGTTCGGCTACACCCATATAGTCTTGGCTGACGGTATGTATAACGTGCACAAAACCCTGTTGATTAAAAATGACCATGTAACTTTAAGTTCATTGTCTGCCAATCGAGAAAAGGTGGTGATCAGTGGGCGTGGCATGCGAAAGACCAGAGGTGTGGATAATCTTATTCGTGTATCAGGCAAACACTTTACCCTTGATGGCATAACGCTCCAGCAAGCAGGTAACCATTTAGTGCAAATTGCCGGTGAACAAGACGCTGACTTTCCAATATTACGTAACTGCGTATTAAGAGATGGTTATGAGCAACTGCTAAAAATCAGTTACAACCGCAAAACCAAAATATCCAGCGACAATGGTTTGATTGAAAACTGTGAATTCAGTTATACCGCGGGCATCGGTCCGCAATATTACATTGGAGGTATTGATGTTCACGGTGGTCACAACTGGGTTGTTCGAAGAAGTGTATTTCGTGGAATAGCGAGCCCAAGCTCTCGAATTGCAGAGCATGCAATTCACTTCTGGAACAATACTCAGAACACTTTAGTCGAAGACAACATCATTATCAATTGCGATCGTGGTATTGGTTTCGGCATGACAAATCGTCCAAATATGGGAGGGCTGATACAAAATAACTTAATTTTGCACAGTGCTAACAGTCACCCTAGTGCTGATGTCGGTATTATTCTGGAAGAAAGTCCTAACACTAAAATTTTGAATAACAAAATATACCTTGCACACTCATATAGGAATGCTATTGAGTATCGATTTCCTTCTACAGTGAATGTCGAAATTAGTGGAAATCTAACCAATAAGGCAATCCGTAAGCGGGATGGCGCTAGTGCTGTGTTGTTAAATAATACAAAAAGTAAGCGCCTAGAAGACTTTTTAACCACCAAGCAATTAACATCGTTACACTTACAGTTTAATTAGAGTAATAAACCCAGCAGCTCAGCGTTTATCTAGAAATACCTATCACGTCATACTGCCCAGTAGGTACTTGTTCAAAGAAACTGAGCTTACGATTAATAGGGGTATTTTGATGAAGGGGCACAATCCAATCAAAGGCGCGGCATTTTTCAGCTGCATCAAATAAATCGTCTGGAGTATTATTGGTTCTTGCCAAAACTTGTGGGTGTACTTCTATTAATATAATCACTTTATCTGAGTTTTTAATTAAGGCTTTTGCGCCAAGTATCGCCTGAATTTCCTGCCCTTCTACGTCAATTTTCAATGCTATGGCTTTTTCGACCAAGAACTGGTTTTGCTTGGCTTGATTAATCCACCAATTATCAAGTGTGGTGACAAGCGTGTCCCCTGCACCGCTGCTTTCAATGTTATGATCAGTGTCGTTATCAATGTAACCTTCATGATCGTTTAATCTGTCTGTGTCAGCATGAAATTTGGCAAAACCATCAAAGTCAGAAATGGCAGCATTGACACATTGAGCTTGCTGACTGAAGTTACCTAGATTGTTAGTTAGCACTTGGAAAGATTGGGGGTTGGGTTCAAAAGCCACTATATTTTTTAAGCTTTGGCAGTTTACCGACACTAATGATGAAACAGTACCAATATCAGCACCTAAATCAAACAGAGTGAAAGGTACATTCAAATCATTTAGTACATCGCAGAAAGGCTCAAATTCATCTAAGTAATAGTTTTCAGGTCCTTTTTCTAACCAAAAACACCATTCACCCACTGGCACACAAAATGCTCTGTTATCGATGGTATGTTTAATGACTTTATTAGCAAAATACTTAGATAGCCATAAGTAAAACCTATGTTTACCATGCCAGTCTTTCTTCTGAAGCAACACAAATAAGTCATTAAGCCATGTTGCAAAATATCGAGCGTTTTGCATTTTTCTATACCTGGCTATTCAAATTCAAAATATTGAGTGAATTCATTTAGATTATCTTGGATCAAAGCGCTAAAGGTTTCTTTATCTTGCTCTAATGTTACATTCTGAGTGGTTTGTGATATTGCTACTAAGCCACTACCTACGTAGGTTCCCATCAAAACTTTATAAATTTCATATAACTTTGCCATTTTCTTATCAGTAAAAACTTTGCCATCAATGACATACCAGTAACTTAATAATCGTTTTCTCTGAGGGTTTACAATAGTAGACAACTCAATAGTTTGATTATCATCTAGTTTAAATCTACTTTTTGCTGCTAAAGTCCATGCTTTTTCGGTATACAGCCTGTTCATTGAACTAATCAATTCACCATGCCCACTGGGGTACCAAGCTATGTAGATATCTGCAGGCACAGCATTTAATTGCCTTACAAACTGAAATTCTTGATAGGGTTGATTAAATTCTGGTTGCCATGTGCTGGTATAATTGGCACTGAATGAGTTTTGTTCAACAGATAACAAAACACTTAGATCGTTATCTGTTGCAGCTATATTTAATTGAGTATTAATTGAATTAAACCAAACTAAAAATAGTGACATCACCGCAATGATACTAACGGATGATTGATAACAAGTTTTTACATTAATTCCTTTAGAAGAGGTGGTGTCAGTTTGAGACTTTTCAGCAGTAAAATGTTTTTCTCTTATGAGTTCGCCCAGACCCAATAAGCACACAATCACCAGAGAGAAAAACACCCAGCCATAGATTAAATGGTCTGCGCCCACTGCGTATTCCATATCTGACAGATAACCTGTCATGATGATACCAAACACCCGAATAGCATTCGCTATGATAGGAAAAATGATGGAAATACCCATAAAAAGAATGCGGCGTTTTGCAGACTGCATATTTAAATATGCGTACAACGAACCAATGACAACAGATGCAATAAAAAAGCTAATACCCGAGCAGGCTTCTGCGACTAAAAATTGTCCTTGAGGAATTTCAATATACAAACCACTGCGATAAACCGGAATGCCACTCCAGTTAAGCATAACCATAGACAAATCGGCGGTGACTTCTTGTAACGCAGGGATTAACTCTTCACCGATAGGAATACAAAATAAGATAAACACCAGAGGAAAAAGTATTTGATATGCCACGCGGTTGCCAATAAAGGCCCATATACTTAAGGGTAAAAAAGTAAAAGTAGCCACATGCATAAAGAGTTGCACATCGCCTGCCAAACCTATGGCATATAGGGTTAAGCTGCCTATGCATAAAAGCAGTACTAAATAATTAGGCTTAACATCGTGTACATTTAACTCTGACCGCTTGATATAAACTAGAAACAAAGCACCTGGCAACACAAACAGGCAGTGATTAAAAATATCAGAGATAATCCATATATCAACAGCAGTCGTTATACCCTGCCAAAATACTAAAACCCATGCAGCAGCAATCAATAATAAACCGAGCAACACTGGTTTTACACTGTGCATGCTGGGTTTATGGGCGTTTTCTGGGGTGAGGCCTTGCTCTATGCTGTCGTTCATTTTGAAGGTATGTTATATACATTTTTCATGGTGCCCCATGAAAAATCGGTTAATAGACGTTCTAACTTGCCGTAAGTTTTGTCTAAATTGACGTAATGTCTAAATCTGGATTTTAAAGGCGCATGACTGAGTCGCGGTTGTTCTGCGTCAATCTCCCAGGGATGAAAATAAAACGAGTAAGGTTGCTGTTCTTTTTTAAGGTACCTGGAGATTAAAAATTTGTTCAGGGGATAAGGATAAAGCCTGAAATATCCACCTCCGCCAATAGGAGTTTGTTTGCCTAGCAACTTCAAGGTAGGGATAGGAATCTCGATAATGCCTTCTTTGCGCTTGTAGGCAAACCGTGGCCAATCAGGGGTACCATATAGGTCGTGTTTAACGGGGTAAGTGCTAGAACTGTAACCAAAGTCTAATTCAGCTAATACTTCAAATGCCCACTCATTGTTGTAACCTATTGAAAAACTTGGCGCCCGATATCCCGTTATTCGCTCACCCAATAAATTTTCAAGATGATCTTTAGAACGTTTAACATCATTAAAAAATTCGTCACGGCTTTGCTCGGTTGCTCTGCGGTGGGCATAACCATGACTGGCGATTTCATGGCCCTGACGATGAATTTCTGATATCAACTCTGGATAGCGCTCAGCCACCCAACCCAATACAAAAAATGTAGACTTAACATTATGTTTAGCAAATAAGTCCAATAACCTACGGGTATTCGCATCTACTCGGGGTTGGTATTCTTGCCACTGAGAAGGGTCAATTATCGATTCAAAAGCAGAGACGTGAAAAAAGTCTTCAACATCTACTGTCATGGCATTTAGCACTTGATCGCTCAAAAAATTATCTCCCTTTACCAAAGAATTATCTCCCTTTACCAAAGAGTACCACTTCGACGGTGCGTATAAGAATAAGAATATCTAACATCAGACTTTGATGTTTAACGTAATAAAGATCAAATTTTAACTTTTCCATCGAATCTTCCACACTCGCTCCGTATGGATAATTAAGCTGTGCCCAGCCCGCTAAACCTGGTTTAACATTGTGTCGCTGGTTATAATAGGGAATTTCTCGGATAAGTTGTTCTACAAACTGTGGACGTTCAGGGCGAGGGCCAATAAATGACATCTCGCCTCTAAAGATATTCCAAATTTGTGGCAGTTCGTCAATTCTAAATTTACGAATGAAATAACCTACTTTTGTGACTCTAGCATCATTCGCAGTGGCCCATTTCGCCCCGTCTTTCTCGGCGTCAAGGCGCATGCTACGAAATTTAATAATGTTAAACAGTACCCCATTCAAACCGACTCTTTCTTGTTTATAAAAAACAGATACATTTTTAAGGTTCACATCTTCAAAAGATATGATGATCGCGGTTATTAACATAAATGGCCATGTGAGTAATAAAACCAATGTCGCCATTATACAATTCATGCTGTAGTCGAGTGCGTCTCTTAGATAATTTTGCGAGTTAAAACCATTCGAATAAATGACCCAACTTGGATACATTAAATTCACCACGATTTGCCCTGTTTCGCGTTCCATAAAGTCAAGTAAGTCGGTGACTTCAACCCCTCGGAGTCTGCAATCAAAAAGAATTTCAACGGGTAATGTGCCTCGCCTTTGATCACAGGCAATGACCACTTCGTCGATGTCATTATCGGCAATAAAATTTCTGAAGTTTTCGTCAATTTTCACATGTAATAGCTTTTCGTTTTGAATACCTTCTTCCCTGTTATCTCCAGGTATAGGTATAAAACCTACCAGCTCAAAACCAAACCGGTCGACTTCTCTACGCATCCTTTTTTCGATGATAGAGGCTCTTTCACCCGCCCCAATCACAATTATTTTAGATTGCCCTAGACCAAGAATACCTAAACGATTAATAAAATAGCGAAAAATGACGATAGCCAGGATAGTCAGACCCGCATAGGTGGGAAGATAGTACTGGCTTATCTCAATATTGGTCAGGAAAGTATTAGTGACAACTTCAATGATAAAATAACTGATGGCGACACTGACAAATATCCGCCTGATGATGCCCCTGAACGTTTCTCTTAACTTAGTTTCATATAAACCCACAGATAATGCAGCGAGAATAACCAAAATAGTAAAAAGTCCCACTTGGGAAGCAAAGTCAACCAAAGGCACCACAACAAAAGATGAACCAAAAAAATATTTAACCAAAACCGAAGCTAAATAACCTACATAACAAATAATGATTGCTTCAAGCAGCATCATAATATTTGAGCGACGTGCTTCTTTACGATTACCAAAGCTCATTTATTACCACTCCTATTACCACTACATGTCCTAATACTTTGACCATTACAGATGATTTTACATACCTATAAGCTATTTTTTTCAATTTAATCATCATATTATAGTTGTCTAGCCTGCTAAAAACTTGATACATTGCACTCATGGGTGCAAATATTATTGGATTGTAATTTACATGAAGACTAACAAAATAGCATGGTCAAATTTAATATTTTTTTTAACGTTAACAACTGTGGGGTGTGCCAGTAATTTAGGTAAATTACCGACAGCAACAACATATATTTCTAACACCACGTCGGTAGATAACTATAAGTACCTAATAGGGCCTGGTGATAGCGTCAGTATATTTGTCTGGCGAAATCCAGAGATTTCAGGTTCGTTTGTAGTGCGGCCAGATGGCATGGTAACGACATCTTTGGTGGAAGACATTGAAGTATCTGGCAAAACGCCCACTGCGCTAGCCAGACACCTTGAAAAAGAATTAGGTAAATATATTAACAATCCAAGAGTCACAGTAAGTGTTGGGGGGTTTAGAGGTCCACTTTACGAGCAAGTAAGAGTTATTGGTGAAGCAACCAACCCCAGAGCAATAAACTACACGGAAACAATGACTTTATTAGACCTTATGATAGAAGTTGGCGGTTTAACTGACTTCGCTGCAGGAAACAATACTAAGTTGGTTAGAGTGGTTGAGGGAGTGCAAAAGACCTTTGAAATTCGTATCGATGATTTAATCAAAAATGGAGAAATAGAGCAAAATATTGATATATTACCCGGTGATATTATTATTATTCCAGAAGCTTGGTTTTAGTTGTTATTAATCAATGGATATTTAAATGCAAGATCTTCGAAAAACCTTAGAACTAATAATTGAATACATCAGGGGTTTGTGGGTAAAAAAACGCTACATCATGATTTGTACATGGCTTATATGTCCAATTGGTTTTAGCTATGTTTCAACAGAGCCCGATTATTACGAGGCATCGGCAAAAGTTTTTGTGGATACACGTTCAGTATTGGCTCCTATGCTTCGAGGCCTTGCCAGCGTAACCAATCCAGAGCAAGAAGTTGGGATGATGGTAAGAATGCTGCTAACTCGTCCAAATGTGGAGATAATCGCTCGAAACGCAGATCTTGACATTACGACTACAACCGATGACCAATTTTATAATTTGGTAAGTTCCCTTATGAACGGTATCAAGTTAAATATGGCAGGAAGGTCTAATATATATACTATCTCCTTTAGACATGGAAATCCTGAGACAGCGAGGATCGTTGTACATGAAACGCTTGAATTGTTTGTTGAAGGCACCCTAGGGGGGAATAGGGTAAGTAAAGATTCGGCTAATCAATTTCTTGATGAACAAATTGCTGAATATGAAAACAGGCTACTTGAGGCTGAACAAAGATCGGTGGATTACCAAAGAAAACATTCTGATTTGTTACCCAGACAGGGGTCATTTTTAAATAATTATGATCAATCTAGTACACTATTAGAACAAACTAGGCTGACTATAAAAGAAACGGAACAAAAGATAGCATCTTTATCTGGACAATTAATTGCTAACAAATCGCAACCAACTGATTCTTCAGTTCGCCCTTTTGATAACTCATTATCACTGACCACACGCTATGATAGTCGCATAAAAAATCTAGAGGAAAAGCTCGACCAGCTTATGCTTAAATATACTGAGCTGCATCCAGATGTTATAGAAACTAACAATTTGATTGATTCGTTATCAAAATCAAGAAAGCAGGAAATTGAAGAGTTTTTATCCGCGGGTAATGGTGAGCGCCCTAGTCAAATAGGCTCTATCGCCAATGAATTAAAACTCGAAATAAGCAGATTGGGAAGTCAGGTAGCCTCACTGCGCGTAAGAGAATCGGACTATTCTAAGAAAGTTGAAGAATATAAACAAAAAATAGATCTTGTGCCCCAGGTTGTAGCTGAACGCATCGCACTTGACAGAGACTATGGCATTATAAAAAGAAAACATAGCACATTACTCAGTAGAAAAGATGATGCAGAGTTGTCTCAAAAAGCAAACCGGTCCTCAGAAAGTGTACAGTTTAGGGTTCTAGAGTCCCCAAAAACGCCCAAAAGTCCTGCAGGGTCTTCCAGACCTCTTCATTACTCAGCAGTGCTGGTATTTGGCTTTGCGGTAGGTTTTGGCCTAGCATTTGTGATTAGTCAGCTTAATCCGGTTTTAATAAAAGCCAGTCAATTGACTGCGCTGACCTCTTACCCAGTATTAGGTGCAGTGAGTCATTTGAACAAAGAGCACATTTTAAAAGTGAACCGTAAACGATTACTGATTTTTATAATCTCCTCCGGCATGATTTTAGGGATGTATGGGGTGCTTATGGGTGCAGAAATAATGAAGATTAATATTTATGCGAGGATATTTTCTTGAACTCTATAGAAAAAGCACTGCAAAAACAGCAGCAGGATGCCGAGTCTCTCCGCGAATCACAATTATTGCAAGCCAAACCAATTGATGAGGCTTTGCCTACCGAAAGCTCGATTGAAAAAGCCCAGCGTACTGAACCAGACCAAGCCGTTGAGTCCCCCGAAACAAGCCCCGACGCCCAGAATACTGTTGATAAGGTTACAGCCAATAAAGTTGTATCCAATGCAAAAATCATCTTAGATTTAGAGATGCTTGCACAAAAGGGGTTTGTGTCTACCGACTCCAGACGCCAGGTTATCAACGAAGAGTTCCGCGTTATCAAACGTAAATTGTTAGATAATGCCTTTGGCCCTTTGTCTAAGTCGTTAAAAAACAGCAATATCATTATGGTGACCAGCGCTCGTCAGGGGGAAGGTAAAACCTTCACCGCCATCAATTTGGCCCTCAGCATTGCCTTAGAGCAGGATAAAACGGTGTTATTAGTTGACGCGGATGTATTACGACCGAATGTAATGAAAACCTTAGAGCTGAAAAATGAACAAGGACTAATGGAATACCTGTTAGGCGAAAAAGACGATATTTCAGAGGTAATGTGTAGAACCAATTTAGACAAACTTCGCATTATTACAGCCGGTAAGTCTCATCATCTATCAGCCGAACTTTTGGCCAGTGAAAGAATGTTTGCAGCGGTGGAAGAATTTGCAAACAGATACACAGACCGCATAGTGATTGTGGATACGCCGCCGCTTTTAGGTATCAACGAGACCGCCATTTTAGCCAATCTAGCTGGCCAGGCTGTAGTCGTAACCGAAGAGTTTAAATCCAAGTTAGTCGATGTGGAAAATGCGGTCAAACATTTAAGGCCAGAGATGGCCATAGGTTTTATTATCAACAAAACAGAACAAGTCAGTTTGGAAGGCGGTGGTTATGGCTATTATTATGCAGGGGCAAGTTAGTGTTGTTTGGGTCCTTGCTTAAACAAAATCAAACGGCTAAACAAAACCACTTTGTCAAATATGCCGCTGTTTTATTCACGAGTCTGTCGTTTAGTGCTTTTTGTCAAGAAGTGGATATCAGCGGCACACTCAACACCACAGCTTATGTTTACGAGTCAGAGATTGGGGATAACGAAGCGACACAAACTGAAGCTTTGATTATTACGCCCTCTTTACTTGGTAGTTATTCAAGTCGGCTTGTATCGGCATCTTTAAGCGCTAACCACTCCAGAGTGAGGCAAAGCGTTGAAAGTGAAGATGAGACTGATAATACCAATCAAGATTACACAAACCTAAGATATAGCAGTACTTTAACCCTAATTGAAAACGCACTTTTTTTAGCATTAAACGGCGCTCAAAACTACCGGGTAGTCAATCAACAACAAGCCGATTTTAGCGATGAAATTCTAGGCTCGGACAATTTAACCAAATCACGCAACAATAGTGCACAGCTTAATTTTTCAATTCCTAACCCTATATACTTGGGGTTTACTTTGCAAAGTACTTATTCAAAAACCCAAACTGATCAATCTCAAGATGGCCAAACAGGTGTAGACGGCGAAAATTTGGGTGTATCGACTAGGCTTTACCAAGGAAAAAATTTAACACGTGTTAAATTTGATATTTCAGCACAATATAATGATACCAGCCGAGCTAATTTTCAAAACTTTGAATCTACTAGGGTGCAAGGTAATTTAGGGTTTCCCATTATTAAGAAGCTTGATGTTATAATTACAGGCAGTACGGAAGACAACAACACAGGCCAAACGGAAACCACAAATCTGAGTAATTTAGACACCACCAGTTATGGTGCCGGCCTAAAGTGGACCCCGAGCAATGGCCGTAATCTTTCACTGACTTATAACCAACTTGAAGAAGGTGAAAATCAAACTAGGTTTATAGGTGTAGATCTTGCTTGGGCATTTTCAAATAGAACGGCTCTTAATTTTGATTATGGCAAACGTTTTTATGGCGATTCTTACTCCTTAAACTTTAATCATTCACTGAAATCTTTAAGGACATCCGTTTCATATTCTGAAGATTTAACCACGTTTTCTCGCCTCGGTGCATCTAGCACCAACATAACCGGTATTTTTGTGTGTCAGTTTGGCTCTACTGAGTTAATCGATTGTTTCCAGCCTGACACTCTGGATTATCAGTTGCAAGCAGGTGAAGAGTTTAGAGCCACCACCGAAGTAGTCACAGACATCAGTGAGGAGGTGATACTGCGTAAGTCAGGCACTGCCAGTATTGGTTACTCCAAACGCAAAGTGTCCATGTCTATCGATGCTTCTTATCGGCGAACCGAATATTTAGAGTCTGACAGGTTAAATATCAATCGTAGCCTGCGCTTAAATGTAAATTACGCTTTGAGCCCTAAAACGAATATCAGCTTTGCATCCACCCTAGCGACCAATCAATTCAATGAATTAGAAACAGCAGATACCACAATGACAACCAGTTTAAACTTCAGAAGAAGCATAGGGCGATACTTGAACCTGAATATAGCG
>JAWUXT010000030.1:0-10760 GCA_034111205.1 Paraglaciecola sp. | reverse complement strand
ACCGATAAACTTACGCTGGGTTTGGTTACTGGCTCCTGCGCCTTTAATAGTGTCGGTGTCTGCTAAATTACTCAGGCTAGTGTTATCACGCATACTGGCCAAATCATCTTGGAAGGCTAATAAACCCGATTGTTTAGCTTTAGTTTTTGCTTGTTCGGTTATTTCTGCTTGGGTGGGCACTTTGACCTTAACCGGCTTAGGAAGTGCTTTTTCAACTTCTTTTTTGGGTATCTTTTTGGGCTCTACTGGTTTAGGAGGCACAGGTTTTGGTGTTTCAACCTTAGGTGCTTCAGGCTGAGGCTCTGGCACTGCCTTAGGTTCTGGAATAGGTTTTGGCCTTGCTGGTTCTACTTTTCTGGGCGTCATTAAGCGCGTCAATTGTGCCGGTACTTTTTCTTTATCAGCGCGAGCCCGTTCTGGTAATTCCTGCCATTTCACCACTGCCGCAAAGGCCAAAGTGATAAACAACACAACCACAGTGATAGTTTTAAAACGTTGATTTTCCAGCTCACTTGAAGACCATGGCAGTATGGTAATAAAGGTATTGGGCTCTGACAGTTTACTGTTAGTAGTAGCGGTGTGCACATTCATGCTGACTGCACTCATAGTCCGTCTCTTTGCGCTGCAACCACATTATTCACATCGTCTGCATCTGGTTGCAAAGAAGGCTCTTGCCCTTCGACAGCCAGAGATATATTGGTAAACCCAGCTTGGGCACATGTCTGCATAATACGTTTGAGTAAGGTATAGGGAATATTCTTATCGCCCATGATGGTAATCGCTCTTTCGATGTCGTTACCATCAGCATCTTTTTCGCCACTGTTACCCGCGCGATTAATTTGGTATGCCAGCTCTGTTGCTAGTTCGGGGATCACATCGTCATTTTGGCTAAGAATAGTGTGTACGTCGGCTAATTTCTGGCCCTGTAAGATCAAATCGTTGTTGTTGACCATTAAAATCAAGGTTTCTTTCGCAGCTTGTTGTGCCGTCGATTCAGGTAATTCCACACTTTTACTGTTTTGTAACACTTGCACTTCTGATGCGTTAACCATTAAGAAAAACACCAAAATAGTAAAAATATCCATCAGAGAAACTAAACTGAGTTTGGAGTCTTTGGCCATACGTTTGTGATGGCGCTGCATGCGCATAGCTCTGGCTGATTTTTTCATTTTGCACTCCCAGAAGACTCACTTGATGCGCCAGGAATAAGTTCGGTTGGTACCACCGCTTTAGATTCCATACCGGCAGGTGCATCCCCTAAGGAAATTTCGGGGAAAAGTTCAGCATCAACAACTGAAGCTATCAGTACATCTTGATACGATCGCGTGGTATCCATAAGTGCCACAATCACTTGATAAGGAATATCTTCTTCCAGCAACAACGTCGCTGCTTTCTTATCAATATTTTTGTTGATTAAGGTTTGCTTAATTTGCCTTAGCACCATTTGTAAGGCGGGATAGTCATAACCTTGTTCAGTCACCGCGATATCTTTAACCAAATACCCTTGCGGATAATACACAGCAATATTGTCGGCTCTGACCACCAGTTCCAAACGCTGATCTTTCACATCAATGTTTTGTTCATTTGCTTCACCAAGCTGCGGCAAAGCAAGTTCTAAAACGGTGATCCTTGAGAACACCATCATCATCAATAACACTGGCACCAGTACTATCATCAAATTCATAAAAGAGGTGATGTCCAGCTCAGCTTCTGGTTTGATGCGCCGGCCACTGCGCCCGAATTTAGCTCTACCCGCCATATCTTGTTCCTATGCTTGGAGAATCTGTTGGCATATTCTATTAACCGTTATCTAATGATAATTTTCTATTAATAGAAATTTATCGATTCTCATCAGTGGAACGAGATTGGGTATTCAAATCATTACGGGCTATCAATGCGTTTAAACATTTCACACCAGCCATTTCCATACTATCGATGATCTCAGTGGTTTTAGTTTGTAACACCGAATGAAAAGCCAAAAGTGGAATAGCTGCAATCAAACCAAAGGCGGTTGTATTCATTGCCACCGAGATACTCTGGGATAACAAACTGGCTTTTTCTGATGGGTCAGCTGTCGCCACCGCAGAGAATGCGGCAATCAAACCAATGATAGTTCCCAGCAAACCTAATAAGGTTGAGATATTTGCCAGCGTCGCTAAATAAGCAGTGCGCTTTTCTAGTCGAGGCGTCGTTTCCATTAAACCTTCTTCCATCGCGTATTCGATATCTTCACGCCTTTGGCTGTGATTCAAACGCGCCATACCTGCACCAATAATACGGCTAATAGGCGCTTTATCATTACTAGCAAAACTTAACACACCGCTATAATCATGTTTATTCAGCAGCGGCTCCATTTGTTTAAAAGCTCTTTTATTGACACTTTTAGAGAAACTTAAAAAGAAATATCGCTCTATTGATATCGCTAGGCCTATTGCCAACACAACGGCGATAGGGAACATAAACGCACCGCCCTCTTGAAAAAACCGTACTACCACTTCAAAAAAATCCATCACTGACTCCTACTAAGTAATCTGTTAACTATATCTATTAACCCAGGTTTTTTAGGTATTAACCTAAGGGGTGGGGTATAACATTTTTATTATTTAAAATTTGAATTTGACGCTTTAGCTCGTCCCGTTGTAACGGCACAAACTTCTTATTGATTCGTTCAACAATAGGGCTAGGTAAAGCTTGTTTTGCTTTAGGGGATTGCCAAGGCACTATGGTTAGTACTTTAGGCTGCTCTTGGTTACCTCGAATGGTCTCTTCTAACTTAATAACACCAGGCTCTTGAGCGTTAAGCATACTGCTCATTAAACATAACGCCATGCCAAAAAACATCCCCAAAAAACAGCCCTTGATTGTATTCATAACATCGCTCCAGCTTCAGTGACTGCTTGGTCACGTTTGATTTGTCGCTTTAAATCAATTATCCAGCCTTTTAACTGCCGTGAATTGTCATCAGACAAAGCTTGATAAAGCTCATAATCGACCAAAGCCAGAGGCTTTCTCCCCATGTACAGATCGTATAATATGCCGCGATTGAGATATCCCACCGCAAACGCAGGCCAGCTTTTTATGGCCGATTCATAATGGCTTAAAGCTTGCTGAAATTGACCTTGTTGCCGCAAAATCAAAGCAAACTCATTGTGGGCTATGTAATTAAGTGGATTGGCAGAAATAGCATTATTAAGATATCGGGTCATATCTTTGTGCTGTTGTTGCTGTTGCAAAGGGTCGTTATCTTGCTGCTTAGCCAACAATGCTAGTTGTAACCAGACTCCTGAAAGGTTTGGGTGTTGTTCAGACAAAGCAATAAACCGTTCTCTAGCTAGAGACAGCTTACCTTGCTGCTTTAGTAATAAAGCCCCTTGGAATTGGTTTAGAGTCTGATCACTGGTTTTATCTTTTCTCGTCTGTGTTTTATATAGATTAGGCAGCGCTTGTAAAGCTTTCACCTTAGTTTGCATCGGTGTCAGTGGCTCCTCTACAGCTTCTGAAACGTTTTTTTCTGTTTCGTCAAAAGGCAATAAACTAGAACAACTATTGAGTAAAGCGAGACTCATCAAACTCAAGATAATATTAGTAAATTTCATCCGTCACCTCCACGCTCTTTTCTTGTTTGTTATATCTGCTTGGCAACAGTTTTTCTAAGGCACTGAAACTCTTTTGGACCCAAGCATCATAACTACCTTGCCAACTTCGCTTGGCGTTGGTTTCATGAATATCGATGGCTTTTTCTTCAAACGGGTAAGCTTGCTCTTCAAGCAGTAAATCATATTGCTCCAGCTCCAAGGCATTGAGATCTTTTGGCTTGCTGGATGTCATCAAATCTTTGGCAAGTTGATGATAAATGTCGGCAATACTAAAGTTGGATGAAGTACTGAACTCTTCCACTTTATAATCCAAGGTTCTATTGTAGGCATCGAGCGCGTTATTTAATGCCGTTTTTTTCTTGGCTAAGCTAGCTTTTAATGGCTGGGTTAATTTGATTTTTTTGTATACATATAGCTTGTCATCGGCAAACACATTGGACGCCATTGCCGCTAAATATCGAGTCCGAACAGCACGTTCAATATCAGGGGATTGTTGTACTTGTTTATCTGCCTGAATTAATTTATTCAACCAAAAACGTCGCTTACTGGGCTCATTACTTACCAGATAAAACTCACTCATAATGAACCGCGCTTCGTTAGCCTCAGCAAAGGGCTTAGCATAGCTGTGGGCATACGTTCGATAAGCCTCTAATGCCTGTGGTCTGTTATCAATCTTGTTCAAATACTGCGCCGCTACATACAAGGCTTGCCTGCCCTCCTCAGACTCAGGCTTAGCGCGGTGTAAAACCAATAATTCATCAGCGGCTTGTTGCCAATTTTTATTCTGCTGATAAGCCTCAATCAACTTATCTTGAATCCCGGCCGTCAGCTTATCTTTGGGGAAACGACGTCTAAAGTCCTCAAATAAATCAATCCCTTGCTGCCATTGTTGCATCTCTAACAAATAGGTCGCGGCATCATATTGCGCGTTGACACGAATAGCTGACTCAGGTGTTTTTGCCAACACTCTTAAAAAGTCGTTAACGGCCAAGGGTAAATAGTTGTTGCTAACATTCTGCTCACCTTGTTTGTAAATACTTGCGGCTAATCGATCCCGAATATCAAGGCGACGGCGATCGTTATCTGGCAATAATTGTAGGATTCGGTCATATGTCGTTTCCCCCATTGCATACTGCTGTAACGCAAATTGACTGTGCCCTGTAACTAAGTAACTGGCTAAGCGTTTATCAGATTGCACTTTTGGTTGCCAATCCAATAGTCTTGTTGCCCCAGCAATAGCCAAGTCATAACGTTTTAAGGTAAACAGTTGCTGCATGCGACTATATAGAATGTCACTTGCCCTAGGATCATCAACAAAATAATTCACAAAATTTTCTTGAGCAATCAGCTGTTTGTCCAGCCAACTAGACTGCTGATTATTATTTTGCAATGCCAAAGAGTCTAAAAAATCTAAAGGTTCTAAAGCGACTAAAGGCGCTTCAGGCAATAATTGAATTTTCTGATAAGCCAAAATTGCAGCATAAGCCGCTTCTGCTGCTTTAGGATGAGCAGTGGTTATATGCGTATTAGGTTGAAGATGCTGATAAGCATAACGTTCAAATGCATGAATAGACTCTGCATATTGCTGCGCTTCGTATAAAGCTTCACCTAAACGGTAAGTTGATTCAGGGGTTTGCTTATCTTTAGGAAACGTCAGGATAAATTGCTGATACCACTTGGACGCTAACAACAAAGCTTGTGTGGCTTGTGCTTGGAGCGTTTGAGGTGAAGGTCGATTGTTATCACTCACCTCAAAGTTGGTTTTTTGACTCGCGCTGGCTAACATTTGCCCGCGGCTATGTTCATATTGTGCAAGCTCTTGTAAGTATTCGTTTAGGTATGGTGCCACTTGTTCTTGCAACACAATTGGCCAATTAAGCCAATATTTTCCAGCGATACCGTAACGTGTCACAAACCCCTGTTTGGTGGGTAATACTAAAGTGGGAAATTTACCTAGGATATAAGCGTCAATTTGTTTCACTGCAAAAATCGGCGCTTGAAAATGGTCCCCGTGGTTTTCAGTAAAGGCTTGGTATGCTTTAGCACTATCACGGTATCTGTCGTTGTTCAGGTAGTGTTGCGCCAATGCGTCGTACAACACATATTCATAGTGCCTACTTTCGACTCTTGTAAAATGAGTGGCGACACTCTGAGCTGGGTATGCAACGTCGCTATTTTGATAAGAAAGCTGGCTGTCCTGATAAGAAAACAACAAACTCATAATACGAATAGTATCATTTACCAAACGTTTTTCACCCACGGGTAAACGCTCAATTTGTGCTTGACTGTCTACTTGAGTCAACATCTGCTGGGCAACAATTTCATTCGGTAATTTATGATCGAGCAAGGTAGTAAAGGCCTTCAATGCTTCGCTTTGTTGTTCATTTTTAAAATAACTCCAACCCAACATATATGCCGCAGTGCCGTAATATGGGTTTTGGTCACCTTGTGCCAAAACATTGTTGTAGGCATTGATAGCTAATGCATAGTTAGCACGATTAAACTCTACTTCTCCCATCCTAAAGTGGATTTCAGCGAGGTAGATATTCTGCGGGAATTGTATTAATAACTGCTGCAAAGTAGCAAAACTCAGTTGCATTTGACCTTGTTGTTCATAGGCTTTAGCTAACTGGTAAAGCACTTCTACGTTATCTGGGTTTTGTGCATGCTCCACCAGCAATTGTTGGTATTGCTCTATGGCTAAATCAAATAATTGGTGTCCAGCTGAATCAATAGGTAGTCCGTCTTCCTGCATTTGCTCCGCCAGTGACACTTCTAAGTCGGCGAGCCGGTATTGGACTATTTTTTTAACTAGCGGATCGCCTTGGATAGCTTGCGGGTCAGCGACAATATCAAGTAACGCCTTATAGGCGTCTCGCATGGTTTTTGTTTCAGGCTGCTCTAAAAGTGTATGGTCGAGTGGCAATGGTTCAAAATATACATCGCCAAGAGTTTGTTTACTGATAGAGGGTGCTTGTGGCAACTGTTGTGAGCTGTCACTTGAAAACAATCCGCATCCAGATAACGGTAACAACATAGCTACAACCGCGAGCAGTGAATAACCTAATTTCATAACGGGTCATCCTCTGTTACTGATGTGTCATTCAGTGGTGTTTGGCTGTCGTTGTCTTTTAGTAACGCTTGATCGTTCAAACGCACCATGGCTAATTGAGCCTGTAATATATAGTGACTAACCTTTAGTTTATGCGCTTGAATAAACTGCGTAAAGGTGTCAGACAACTGGCCAACCAGTGCATTTTGTAAGCCATTACTTTTGACAATTTCAGTACTAATACGCTGTGCCAATGAGCTGACTCTGTCTCTTTGCTCGGCAAAGTCAGGTTTGGCGGCCAGTTGTTTAAGAAGTTGCTGCTGACGGAGTTGTGCTTTGCTTATTTCAGCATCGAGTTGCTGCAATGCCTTTTGGGCTTGCCATTGATTTGCGCTGTAAGCTTCACTTGCTTGCCATATCAAACGCCCAGCAACGCGCTCAATCCGCCTTTCATAAGAATCAGCTAACGGAGGTCGATCTAGTTGTTTTTTAAGTTGAGTTATAGTGGCTAAACGTTTTTCTGAACGCTTTACTCGATCTAACCATTGTTGACTTTGTAGGCTCATTAAAACTTGGCCATCTTGCTGATTTTGAGCGGTAGCGATAACCTGCGCAATGGCATCGCGCTGTGCTTGTAGCGCGGGTAATTGCTCTAAAGTACGATTTTGTAAAATGTGTTTAGCGCGTTTACGTCGCTCAACTTGTCTTTCGTCCAACATCAAATGATATTGCTGCAGTCGTTGTTGCCAATTTAGCAATTGCTGTTGTAAGTCACGATTTTGCTCAAGCGCCAACAACCCTGCCCTAAACTCATTACTGACAGACACACTATCAAACAGCTGAACCGTATTAAATGGCCGACCTTTAGTGTTCAGGGACAGGCTTACATCAGCGTCGACGCTTTGCTGCGTGTCTTTATTAGGTAGTAAATCCAAAATAAACTGGCGCTGTTTGACTTCGTTCTCTGCTTGATTAAGGTTCACTAAAGCCTGCTTGAAGCGATCTAGGCCCAATTGTAAAACTTGCAATGATTGACGTGGTGCAAATGCCTTTTCATAGGCATAAGCGCTGGCTAAATAAGCTTCTAGGGTGTATTCACTATTTTGCGGCATGAGTATTAAGCGTTGCCAAATCGCCAAGGCAGTTTGTAATTCATCCTTTTTAGCCGCTGCCCAGCCATAACCTAATAACGCGGCTTCTGCGTCTAAACCATCAGTGCGGATATTTTCAAACACTCTGAACGCTTCAAAAGGATCAGCGTTTTGTAGCAAGGTATAACCCAGCGTTAGGTTAGCGCGGTCGCGAATGGCATCTCGCTCAGCGTCAACATTTGGTGCATCGTTATCACTAAATATCGGATCAGCCCAATCCATCCAGCGGCTGACAAAGCTACTATCGTTATTTATCAAAGTAGACAAAACAGCAATAGCCTGTTGGTTTTTACCTTTTTGCAGCAAGGCTAACGCCTGATTGTACTGAACATAATCGCGGTAAATGGAATTGTCTGATAACTTTTCTAGCCATTGAATATCAGTAGTATTAGTACCCTGTTCTAATAAGAAACCATGTAACTGCGATTGCATATACAGCCAATTATCGCGAGTGGACGGCTCAAAAAATTCATCTGCAGTGTGTTGTTTAATTTGCTGAAAAGCTTGTGCGGCATCTGAAAACTGGCGTTTTTGATAATACGTTTTACCCAACAATAACCAGGAATAGGCTGTGACATCAGGCTTGATATTATTTTTTAGTAGACGCAGGAAAATATCAGCAGCTTGGTTATCTAAACCATAGGCCAAACTGATCCCGCCTTTTAGTAACTCAGGTTCAACTTGATAGCCACTCAAAGAATCGGGTATCTGGGTCAACCCATTGGGGAACTTCTGCTCTAAAATAGCCATTTGGGTTAACGCTAAGGAAAAATTGCCTTGATAATATTCGTATAATACTTGTTGGTAAGCTTTTTCTAGCGCCACAGAATTGCGATGCTGAACCTGCTGGGCGTCATCTTTGGCATTGATTTGGGAACTCGTCACCAAAGCAAAACAACAACTTAACGCATTAAACCACTTCAACATATTAGAGCTCTATAGCCTCAAAAACAGGCTGTTGCTTAAGGCTAGAATCAATAATGCTCAATTCCAACGATTTAGCCTCTGCAGTTTTAGTAAAGGTGATACTGGTGGCTCTTTTATACTCTCTATCTTGTGGTCCTTTACCGATAAAAAAGGCAGTGAGTTGATGCTCGCCTTGGGCTAAGTTATCGATATGTAATTTTTGTACGCCACCTTTAAACAAGGCTTGAATTTGTTTTTCGGTATACAGGTGGTACGTAACAACCTTGTCATCAATCTTCAGCTCAACCGCATCTAAGTTAAAATAGGCACCCACATCCATTGAAAGATAGACCACTACCTGAGTGCTAGAGGGAAACAATAAGTCCTCTTCTAGCACAAACAAATCACGGTTAAGGGCAACCACTTCTTTTCTCAGTTGTTGTAATTGTTCAGTAACAGTAGTGTTGATTGGTTGCTTAGCTAACAGCTCACTTTGCTGAGCATTAACGTTTAAACTGATGCTTAATAAACACCCCACCAGCAACGATATCAACCAATGAACACAGTTAATTTTAGGTGCTTTTTCTGAATAAAAACTCATGCGGTTAAACTTCCTATAGCCTTTGGATAATCAAAGGGCACTAATAAAATATGGACACGTACAAACGTGTGATATTGGCCGAAAACTGATAAAGCGGCTCTGCGCCTATTGGTGCATCTACCGCTAGCACATTTCTAAAATCATCATAGTCATAGTTAACATGATCAAGGTCGAGGTTGATGGTGCTTTTTTTGAAAAAATTTGCCGCTGAAAATTGAAATTCATAAGTCAGGCTTAAACCCAAAGACAAGTTATTAAAGGTACTCATTTCTTTATCCCGAGCGCGGAAATTAAATTCAGCACTTCGGGTATATAAGTCCTGATAAAAATCAGCTTTGTCTTGTTGATAATGCCGCCCTCGCAATTCCACAATCCAGTCTTCACCAAAGGTATGGATATAACCCAACTTAAAAGTATTCGCTTCGATGCCCCACGAATCCGAAAACACCTTGGCTTCGCCATACACCGAAGCGCGATAAGGTAAATAATAGTTAGCGGTGATAGCAGCTGCGTTACTTCTGCGAGTGTTAGGGTAAACTTCGGTTTCAAAACGATAGCCACGAGCACTGCTTGCATCTAAAAACCGAACTGAACGATAAGGGTTATTCAAATACCCTTGATCGGATATGTTCTCTACACTCAATCCTAATATCATATTTTTAGTAATAACTTGAGTGATCCCGAGTCGGTAATTTTGTCGTTCTGCCAGTTCTAGAAAATTATCATCACCGGTTTTACCCACTTCATCGTTACCTTTAGAGTATCCAAGAGTAAGCGTGGTGAGGTCACCAAAAAAGTCTTGGCTAACCCCTAAGTGAATCGACTCAGCTTCAAAGTCGTTTTCTGAACTGGTGGTGTAGTTCAAGCTCATCAAGGTTTTATTGTGAAGGAAATCAACCCCAACACTATTTTCTGTGCGTTCTTCTTCATAGGGACTAGCCGTAGCTAATACGTCGATGGATGCGCCAGAAATGCTATCGACGTAATAATTGGCAGAAACAGAAACATAATTACCAATTTTTTTGCGTAACAAAATAGACGGTCCGTCAATCGACATGCCACCACCTTGATAGGAGTGGTACATCGCATCAGACCGGTCTTGGGGTAACACGGCAGCATATGCTTGCCAAGCCAATAAGCTGAGCACAAGACTTGAAAATATTAATCGGAGTATTTTTCGTCTAATTACAGCCACAACCGCCTCCTGCTCCACCTTCGGCGCCTCTTGCACCTTCACGCGCTTGATAAGCATGGTGAGTATAAGACATCGAGACAGGGTTACGATTCATGCTCATGATAGGGTCGGCTAGATTGTCCCGTTCATAAGGCTTTACCCAAGGTTCAAAGGTGCTACTACAGCCGCTGGTTAAGCCCGATGTCATAATGACCATGATTGCCAGAAACAAGCGCAACGTGTTGGTTTTAATTGCCTTCACTGCCTACTCCCGAAGTAA
>JAWUXT010000029.1:0-7713 GCA_034111205.1 Paraglaciecola sp. | reverse complement strand
CTTCCAAATTATTAAATGCGCCTTTATAGGCACGGCCGATGGGAGTTCTAGCGGTTGATACAATGACTGCTTCTTTCATAATATTCTCTTTAATATATTCTATAATTTGTTAATGGTAAGACAAGTGATGTT
This sequence comes from Paraglaciecola sp., assembly GCA_034111205.1. Lineage (GTDB taxonomy): Bacteria > Pseudomonadota > Gammaproteobacteria > Enterobacterales > Alteromonadaceae > Paraglaciecola. Next base: position 7,581 of record JAWUXT010000029.1, on the reverse strand, counting down.
GACTACATGTCAGAAAAACGTTTGCCTTGCTCAGCTAATTTTTTCAATAATGGAGCGGGTTCAAACCAGTTTTCACCATGTTCACCCAACTCATCGCGATATTTGCACATTGCGTCATATACTGTTTTCAAACCAATTTCATCAGCGTACTGCATTGGGCCACCGCGATAAACAGGGAAGCCATAGCCATACACGTAAATCACATCGATATCGCTCGACTTGGCAGCAATACCTTCTTCTAAAATCAACGCACCTTCATTGATCATTGGAAAGATAATTCGTTCGATGATTTCTTGATCGCTGATATCACGTTGCGCCACAGCTAAATCTGCAGCAACCTGCTTCGCTAGCTCAAGTACACTAGGATCAGGAATGGGTTTACGGCTACCCGCTTCGTACAAGTACACACCTTTACCGACTTTTAATCCTACTCTGCCCTGCTCCACTAGCTTATCAGCTAAGATACAGTAGCTTGGGTCATGCTTGATAAATTCGCGGCGTGATTCACGTACAAAGGCCCCAATATCTTGGCCAGCCATATCCCCCATTGTGAAAGGGCCCATAGGCAGACCAAAGTCATAAATGACTTTATCGATGTGCTCCGGTGTGCCCCCTTCAAGCATCATGCGATTGGCTTCACGACCATATCCTTCAATCATACGATTGCCGACAAAACCAAAACAAACACCAACCAATACAGCAACCTTGTTTATTTTCTTAGCCATCTTCATAGTGGTTTTGATGACTTCAGGAGAGGTTTTGCTGGTTTTAACCACTTCAAGCAACTTCATCACGTTAGCTGGACTAAAGAAATGTAACCCAATCACATCTTCAGGGCGTTTAGTGGCTTCACCGATTTCATCAATATCTAACGTAGAGGTGTTAGAGGCTAAAATAGCGCCAGGCTTACACACTGCATCCAAAGCCTTAAAGACTTCTTGTTTAACCGACATTTTTTCAAATACCGCTTCAATCACCAGGTCCACATTGCACAATGCTGCGTATTCTGTGGAGCCTGTTAACAGTGCCATTCTGTCTTCAACTTGCTGAGCAGTGAGTTTGCCTTTTTTCGCTGAGTTTTCGTAATTCTTACGAATGAGTGCCAAACCTTTATCTAAAGCTTCTTGTTTAAGCTCAAGCATAATCACAGGAATACCGGCGTTCGCAAAGTTCATAGCGATGCCGCCACCCATGGTGCCTGCACCAATAATACCCACTTGTTTGATATCTCTTACTGGTGTTTCTTTATCAAAATCTTTGACATGAGATGCGGCACGTTCAGCAAAGAAGAAGTGCTGCTGCGCGCGCGCTTCTTTAGAACGCATGCATTCCATAAACAATTCGCCTTCACGAATTAAACCCTGAGCAAAAGGTAATTCAACCGATGCTTCTACAGCTTGGATACATCGTTCAGGTGCAAAAAAACCTCTAGCCTTGGTCGCTAAACCTTGTCGATACTGGGCAAATAATTCTTTTGGTGCGCTACTAACATCAATTTTTACATCACAGGTTTTACGCACTTTGCTGCCATCAGCAATCACTTTTTCGCAAAACGACAATGCACTCGTAAGCAATATTTCTGGACTATCGACCACAACATCAAATACACCAGGTAATTTATTAGCAGCAACTGGGCGACCAGAGACAATCATGTCTAGCGCTTGCTGAACCCCTGCCAATCTTGGCAAACGTTGTGTTCCACCGGCGCCGGGTAAAATACCTAGGTTAACTTCAGGCAATCCGACTTTATTAGATGCGAATGTCACTCTGTAGTGACAAGACAATGCCACTTCTAGACCGCCACCAAATGCGGGACCATTCAAAACTGCCACTACTGGCTTGGGTGAATTTTCAATTACATCTAACACTGCTGGCAAATTAGGCTCTAAATCACCACCTGAAAATTCGCTGATATCAGCTCCGCCCGAGAACAAACTCTGCTTCGACGAAATGACTATCACTTGAACCGACTCATCAGCAATAGCCGTATTTAAATGTTTGATAAGTCCAACACGTACAGATTTAGACAATGCATTTACAGGGGGATTTTGCATCCACAACACCGCAACTTTATTTGCAGATGGAGTTTCAATTAGTTCGTAGTTTACCGCGTCACTATTGACTGTTTTTGATTCGACTTGACTCATGTAGACCTCTTACCAGCTTAATATTTGTGATGGATATTAGGCTACCCTTCCCAATCATTCTAATTTATTGGTTTTATACTGCAGGATAAACAGGCTTTATTGGTGCAGCTAACCTAAGCACTGCTTCTATTCATTAAATAGATAATCTTGCATTAGTCTGGGCAAGTTGACTTTTCATGGCACTTTTGGTGTTCTACAACACAAATATTTTACAACTTCATTACATTGAGAGACTCCATTGCAATTTTTGACTACTCCTGAACATTGTTTTGAACAAATAACAGACTTTTGTTACCCCCCTCAATTTTTGCAAGTTGATGACTTTGAAGGCGGTTCCTTAAAACTTCATTATGTAGATGAAGGTCTAAGGGATGCCAATGTTGTTTTAATGCTGCACGGTGAACCTAGTTGGGCATACTTGTATCGCAAGATGATAGACCCAATTGTTGCAGCAGGTTATAGGGTAATAGCCCCAGATTTAATTGGCTTTGGAAAGTCTGACAAACCAACTGAAAGAAGCGATTACACCTACCAGCGACATCTTGATTGGGTACGCCAAGTCATTATTCAATTAGACCTAAAAGATATAACGTTAGTTTGTCAGGATTGGGGCGGATTATTGGGGTTACGCTTGGTAGCAGAACATCCTGATGTGTTTGCTCGGGTTTTGGCAGCCAACACAATGCTCCCTACTGGCGACCATTCACCCAGCGAAGCATTCTTAAATTGGCAAACGTTTTCGCAACAGGTAGAAGTGTTCCCGGTGGCAGGGATTATAAAAGGAGCCACTGTTACGCCACTCAGTCCTGAGGTACTTGCCGCCTATAACGCACCTTTTCCTGATGAAACTTATAAGGCAGGTGTTAGACAGTTTCCTTTGCTGGTTCCGACCACACCAGAAGATCCAGCAAGCGAAGCCAACAGAAAAGCTTGGCAAACACTGCAACAATTTAATAAGCCTTTTATCACCGCTTTCAGCGATTCAGATCCTGTTACGGCCGGTGGAGACAAGATAATGCAAAAATTGATCCCAGGCTGTAAAGGTCAGGCACATACGACGATTGAAAAAGGAGGTCACTTTTTGCAAGAGGATCAAGGTGAAAAACTAGCTGAAGTATTACTAAACTTTATGAATGCCAATCCTTTATAAGTTCGTTTTATAAAGGGTTTAAATTAATACCCGATTAAAATTTTTTCAAATAAAGAACAGGAACAATTTGATGGATGAGTTATTAAATTTCACAGGAAAAGTAGCATTAATTACCGGAGCAGGAGGCGGTTTTGGTCGATTGTTAGCTCAAGGGCTTGCTAAACGTGGATGTAAATTGGTGATAAGTGATATCAACCAACAAAACTTAGATGAGACGCTTGCTTCATTACCCGATCAGGACAACGCAATGTCGATGTTGTGTGATGTTTCCAATGAGCAAGATTGTAAAAATATGGTCGACAAAGCCTTAGAAAAGTTTGGTCGAGTGGATATTGGCGTCAACAATGCAGGCATTGCCCACGATTTAACTCCCTTACATAAATTAACTGAAGATACTTTACACAGCCAATTTAACGTCAACGTGAATGGCGTGCTGTTTGGTATGAAATATCAAATTGAGGCAATGCTGAAACAAGGCGAAGGCCATGTGTTAAATATTAGTTCTCTAGCGGGTTTAGGCGGTGCGCCAAAAGGTGGCGCTTATGCAGCAGCCAAACATGCAGTAGTAGGTTTAACCAAAACGGCCGCAGTGGAATATGCAAAAAAAGGCGTGCGTTGCAATGCAATTTGCCCCTTCTATAGTCCAACCGCTATTTTAGGTGAATATGCTTCAGAAGAAGGTCAAGCTCAATTGGCCAGAGGTACACCTATGAAACGTTTATCTACCCCTCAAGAAGTAGTGAATGCCATGTTATTGATTTTGTCTCCGGGTAATTCGTATATGACGGGGCAGACTATCGCCATCGATGGCGGCGTGACTGCTTGGTAGTAAATAGCTACAAAATATTTTTAACCACAGAATACAAAGATAGTACCGAGTACCGAGTACTGAGTGCAAAGTACCGCGCCCAGAGAAAAAGAAAACGTAGTTATTTTACTATTTTCTCTGCTCAGCTTGACCTCAGTGCGCAGCATACGGAGTCAACTGTGGTGAACAGCATTTGTATTTAAAGACATTAGTTAATTTAAAGGAAATAATATGCAAGCTTTGATGATGAACTCCCAATTAATGATTTCTTCAATATTACGACATGCAGACAAGAACTTTCCAGATTCGGAAATTGTGTCTGTAACAGCAGATAACCCAAGACATAGACATACTTATAAAGACTTTGCTAATCGTAGTCGTCAGTTGGCTAATGCTTTAGCCGAGCTAGGTGCTAAATTTGGTGATCGTATCGGCACCTTAGCTTGGAACGATTATCGTCATCTCGAACTTTATTACGGGGTATCTGGTAGTGGCATGGTGTGTCATACCATCAATCCTAAATTGTTTCCTGAGCAAGTTAACTACATTATCAATCATGCAGAAGACAGGTTTATCTTTGTTGATTTGTTGGTCGTACCTTTACTCGAAGCACTAAAAGATCATCTTCCTAAGGTTGAGGGTTATATCATTTTAACCGATGAAGCCCACATGCCTAAAACAACGTTACCTAACGTATCCTGTTACGAAACACTTTTGAGTAAGCAGTCAACGTCCTTTGATTGGCCTGAATTCGATGAAAATACTGCCAGCGCCATGTGTTATACCTCTGGTACTACGGGCAACCCTAAAGGTGTTGTGTATAGTCACCGTTCGACACTTCTGCATGCATTAGGCGGCAGTATGCCAGACGTAGTTGCGGCTTCTTATAAAGAAACCACTTTACCCATAGTGCCTATGTTCCATGTTAATGCCTGGGGCGCACCTTATGCAGCATTAATGGCAGGTTCAAAAATGGTAATGCCAGGGCCTAAAATGGCCGATGGTGAATCACTACAAAACCTGATTGAAACTGAAAAAGTCACGTTTAGTTCCGGTGTACCTACCATATGGTTAGCTTTATTAGACTACCTAGATAAAACAGGTAAAACCATACCCAGCCTTACACGCGCTAGCGTAGGTGGTGCAGCTTGCCCTAGGATCATTATCGAAAGATTTAAACATCAACATGGTGTAGAAGTCATCCAAGGCTGGGGCATGACCGAAACCAGCCCACTTGGCACTATTTACTGCAAAAAAGCCGGCATGGAAGATTTGTCTGAAGAAGAAGTGATCGACTTACAATGTCTACAAGGTCGAGGTGTGTTTGGTATTGAAATGCGTATCGTTGACGATAGTAATCGTGAATTACCATGGGATGGTGTCGCCTTTGGTGCTCTTAAAGTCCGCGGCCCTTGGGTATGCAGTGGTTATTACGGTTTATCTCAAGTACCTGGCTCAGAAGGATGCCCTGTAGATGAACTTGGCTGGTTTGATACAGGTGATGTCGCCACTATTAACCCACAAGGTTATTTGCAAATTACTGACCGCACCAAAGATGTTATTAAAACTGGCGGTGAGTGGGTAAGTTCCATAGAAATTGAAAATGCAGCAGTGAATCATCCAGACGTAGCCGAAGCTGCGGCGATTGGACGTTACCATCCAAAATGGACAGAACGCCCACTACTAGTAGTGGTTCGTCAAGCAGGAGCAAGTTTAACCACCGATGAGCTGTTAACGTTTTTAAGCAACACACTGCATAAAATATCTATGCCTGACGATGTGGTGTTTGTTGACGAACTGCCGCATACCGCCACGGGTAAACTCAATAAATTAGCGTTGAGAAAAAGCTTAGCGGATTATCAGTTTCCTATAACCGCTTAAACACAATTGAGTTCAGATAAAGGCGCATTAGCGCCTTTTTTTGCAAGCTTTTCTGGTTTTGATGAGCCTGGATTTAAAATACCTTATCAAGTAACAATCATGTCCCCTGAAAAACATACCGTTTTGTCGAATACTTTAGTAAAAAACGCACACTAAAAGACGGTTGGCAGACAGTAGAATTTAATAAAACCAAACCAATGCCCTCTTATTTAGTGGCCTTAGCGGTGGGAGAATTAGACTCTTTTGATATTCCCAACTTAAGCGTACCAGGTAAAATATACACACCCAAGGGTCAGGCTCAGCGAACCAAGTTTGCTGCCAAAAACACAGCTGGAATTTTACAAAACCTAGAACGTTATTTTGGTTCACCTTATCCATATGAAAAACTAGACTTTATAGCCGTACCTAATTTTACTTTTGGCGCGATGGAGAACGCTGGACTAGTGACCTATCGCAGTAGTTTATTGTTACTTGAAGACGAACCCCGCTTAGCCGAACAAAGCAGCACATTAAACGTGATTGCCCACGAATTAGCCCATATGTGGTATGGCAACTTAGTCACCATGGCATGGTGGGATGACTTATGGTTTAACGAAGCGTTCGCTTCATGGATGGCCAGTAAAGTGATGATGGACCTGTACCCAGAGCAAAACTTTAAAGGACGATTAGTACAAGAAGGTGCATTTGGTGCCGACGCCAGCCCAACAGTAAGGCCGGTTAAAAAAGAGGTGAAAAGCCAAACAGATGTAATGGATGGACTCGGCTTAAATTACAGTAAAGGTGAGTCTATTTTGCAACTTATCGAGTCTATGGTAGGCGAAAAAGCCTTCCAAAAAGGCATACAAACGTACATTTAAAACAACGCTTGGCAAAATGCTCAGGCCGATGACCTATGGAAAGTATTATCCACTGTAGCCGATTTCGATGTGCCTGCTATGATGAAAACTTACCTAGAGCAGCCGAGCTATCCATTAATTGAGTTTGCTGCAAATGGAGAGGTTAGCCAGTCTCGATATCACCTTAAAGGTGCAGAAGTCGAATCGCAAACTTGGATTGTGCCCCTTGCTATTCGTTATAAGAAAAACGGTAAAGTATCTCGCACTAATTTGTTCCTAAATGAAGCCCAAATAACCGTTAGCGAACTTGCTGATGCAGATTGGATTTTCCCCAACGAAAACGCCATGGGTTATATGCGCTGGAAAGTGTCAACTGAGCAATTCTCAGCCTTACTTAAGGATATGTCAGTATTAAATGTGCGAGAGAAAAAATCCTTACTGTTTAATATTGAAGCGCTGTTCTCAGCAGGTGAAATTGAGTTAGGCGAGATGATGGCGGCCATGGATGCCTTAGTTGACGACAGCGACCCGATAATTGGTAGAGCCGTAGTGGCTACTATGAATGAATTTCTATATTTGGTAGATATCGATTATTTGATTCAACAATTCACAACAAACGCAAATACTTATTGAGAATCATTTGCATTTAGATTCATATTTACTTATTATCCTGCCCAGACAAATTATTTCCTTTTAACGTTTTATCCTTGACGCATCTATAGGTAGTTTATTCATGAAAAAGAACATTCTAGCATCCAC
>JAWUXT010000028.1:0-24535 GCA_034111205.1 Paraglaciecola sp. | reverse complement strand
CGACTGCTCACTGCGCTATACCAGCGTTTTAAATTGGTTTGTTCATCAGTAATTTTAATACCCACAACTCGGGCAAAATCGACTGCACACATAGCAGTAATATCGGCAATGGTGAATCGGTCAGCGGCAATAAATTCAGACTCAGATAAACGTTTCTCTAATACATTAAGAAAAACTACCGCGTTTTTACCCGCTACTTCGCCGTATTCTTTAACGGGTGTCATACGATCTTTGAAATAACCGGTTGTATGTTGGAAACACATACCTACCTGACCAAAAAAGTACAATTCAACCTGCCGGTGCCACATGTCTATGCTGGCTTTTTCTAGGGCGTCTTCACCCAACAGATTGATGTCTGGATACAACTCTTCAAAATACAAGCAAATCGATGCGCCTTCACTGATACAGGTGCCGTCGTCTAACTCTAGAATAGGTATTTTACCCACCGGATTTTTTGCGCGCATTTGTGGAGATATATTTTCACCCTTTTGCAAATCAACTTGTACATATTCCATTGGGATATTTTTTTCAGCTAAAAAAATGCGAACCCGTCTTGGCGAGGGAGCAGTTTTGGTGTCGTATATTTTCATAATTACTCTTCTTTGATATTGAGTTTTGCCAAAAGCGAAAACTTATGGTGATAATCATTTAATTTAGCCAATAACGTTTACGGTAATTATTATAGGCTGGTGTTTTTTGAAATCTTTCAACATCAAAAAAGTGCTTGGGTAATCTTATTGAAACGCTTTATCTTCTATCCAGCAGTCTTTCATAGTCAAGATATCCATGCTGGACTCGACCTTAACATCAGGCAGTAATTTTATTGCGCAAGCATAACTTACCTTACACGCCAAATAAAAAGAAGCTTCAGTTATTGGTTCTGACACTTGATGTAAAAGCATATTAAAGTTTGAAACAGTGAGTTAATGTTTGTAACTCACACAACTGAATCAAACCAACTTTTGAGCGGTCATTCAATGTTGGACAAATCAACGTCACTGACCCTATCGATTTATCGATTTAATTGTTTTGAGCGAAAAAGACAGAAAGTTCTCCGTTGATAAATTTCAAAAATAATTTCGATTTAATCTTGTTCTGACCCCGATAGTTTTCACTAGGTTTCATGGTGTATTTGTACGGGGTGGCCCTCCACCAAACAGTCGGCACCGCGTGACAATAACACCAGCCTTACGAAATAAGACTAAACAAGCCTTGCCGACAGGGCAGGAAAAAACACGGGCACAAAAACACCAATCGATGGCAAACCATTGGGCACAAAGGCGCAAAGACTTAAACGGTTTTTTAACATCGACATTGAAACCTGTGAGCAATGCGGTGGTGCGGTTAAGGTTATAGTAAACTTTAATAGGCCATCCATAATAATTTGACTGCCTCTTGCGATAAATCTCGATGGTTTCATTCAGAGATATCAACTCAGCTTGGCTTAACGTTTCGTCCTGCATGAATTTTTGGGTGAGTAAAGTGCCTTTGTAAACAGTATGCCATAACGCCAAGACTTGTTTATCTGACCAGCCTTGAGCTTTTAATACATCGACATGTAAAACCAAGTGCACATGATTACTCATTCAGCAAAAGCTTACTTTCCATCGTGTAATGCACTCGCCCGTCTTTTTATGTGGGTGTGATTTATGATAACGAAACACAGCAGGTCGATTCAACCAACGGGCCTAGTCTAACATTCGGTTAGACATATGCTCTGTATTCAAAATTAAATATGGCGTTCACTAAAGTATCGGTTGGCCTGCATGAGTATGCGCCAGTCATCATCTATTGACTTAATCTTATTCCTTTCTTTACTTTCTGCTAAGCGGGCAGTCAGTTTACAGCGGGAAACTTAGATCAAATTTAGCCACAATCCCTAAGGAGATAGCACTTGGGTCGTTTCCAAAGGCGGGAACAATCTTGTCACCGTGTCCCTTACCGTTCGAGCTGAAATTAACGTTGCTGTCATTGCTGGTTCTGGCGTAAGCAATATATAGCGTAGTATCTTCATCTAAGGCGTAGTCATATCCAATGGCAAATTGCCTTGCATCGCTATTTTCACCTTCTCCACTGCTTACTGCGAACTGGGATTTAATCGTCCCTTTGTCACCAATCTTGGCGCTACCGCCGAAGCTATAACTGCTGCGATCATCACCTGCAAGACCTCGAATGTCACTTTCATGTTGGACCCCACCGCCCAAACTAAAACGTCCGAAGTCGTATCCAATCGTGAGAGCTAAGGCAGTGTGCTCGACTAAGGACGCAGTGCCTTGGCCAATGCTGGCAAATGCCGCTCCAATTTTCAGCCTGGAAATGTGGTAGTTTCCTTTGACAATTAAATTATCAGTATTGTCTTTTCCCTCTTCGGGCACATAAGTGACGGCAACAGATGCACCGTTAATATCGGGCGACTCATAATAAATTACATTGTCTAACCGTCCTGGAATGCCTGATCCTTCCCACAGATTACCCAAATCGCCTACCTGATCGGCAAACAGATTATAATCGTTTGCCCATTGATCAAGTGCCGGCATATGGCCGATTAATATTTTACCAAACTCACCGCTTAGCCCAACATAACTTGGACGTCCTTTGGTGAAAATTTGCCCTGATGATTCTGCGCCTCCGTTGCCATCGTTTCCCCCTTGCGCAGTCAGGTCTACCCCTGTTTCATATTGAAAAATCACTTTTAATTTATCGGTGATTTGGTAATCACCTTTGAAGCCAAGGCGAGACGAGCTACTGGTGACAAACTCGCTAGAAACCTCCCCATCATCAACACTATCAGCAGATAAATGTCCTTGACCATAAATCATAAAATTATCGGCATTCACGACGTGACTTAAAGTGATAAATGGAACCATGATAAACATGGAACGCGAAGTTAATCTAAACATGTGATTTGTTTCCCAAATTTTTTTGAATCTGTTTTTACAATATTGGCAAGAAGCAAATGCCACCACGATTTTTTGAAAGCGTAATTATTGATGACCCAGACTACAGTGACGGGTGTTGCTTACTTAGCAGCTCAACGATAATGAATAAAGGCCACAGCATTGTAGCCTTTGCCTTAATAGCTTCATATCGATTACACACCAATACCGAGAGACGTTTATTTATACTCGAAACTGCTCCACCAACTTGCGCAAACGATTACCTAATATTGTCACCTCTTTGCTGGATTCTGAAGTCTGTGTTGCCCCGACCGAGGTTTCGTCAGAAATGCTCTGGATACTGACAATGCTTCTATTAATCTCTTGCGCAACCGCAGCTTGCTCTTCCGACGAAACTGCGATTTGGCTGTTCATATCCAGAATGGTTGAAACCCCTTGAGTAATAGATTCCAGAAATTCGCCGGCTTGGGCTGCTTGCTCTACAGTTTCTGCAGCCTTAGTTCTATTTTGTTGCATTGCATTAACAGCCGATTCGGCCCCTTTTTGCAATGCTGAGATAAGGTTTTCAATCTCACTGGTTGAATTTTGTGTGCGCTGAGCAAGTGTGCGCACTTCATCGGCCACCACTGCGAAACCGCGTCCTTGTTCACCCGCTCTGGCCGCTTCAATTGCCGCGTTAAGGGCGAGTAAGTTGGTTTGAGCGGCAATGTTTTTTATTACATCTAGTACTGCGCTTATATTTTCTGAATCTCCTTTCAAATTTTCTAATATCATTGCCGAATTCTCAACATCCTCTGCCAATTCGTTGATGGTCTTGATGGTCATTGATACTGCCTGATTGCCTGATTTTGCTTCCTTATCTGAGCTACTTGCTGCATCAGATCCACTCTGTGAATTACGTGCGATCTCATCTACTGTGGCAGCCATCTCGGTCATTGCCGTCGCCACTTGCACTGTTTCGCTATTTTGCCTGTTGAGTCCTTCATTGGTGTCAGCAGCTACCTTAGACATTTGCTCGGCCGCCACCGAAAGCTGAGTCGCAGATTCAACAATTTCCCTGATTATGCCTTGCAGCTTAGACACGAAAGTATTGAAATATCCACCCATCTCGCCTATTTCATCTCCTGAGGTAATCGTTACTCGTTTGGTTAAATCGCCTTGTTCGGTAATACTTTTCAAAATGGTGTTGGTTGCATTAATTGGCTGCATAATCCCGCGAACAATGAAAAATGCAATAGCGCTACTTAAAGCGATCGCGATTAGTGTTCCAATAATGGTTACGCCTATGCCAATGGCCGATGACGCTGTTTGTTGGTCTCCTCTGACGATAATTAGCTTTTCTTCCTCTGCAACGATTTCTCTTATTTGCGCGCGAATGGTATCCATTAATAATTTGCCTTTGCCTTGTTCCATCATGATGGCAATATCGTCAATGCTTGTAGAGAAGCGGTTCATTTCGCGTCGTGCGTCTATTTCCGGTTGCGCCGCTTGGCTGAGCCAATTGTTGACTCTGGATTGCAATTCTAGTGTCTGGTCGCGGGTGACCGAGGTGCCTTGCAGTACTGAGCCCAATTTTTCGATATTTTGCTGGAAGCTTCTCTGTCCGTCGTTATAAGGTTCTAATGATTCTTCTTTTCCGGTGAGAAGAAAACCGCGTTGCCCGGTTTCCATATTGACTAAGTCTAGAGTTAGTAAGGTTATAAGATGGGCGCCTTGAGTACTATTAGCTTGTTGAAATTTAGCTTCTAAATTAGCCAAAACCCCACGGATACCATCAAAAATATCTTTACCCACTGTGCGAGCTGATATCGTTTTGAAGTTAGCTGTGGCACTTGCACCCAAAGACACTCGTCGCCTGGCTTCAATTTCAGGTTGTGCCACCTCTTGCAGCCATTGGGCTTTTAACCCTGCCACTTCCTTCCAACGCTTAATTTGAACCGGGTTATCGCTAGTCAGCTCCTGTCCTTTTTTAATTAAGCTGTCGAAACGTGTATTACCGTTATTGTATGGTTCCAGATATTCGTCTTTTCCGGTCACCATGAAACCTCGCTGACCGGTCTCCATGTCCACCATTGAACCTGATACATCTTCGCCAGTACGGATCACCACATAGGTGTGATTAACCCATTTAGAGGCGTCAATTATCGAGGTGATACTTGAGTAAACAACAGCTGATACGCTTGTCATCAAAATCAATATTATGATATAGCCCGCATATATTTTTTTGCCCAGCTTCATATTGTTCAAAAAATTCACTTATTGCTTCCTCAAATGATAATGTTGCATGCTGATGTATTCAGATACCGCAAAACTCTGAGTGACATCGACGTGTTTTTATTTTTCCGTTACTACAGGTTCCCTTTATTATTACTTGATAAACCAAGGGTTATCCGAAAACCTGATGATGCATATTGAATGTTATTTTACTTCTGACGAGTTTTTATACTATGCAATAGCGTCAAACTTACCTTTGTTGACCATGTCAAAAATTTCCTGACCTGCTTTAGATAACTGGATTTGTAACTTTTATTGTTGGCAAACACAGTGGATGTGAATAGTGTGAGCATAGATATGCGGGTTATTTTTATTTTCACGTTAGCTCATATTCAAGGTCGATTTGGTATGAGAACAAACCTTACCGAATTAAAATTAGTGGTGATATTAGACTTTAGTCTAACAAAGTGCAGCTCATTGGCCGGAAAATTCGACAGAGTAAAAGTGTAGTTAAACTAGACATCACCCACCCCAGATAAGCTAGACAACTACCCCCCTTACTTGAATTAATCCCTAAAACATAGCAAAGCAACATGTGTCCACTATCACCGGAATATACAAGAAAGAAGAACACGGCAGGCCGTTCCTCTTGTTGATGGCTAACACAACAACAGAAATATGTTGCTGTGTTAGCCTTGGCATCACTTAAAGCCACGAACGCTAACTACAAGTTTACGCAAATAATAAGATACAGTTTCATTTTCATAAGTACTGATATAGTAAAGTTGTGTCATCAATTTACATAGCTAATTTCATCAAGTCCGTTACTAAACCTAAAGACTGGTATAATCTGTCATCATACTAACGCAATTGGATTATCTAAGAATATCTATGCCAAATGAAAAAAATGTATTAGACCAACCATTAAAACTTTGCTGTGGTAATACCGGGTTTACTCGTGAAGGTTTTTGTTACGTGCCTTCCAGTGATCATGGAAATCACAGTGTGTGTGCAGTGGTGACCGAAGATTTTCTGGCGTTTTCAAAATCCAGAGGTAATGATTTGTCTACTCCAATGCCACAATATGAATTTGCAGGATTAAAAGCGGGAGATAAGTGGTGTTTATGTGCTGCCCGTTGGCAAGAAGCATTTAATGCCAACTGCGCACCTAAAGTAGTGCTATCAGCAACCAATAAGGCATGTTTAGCTGTTATCAAATTAGAAGATTTAAAGACTTGCAGCATTTCCGAATAAATCAAGATCTAGCTGTCCTGGGACTTTTCCCAGTCTTGAACAGCTTGCTGGCTGTTTGATTGGATTTGTTGGTGGTTCTGGCTAACCCACCACTTTTCCATAATGCGCACGTTTTTTTGGTTAGATTTATAAAATAAATCCACCACATCACCCACAAACGGGATTAAGCCCAGCAGAAAATCAATACCGATATTTTTTAGCATCGCGATCCTTAAAGCTCGCGGCACCTCTATGCTTTTCGCCATAGCAACAATGTTCAAAGAAACACCAACCATTATCACATCGCCTATCACCGGGATAAGACCAATTAAAAAGTCTAATCCCAAGCGAACACCTATAAAAGGTATGCGCACCTTACTGTCGGTCAAATTAGCTAGCTTTTGTGCCCTAAGCAAAGCTTTAGGTGCTTGGGGAGTTTGATTCATAATTTATAAACTCAGTTAATACTTTGCAAAATTTGCCCGCAGAACCAAGCCATATAAGTGCCCACTGTATAGCCAAATACAGCTAACATTACGGCAACAGGTGCCAATGAAGGATGAAAAGCAGAAGCTACAATAGGCGCTGAAGCTGCACCGCCAACGTTAGCTTGGCTACCTACCGCCATATAGAATAATGGCGCTTTGATTAACTTAGCAACAATCAACATAAGCGACGCATGGATTAACATCCAAATTGCACCAATCACAAAGAATAAAGGCTGATCTGCAATCATAGTCACATCCATCTTCATGCCTATGGTCGCAATTAAAATATATAGAAAAGCGGAGCCTATCTTTGAAGCGCCAGCTCCTTCTAGCTGTCTAACTTTAGTGAAAGACAGTGCCACGCCAACTGTGCTAGCAAAAACAATCATCCAAAAAAACTTACTATGGAAACTAAGCTTTATTGAGTCAGGGAAGTGTTCAACAAAATACGGCTGAATAGTATCCGCAAACATATGAGCAAAACCTGTTACGCCTAACCCCACAGCTACAATCAACATAATGTCAGTTAAGCTGGGGATCCGAGAATGTTTAGCTTCAAAACTCTTTACTTTTTCTTTAAGTTCATCAATTGCTGAGGTATCGGCACCCGTTTTGGCATCAATGGCTTTCGCATTTGCCGCCATAATTAACAGCACGGCCATCCATAAATTCGCCACTATGATGTCTACCGTCACCATGGCAGAAAACATTTGGTCGCCAGCGCCATAAATTTCTTTCATAGCGACTTGGTTGGCACTACCCCCAATCCAACTGCCTGCTACGGTTGTCATGCCTCGCCAAACTGCGTTGGGGCCGTCTACTCCTAACAACTCGGGGAAAAAAGACGCCACCACAAGCAGAGCAATTGGCCCACCTATCACGATACCTAAGGTACCTGTGAAAAATAAAATAATCGCTTTGCTGCCTAACTTAGCAATCGCTTTTAAATCGACACTAATGGTTAATAATACTAGACAGGCAGGCAGTAGATAACGAGAAGCCACGTAATAAAGCTGGGAGTTCTCGCCATCGATTAAGCCAAAAGTATTTAATAATGAAGGCAAGAAATAACAAAGTAAAACCGATGGCACAAACATATAAAACTTACGCCAAAAAGAAGCTTGGCTATTGGCAGTGTAAAACACTAAACCCAATAATATTGCCAAAATGCCCATAACGGTAGCATCATTGGTAAAAAGTGGGGTGTGGACCAAAGCTTGGTCAGTGAGGTTTTGTGTAGACATGGAAGTTCCTGTTCTGCATCCGCGTTATCCACCCATAAAGTGTCTGCGCAGCTTTTCTGATTATTATCTAATAAGTACTCTATAATTATGTACTTGTGGCAAAATGAGTAACATAAACAATGTAAATATTATGTTAACACAAGCTGACCAATCGGTCCTGTATGACGTTTAGCAAATCTGAGCCTGTTTACTTCTCAGCACCTTTAGCTTTAGCTAATTCATCTCTCAGTTGAGTACTTTCAGGGGTCATTGCCCAACCTTGTAAATGTGACTCCAGCAATGTCGTAAGCGCTTGAATATGAGTTTCATCTGCATTTAAAGCAGCAATATATTCATAACGCTCTCCACCCGCTTCAAGAAAATAATCACGATTTTCTTCACCAATTTCTTCAATCGTTTCTAAACAATCAGCAGAAAATCCTGGACAAACAACTTGCACGGATTTAACCCCTTGCTCTGGAAATGCCTTAAGTGATTCATCAGTGTAAGGTTTTAACCATTCTTCTCGTCCAAAACGAGATTGGAAACTAGTAAAGTGTTCTTTATCGTTTAGACCTAAAGCTTCAGCGATAAGCCTTGAAGTTTTATGGCATTCACAGTGATAAGGGTCACCATTTAACAAGTAACGCTTAGGAATACCGTGATAGCTAAAGATTAATTTATCTGCCCTACCATGTTTGTCCCAATGAGCTTGAATTTTGTGTGCCACTGCTTTTATATAATCTGCATTGTCATGATAATGTGTAACAAAACGCAATTCAGGGATCCAACGTCTTTTACTGAAACTCTGGGCAATCGCATCAAAAGTTGAACCGGTAGTTGAGGCACAATATTGAGGATATAAGGGCAATACAACTAATTTTCTTACACCCTGCTGTAACATTTTGTCGACCACTGAATCAACCGAAGGCGAACCATAACGCATAGCAAATTCTACCACTACATTATCGCCATACCGCTGTTTCAAACTATCTCGCAAAGCATTGGCTTGATCTTGAGTGTGATACAAAAGTGGTGAGCCGCGCTCAGTCCAAACAGTTTCATAAGCCATGGCTGAACGTTTAGGTCGAATATTCAGAATCACTAGATTTAAAATCATCCACCACAGTAATCTTGGCACTTCCACCACTCGGGGATCAGATAAAAATTCCTTTAAATAACGTTTTAATTCAACTTTTTTAGGCGCATCGGGTGTACCCAGATTTGTGACTAACACGCCGACTTTATCGTTTTGGCTATGGGTAAAAGTAGGGCTACCTTGGTATTTCATGAAAAACTCTTGGTGATGTTATGTAGGGATGAAAGCATATTTGCTGCATAGAATATACCTACGCTAATATCGCTATTTTGGACTAGTGTTGTTAAAAATCAACATATTAGTCAGTTGGGCTTATATGTTTGATGAAAAAATTTTAAACATATTACGATTTAAAACATCTGTGTTTGGTCAAAATATACAATGTTTTTATGTCACCTAAGCTTCTAATGGAATATCAGTATTTAGCGAAACTTAACACTTAATACAATTAATATTAAGCGTCTTTTCTGTCGTTCATAGATAACATCTGTAATTGTAATTGGGATATTTGCTGAGATATTTCTTTAAGACTTGGTTCACCCTCTTCTTCCAATGCTTCAGCACGAGCATTCGCATTTTCTTGCTCCATAACATTCACCACAATGCCGATTACCATATTTAAAAAAGCAAAAGCGGTGAAGAAAATAAAGCTCAGGTAAAATATCCAGCTTAAGGGGTAAACTTCCATCGTTTCGTACATAACATCGGTCCAATCCTCAAAGGTCATAACTCTGAAAAGGGTCAGCAGTGAGATAATGATATTACCCCATAAATCCGGGTTAATAGTGGCGAACAAGGTGCTACCCACCGCAGCATAAATATAGAAGATAATAAACATCAACAACATCACATAACCAAGTTGTGGCATCGCTTTTATTAATGAGACTAATAAAATTCTGAGTTCAGGGATGATAGAAATCATTCTGAGCACTCTAAATACTCTGACTAACCTTGCAACCAATGCCAACTCAGTATCATCTGCAGGGATCAAGCTAATGATAACAATCAGAGTATCAAAGAGATTCCAGAAGCTTTTGAAAAAATCTCGCTTACGATGTTCGGCCAAAAACCGGATGGTAATTTCAGTTAGAAAAAAAGCACTAATAAACCAATCAAGAAACTTAGCAATACTGTACATAGTGCCCGATATTTCATAGGTTTTAACCCCAACCAATAAGGCAGAAAAAATAATAACAGTCACTACAAAAATTTCGAATAATTTATTTGAGCGAATTTGAATAAATTTGGCTTGTAGGGTCAAAGCTTTCATATGGGGAAACGGGTCTCAGAAAATTAGTGAAATCGGCGCTAGATTATTCGATTGAACTTAGCTGTCAATCAATTATCAATATTTCTTTTGGTGTGTAATGTATTAACGCCGTTGAATATAAATGCATAACAAATGATGAAATAGTCATGGGTTATCAATTATTGACTTATATTAGAAACGTTTTCATAGAACAGTAAAAAAGGGCAGCAAAAGCTACCCTTGAAAACATACTGATTATGATTAGCTAACTTTAGCAGGTATCAGTCCACGATTGATGTCGACTAAATCTTGTTCGGTTAGATTGCCTGATGCACGTTTCAAATCTAGTATCGCACTGATAAAATCATAACGAGCACTAGCCAGTCGCTGCCTAGCGTCAAACTGGTTTCTGGTGCTGTTTAACACGTCTACTATCGTTCTAGTTCCTACATCAAAACCCGCTTCAGTGGCTTTTAATGCACTGTCTGCTGAAACAACAGCTTGTTGCAAAGCACGAATGGTCGAGGTAGAAGCAATCACATCATTGTATGCGGAGCGCACTGAACGAACGGTGGAACGGTAAGCCAGTTCTAAGTCTTCACTGGCCGCCACAAATCGGTATCTAGCTTGGGCAGTCTGGGCGCTAACTGCTCCACCAGAGTAAATCGGAACACTTAAACTCAAACCTATTGAGTTATTGTCTCTGGCTGGAAAGTTAGTGTTACCATTTATCTCGGTATCGTTTCTACCATAACTACCGCTCAACGAAAGCGTTGGATAATGCCCCGCTTTAGCTGACGCAATGTCGTCTTTTGCGATGTCTTTTGAAAAACTTCTGACCATAAGATCAAGATTTTTTTGTTCCGCAATTTTTAACCAATTATCAACGCCTTCGGGTGAAGGGCGAGTAGCACTAAAATTTTCTGTATTTAGAACAGATAATTTATCGTGATACTTTCCTGTAATTTCACGCATTTGTTCTAAGCGTAATTCAACTACGTTTTCAGTAATTATTTCTTGAGCCACAGTATTATCAAAGTTGGCCTGGGCTTCATGTACATCTGTAATGGCGGTTAACCCGACATTAAATCGTTGTTTGGTTTGCTCTAGTTGGCGTTCAATAGCACGTTTTTCGGCTTGAACAAAAATTAGGCTGTCCTTGGCTCGCAATATTGCTAAGTAAGCATCAGTTGTTCTAATAATCAAATCTTGTTTAGACAACGCATAATTTGTGTCACTTTGATGGGCCACTTTCTCAGCACGTGATAAAGCCACCCAATTTTGCCTATCGTAAATCGACAAGCTCAGATTTAAACCTAGACCTATGTTCTTCGAATCACTTTCAACTATGTTTATAAAAGGTGGCGTTCCTACCGGGGCAGTTTCGGGTGCTGGTTGAAAGTCGAATTGTTCTGATGTGCTATCTGTATAACTAACAGAGCCAGAAACTTGAGGCAATAATCTTGCTCGACTTATAGATATACCTTCAAAAGCGGCATCTCTGTCAGCTTTAGCACGGTTGGTAGTAGGATCTTTTTCAACTGCCATTTGATAAACTTGGTACAGATCATCAGCAGACACTGACGTAGAAAGCCCCATGCTGATCCCCATGCAGATCATCGACGACAAAAATATTTTTTTCATTGGTAGTCCTATGTGGTTCTTTATCCGATCTTAGCCATGTACCCAATGCAAGGTACACATCTTCGAAAATATATTTTATATGTATGGGTAAAGTCTAAGCAAATCAAGTGCTAAGTAATATTGCTTTGTAGTAACACCAAGGCCTCAAGTGTAACAGAATATTATGAATTAACAGACCCTAAGCGCGAAGCACATGAAACTTCGTTATGCTAGTCTTACGTTTTGAATCGTTTGGTTATGGTCTATATAACCAAACGATTAGTACTCTAATAGTCGGAGAAAAGTTTGCAAAAAGGTCAACAAAAAATTCAACAATTTTCAGTTAAAGATGTAGAAATATTAAGCAAGGAAACGTTATATCAAGGTTTCTTTAAAATGGTTAAATATGCTTTTAAGCATAAATTGTTTGAAGGCGGCTGGAGCGATGTTGTTGTCCGAGAGGTTTTTGAACGAGGCCATGCCGTTGCAGTTTTGCCATACGATCCAGTGTTAGATGAATTCGTAATGATTGAGCAAGTGCGTATTGGCGCAATCCCGACCTCCACTTCGCCTTGGTTACTTGAAGTAGTGGCAGGTATTATTGATGAAGGCGAAACGCCTGAAGACGTCTGTTTGCGAGAGGCAAAAGAAGAAGCTGGACTTGATATAAAAAAGTTACACAAAGCCTTGAGCTATTTGTCTAGTCCGGGTGGCACCACTGAACGTTTACATATCTATATAGGTTTGGTAGATGCAAGTGACGCTAAGGGTGTGCATGGGTTAGAATATGAAAGTGAAGATATTTTAGTGCACCGAGTGCCTTCATCTGTAGCATTTGATTGGATAAACGAAGGTAAAATCGATAATGCTGCTTCACTTATTGCTTTGCAGTGGTTTGCTATGAATAAACAACAAGTTTTGGAAAAATGGTCACATGACTAAAGAGATAGGTCGAAAATATGTTCCTAAGTTAGCCAACATGCATCAGGTGTGTGAGGTTAACTATGGACGTTTATTAAGGTTGCTTCCTGATTGCGATACAGAAGATTTAGAATATCAGTTTCATGTGAATGCTAGTTTACAGTACACCATTAAAATCATCGATTGTAGCCGCTACACTAGCACCTTAGAAATGTCACAAAAAAGTCAAATAGGTCAAATAGGTCAAATAGAATATGAGTTTTTACGTCCAGTGGTTCAAGTGAGGCTATATCACGATGCAAAAATGGCAGAAGTGATCAGCGCACAGAATATCGGCTCTCTGAAGCCTAGTTATCAATACCCGAATACCAAGATGTATCAGAAAAACGAAAAAGAAATGGTTAATTTGTTCTTAGCTGAATGGGTGCAATTTTGTTTAACTCAAAGCAAACACCTACATTCTTCTGAAGCCTAATTTATTAAATAATGAAAATCATACAAATTTCGGATTGTCATTTATTCGCTGATCCTCAAAAGAATGGCTATAACAGCGTCAACCCTTTTCGAAGCTTAAAACGCATATTGGATGAGGTCAAAGTACATCAGCCAGGTGTATTGTTAGTAACGGGTGACATAACTGGTGATGGCTCTGGAGAAAGTTACCAACATTTTTCTAAGCTAATCCAGGAATCAAAAATGGACTGCCAAATTGCAATTATTCCTGGTAACCATGACGACCAATCGCAGCTAAAGACAAATATTCTTAACGAGTATCTGTGGTTGAGTAATCCACGGATAGTTTTGCCTAATCAATGGCATATACATTTATTAGACACCCAACAGCAACATACTATTGGCCACATATCAGAAGCTAGCCTGACTTCTTTAAGCAAATATTTAAGCCTGCACCCAAACGATTACCACTTAATAGCATCTCATCACCATCCTATTCCCTGTGGCGGCTGGATGGACAAGCATGAATGGACAAACCGCCAAAGCTTTAATGCTGTTGTAACAGAGCATAAGTCAGTACGAGCGGTCGTATACGGGCATATTCATATGGCGATTGAGCAGTATAGAGACCAGTGTGTATATTTAGCTTGTCCCTCTACCTGCTGGCAGTTTGCAAACAAGGAGTATTTTGCTACAACTGATTTAATGCCGGGCTATAGGGTGATTAATCTGCAGGAAAATGGTCAAATAAGTACTTCAATTCATCGATTAGAAGAGCAAATCTAACCTTGTCATACGTTGTTATTTATCTTCATGGATTTCTTAGTTCTCCAGAGTCTCAAAAAGCACGTCAAACGCTTGAGTACGTAAAGGCTTACTATCCTGAATTACCCATAGAAATTCCACAACTTGCTAATTATCCTAATGATGCACAGGCTATTATAGAACGGCTAATCGCTGGGCATGAAGGCAAAAAGTTACGTTTTATTGGTAGCTCACTAGGCGGGTTTTTCTCCACATTTATGGTAGAAAAATATTCAGGCAAAGCAGTCTTGATCAATCCCGCGGTGCGACCTTTTGAGTTATTAGTCGACTTTTTAGGTGAACATATGAACCCACATACCCAACATCCTTTTTTATTGGAAAATAAACATATTGAGGAACTTCGTCAGTTGGATACCCCATCGTTGAAGCCTACATCTGATTATTGGGTACTATTACAAACGGCTGACGAAACCTTGGACTATCGTCAGGCAGAAACCAAATACCAAGACTATAAATTGAGCATAGAACAAGGTGGAGATCATAGTTTTCTAGATTTTCAACGATTCTTACCAGATATTTTTAGGTTTCTACTGCAAGACTAATTGAAGCTTGGTATAACATGTTTATTGATGGCACATAATACCTATAATAAGCTGTAGGGATTCCCGCACAACCACCATTCGAATAATAAGAGCTCTGAGTAAGAGCTCTGAGTAAGAATTATGTCAAACGAATATAACGCAGACGCTATTGAAGTATTAAACGGCCTAGACCCTGTAAAACGCCGGCCCGGTATGTACACCGATACCACACGCCCCAACCATTTAAGCCAAGAAGTCATTGATAACAGTGTAGATGAAGCCCTAGGTGGATTTGCTACCTCGATACGAGTGGTATTACACGCAGACCAATCCATTGAAGTCACAGATGACGGCCGCGGTATGCCTGTAGATATTCACCCTGAAGAAGGTATTTCCGGGGTAGAGTTGATCATGACCAAATTACACGCGGGTGGTAAATTTTCGAATAAAAGTTATCAATTTTCTGGTGGCTTGCACGGCGTCGGCATTTCTGTGGTCAACGCTTTATCCAAAAGGGTAGAAGTGAATATTCGTCGTGATGGCAACGTGCATCAAATTGCCTTTGAAAACGGTGACAAAGTTCAAGAGTTAGAAATTGTTGATACCTGTGGTAAACGCAACACCGGCACCAAAGTACACTTTTGGCCTGACCCTAAATACTTTGATTCAAGCAAATTTTCTGTCACTAAACTTTTGCATGTGTTACGTGCTAAAGCGGTGTTATGTCCGGGCTTACGCATTCGATTTGATGATAAAGTTAACAATGAAAGCACCGAATGGTATTTCGAAGATGGCTTACGTGACTATCTTTATCAATCAGTAAAAGAATATGTAACTTTACCAGAGGATAACCCCTTTATCGGTGCCATTTCAGGTAACACCGAAGCGGCAGATTGGGCGGTTATGTGGCTGCCTGAAGGTGGTGAAATGATCACCGAAAGTTATGTAAACCTGATTCCAACGGCACAAGGCGGCACACACGTTAATGGTTTACGCCAAGGCTTGTTAGAGTCGATGCGTGAGTTTTGTGAATTTAGAAACTTAATGCCACGGGGAGTCAAGCTCACACCAGAAGACATTTGGGATCGCTGTAGTTATGTTTTATCTACCAAGATGCAAGATCCACAGTTTGCAGGTCAAATAAAAGAACGCTTGTCTTCACGTCAAGCAGCAGCATTTGTATCAGGTGTAGTTAAAGATGCTTTTAGTTTATGGCTTAACCAACATACCGATGTTGCTGAGTTATTGGCCGATATGTGTATTAACAATGCTCAAACCCGTTTGCGTCAAAGTAAAAAAGTAGCCCGTAAAAAGGTCACGCAGGGTCCTGCTTTACCCGGTAAACTCACTGATTGTTCGACTCAAGATACCAGTCGTTCAGAATTATTTTTAGTAGAAGGGGATTCTGCTGGAGGCTCTGCAAAACAAGCCAGAGACCGAGAGTTTCAGGCTATTATGCCACTGCGTGGGAAAATCCTGAACAGTTGGGAGGTAGACTCGTCTCAGGTACTCGCTTCACAAGAAATTCATGATATTTCTGTGGCTTTAGGGATTGATCCTGATTCAGAAGATTTAAGTGGTCTACGTTATGATAAAATTTGTATTTTGGCCGATGCTGACTCTGATGGTCTCCATATCGCCACCTTACTATGCGCATTATTCGTTAAACATTTTAGAACCTTAGTGAATACTGGGCATGTTTATGTGGCGATGCCCCCGCTGTTTAGAATTGATATAGGCAAAGAGGTGTATTACGCCCTAGACGAAGGTGAAAAAGAAGGCATTCTAGACCGGATCGTCGCAGAGAAAAAACGTGGCAAAGTGAATGTGCAACGTTTCAAAGGATTGGGGGAAATGAACCCTTTGCAATTACGCGAAACCACCATGGATCCTAATACCCGTAGGTTAGTTCAGTTAATGGTAGACGATGCCGACCAAATGTTGGAAATGATGGATATGTTACTTTCTAAAAAACGTGCGCCAGACAGAAAAGAGTGGCTTGAGTCAAAAGGAGATATGGCAATTGTTTAGTCGTTTTTTTTTGGTAACTACACACCTCAATTACCAAGCCTAAAAGGGTACCTATCTTGTCCAAACTGATTAAAACTATTAGCTTTTTAATACTGCTGATAATCATCACTGTTGTGGGTCTTTTTGTCACTGCAATCGAACAACAACCACTGATAATCGCTAATAGTGGAGAGCAGGTCAACCAAGCCGAATCAGTAAAAAAACTGATGCAGCAACTTAGTGACAGTGTCAGAAATAGAAGCCACAAACAAACTATCAATGTTAGTCAAGATCAGCTAAACAGCTTAGTGGGTTTTGCGCAGCGCGCTCATGGAAAAATTAATGGCCGAGTGCTTATCAATTCAAATTCAACCAATATTTTAGCTAGCTACCAGCTACCTAAAAATCCTCTTGGTAAGTATCTGAACATTGATATTTTATTGTTGCCTGGCACAGGCATTCAGGTCAGCCATGTGAAATTTGGACCGATTAATGTGCCTGGTAGTTTAGCTTTAGACAGCCTCGTCTATTTAGCTAATTGGTATACCAACAGTAATATCGCCAGTCAATTTATGAAGCAGGTTGAGTCGGTAGCTATGACTGAACAGCAGATACAACTGTCTGTATTACCCCTGGATCAATTTCTCAGAGAACTGAATAATATCAAACAAGGTGTAGGGGGAAGCAGTGATGAGGAGATGCGACTCAGAACGGCGTATTATTTGAAACACCTGTCTTTATTAGGCGTAGGCAAAAAGCCAACCCCACAATCCTTGGCTAAGTATATTGGGCCTGTTTTTAACTGGGCAAAAAATCGCTCCAATTATGATACGGCCCCCAAAGAAAACGAAGCAGCAATTTTGGCCCTCGCGATATATGCAGGACATCATAGGTTTGCTAATTTGGTAGGTGACGTGCAACCCAGAAAGGGCAAGGCAGCATTACCGAGAGTCAGGCCTACGTTAAAATCTAGAGCCGACCTTAATCAGCATTTTATTTTCTCAGCAGCTATCAAAATCTTATCGGAGCAGGGCTTGAGTATAGCCATTGGCGAATTCAAAGAATTAATGGACAGAAGCGACGATGGCAGTGGCTATAGTTTTGTAGATTTGGCCGCTGATTTTGCCGGTGTAGAGTTTGCGGTTGCTGCCACCCATCCTTCCAGTGCCAGCTCCGTGCAGAATATATTAGCTGGTATCAGCGACGAGAATGCCTTTTTCCCTAACATTAAGGGGTTACCTGAAGGCTTAAGTAAAACTGAGTTCACTCGAATATTTAATAAAGTTGACAGCCCCGAATACCTTAAAATAGTCCAAAGTATCAACCAAAGAATTGCTGAATTACCCATACATCGGTCGCGCTAGGAGTCCAAAAAATGTAAAATTAACGGGCAGTCTTTTGAAATTTATTTAACGTTTTCAGCATCAACTCTATTTTTATGACTAAACTGGGCAGCTGTTTTTTTAACGATTCTTGGGTTGTTTGCTCCAAAGCCAGCACTTCATTCGCGAGTTCTTCTACGTAGGGTTTAAATAATCGACTACTGGTAGTAAAACCAGCATCTTCAGCAAAAACCGCACTAAACTTGCCCTTACCATCATGTTGTAAACGGCTAATAACTTGGTCGGCATCGATGGATTTTCGATAAATAACTTGAACGTTCTCACTGAGAGTTTGAATAATTGTCTGCATAGCTAAAGTTTTACTCAAGGTTGTCGATATAATTTTGATGCGGGCGATCTTGCCCGTTTTTGTACCTTGCTACAAGTAATAAGGAGCACTGTATGGATATTTCAGGAGCAAGTTCCTCGTCAGTTAGTTCGACGCTTGAAATAAAGTCTCTACAACTTGCTAAATCACAGCAAAAAATAGAGGGTCAAGCGACATTAGAACTATTAGAGGCAGCTGTGGCACCTAAAACTTCGTCTGCTAACTCAGCAATTGGGTCTAATATCGATACTTTTGTTTGATAATAAGTGGGGGACGCCCTAGGGATGAAGTTGTAAATCAAGTGGTGTTTTGCCGGGCTGGCCACCTATTTCTCTAACGAGCTTAGGTACCAGGTAACCTGGCTGACGCTTTATCAATTCCCGCATCAGCTCTTTTGCCTTACTATCAGGTAAATCAAAATGTTCAGCCCCTTGTACCTTATCTAAAACATGTAAATAATAAGGCATCACGCCTATATTGAACAATCCTTCATTTAACGCTATTTGTTGGTCTGCCGTATCGTTTATACCTTTTAACAGCACCGCCTGATTTAGTAATGTTACCCCAGCTTGTCTTAATTTTTGCATTGATACTGCCAACGCATTATCAATTTCATTGGCATGATTAACGTGCAATACCATCACCGGTTTTAATCGAGACTGGGAGAACCATGTGATTAACTCTGTGGTTATTCTAGAAGGGATAACCACAGGTAAACGAGTATGAATACGTAATCGTTTAATATGTGGTATGGCCTCAATCTGGGTTGTTAACCACGCCAAAAAGTCATCTTTTGCCATCAACGGATCGCCGCCTGAGTAAATGACTTCGTCGAGTTGTGGATTAGCTGCAATATACTCTAAGGCTTGTTGCCACTGTTGTTTATTTAAATGGTTGTCACTGTAGGGAAAGTGCCGTCTAAAACAATAACGGCAATTCACCGCACAGCCGCCCCTTACCAGCAATAACAGACGATTTTGATACTTGTGCAAAATACCAGACTGCTTATTATTTTGCTCTTGCAGCGGATCACTAGAGAAACCTGGTGCTGAAACAAATTCTTTGCGACTCGTGAACACCTGCATAAACAATGGGTCAAGGGGATCGCCTTTTTTCATTTTAGCAGCAAAAGGGCGCGGTACTCGCATCGGAAAAAGTTGCCGTGCTTTGATGTCATCAGTGAAGTCTTCTGCAGATAATTCCAAATATTTGAGCAACAAAACGGGGTCAGAAAAAGACATAGCCAGTTCTTTTTGCCAGTTGTTCTCTACAGTCAGCAGTTTTTTAGGTATTATTTGCGGCAATTACAGACTCAGCATAGTTATATTACGGGGACACATGGCGAATTTCAGCACAAATGAGTTTAAATCGGGCCTAAAGATAATGCTAGACGGCGAACCTTGCAACATTCTTGAAAATGAATTTGTTAAACCAGGTAAGGGCCAAGCCTTTAGTCGGGTAAAAATACGCAAGCTTATTTCAGGAAAAGTCATTGAGAAAACGTTCAAATCAGGTGACTCTGTAGAAGGTGCGGATGTATTGGATACTGAACTAGCCTATTTGTACACCGATGGAGAGTTCTGGCATTTTATGAATAACGACACCTTTGAGCAAATTGCTGCAGATGAAAAAGCCGTAGGTGATAACGTTAAGTGGTTAGTAGAAAACGATACTTGCACTATCACGCTGTGGAACGGTGCCCCTATTGTTGTGCAACCAGCTAATTTTGTTGAACTAGAAATTACTGAAACGGATCCTGGCCTTAAAGGCGATACTGCAGGTACTGGTGGCAAGCCAGCCACTTTATCTTCAGGTGCCGTTGTAAGAGTACCTTTATTTGTCCAGACTGGCGAAGTCGTTAGAGTGGATACGCGTAATGGTGAGTATGTGTCTAGAGCACAAAAATAGTTAAACCTTGAAAATTCAGAAAGCCCACGTCAGTGGGCTTTTTTATTATTTATAAAATGGATAACTATGCGAACAAACAACTGGCGGCCCAGTGCTTCAATTGAAGCTCTGAGACAACGCGCTTTAGTACTGCAAAAAATAAGACAATTTTTTGCAGTACGTGATGTGCTTGAAGTAGACACTCCCGCATTAAGTCACGCTACCGTTACAGATGAACATTTACATTCATTCTCTACTAAATTTACTCATCCTTTTTTGCCACAAGCGATCACCTTGTATCTGCAAACGTCACCAGAATTGGCCATGAAAAGATTACTTTGCGCAGGTAGCGGCGCGATTTATCAAATCTGTAAGTCTTTTAGAAACGAAGAAGCGGGGCGTTTTCATAATCCTGAATTTACCATGCTTGAATGGTATAGACCGGGCTTTGATCACCTGCAGTTAATGACCGAAATTGATGAACTGATACAAATGGTTGTAGGCTGTGACTCTGCGGAACGTGTCACCTACCAAGATGTATTTAAACAATATCTAGGGTACTGCCCATTAACAGCAACTCTAGCTGATATCAAAAGCTTGGCTAGCCAATATGGTTATGCTGAATTAGCAGCCAATGAAAACGACAAAGATACATTACTCATGCTGCTCTTTAGCCAACACGTAGAGCCCAATATTGGGCAAGACCGCCCCTGTTTTGTGATTAACTTCCCCGCTAGCCAAGCTGCTTTAGCAAGAGTAAGTCCTACAAATCCATTGGTAGCAGAACGCTTTGAGCTGTATTTTCAAGGTATAGAATTAGCCAATGGTTTTCATGAATTGACCGACGGGCCAGAGCAACTGAGACGTTTTGAACAAGATAATGTTAAACGTCAACTTATGGGGCTAGAAATTATGCCCATAGATCATAACTTTATAGCCGCACTAGACTATGGCCTTCCCACATGTGCAGGTGTAGCGCTTGGCATTGATAGGCTTTTAATGCTTGCATTAAAAGCCTCTGGGATTGACCAAGTCATCGCGTTTGAAAATAGTCGGGCCTAGTTTGTGCTTAAATTGAACATTTTCGCGCAACACCCTGTATGACTTGTAGATGGAGCGTCAAGTCAGTAAGTTATTGGCTTATGCTGCATAATAGTTTTAACATTTTCGACTAAATGGTCGAAAGTTATTAATAAAAGGCCAATGAGTAACCTATGTCTGATGAACAACTACCCATACTCCAAAGTGAGTGGATCACTTTACAAAACCAATTCGATAGTTATGAAAAATGTTCTTTAGCCATCAAACTTTTTAGTATCTTAATCTGCTGCATTCTGGTGTTTGCTCTAGATGCAGGTTTATGGTCGTTGTTAGTTGTTGCAATTTTATGGCTACAAGACGCTATTTGGAAAACCTTTCAAAATAGGATAGGCCAACGTCTTGAAATCGTCGAGCAGGCTATTCAAGACAACCCACACCATGTTCAAGGGCACTTATTACACATCGGTATGATCGGTATGCAATTTAACCTTGCATGGAACCAATCGAGGCCGCGGGCCATTGGCTTGATTAGCGAGTACATCAAACAATCACTTAAACCTACGGTAGCCTATCCATACGTGGTTTTAATTTTTTTAGTGATGGGACAGCTTTATGGCAACTAACCAGAAACACTACCTAGTGGGTTATGGCAGTTTACTAAGCCATGATAGCCGCTCACGGCATTCAAATATTTTTTGTCCTAATATGCCGATTGTTGTAAATGGATGGCAACGGGAATGGTTAGCAAGAGGTTTAGCACACTTACAAACAGCTTTAGGAGTGTCGCAAGTTGCCACAGCTAGTTTGAACGCAGTGTTATTACGCATAGAACAGATATCGCCTGAACTTCGCGACCGTGAACAAGACTATCAATTTATAGAAGTCGACCCTAACTGCATAGTGGCCGCCCAAGAGTCTGGTTTGGCTCAGACTGAACTTGCCAATATTCGAGCTAACCCAGACACCTGTAAAATATTTATATGTGCCAACCTGAATAAAATACCAGCCAACAGCCAATATCCTATTTATCAAACCTACATCGATACTTGTCTAGTGGGGTGTTTCGATATGGGAGTTGCCAATTTTGCTGCAGAGTTTATCCAAAATACGCATTTCTGGGAACATGGTTGGATAAATGACCGCCATCATTGCCTTTATGCTAGGCCTGCAATAGTCACGCAACAGCAACATCAACAAATTGACCAGCTATTAGAACAACATCAAGTATTGGAATATCGCCAAGAAACAAAACGTTGAACAAGCCAGAGTGACTCAAGTATATTACCCTCTATTGTTATCATGCCTGTTTTGTTAATTTTTCTGTTAAATGCATACGCGTTGCTGCAGCAAATTATTCGCTGACGCTTACTGCCATCTCGATAACTGCTCCTGCGTTATTCTACCTTCCAACATCCATGTCGGTCGCAGACGTTTTTCAAGCCTCATCCATGAATCCCGACTGACTTCTTTTCAACAGCCAAAAGAAGTCAGCAAGAAAGGCCGCTCGAGGGCAATGCTCTTCACCTAATACTTGGCGAGCCTTGAGTCGAGGGTAGGTCAAAAGAAAAGACAAAAGCATCGGCTCTGCCCTGCAGGTTCCTATTTTTATATACATTCATGGTTTCAAACCCGTATATATGCAAGATCACGGACAATTGCCGTATTTCCGCAGAGAGGTAAATTAAAAACATGAAAAACTCTATACGTTGTAATAACTTAACTACTAATGTATAAAGTAGGGTAAATTTATATACGGTAAAAGCCCATGTTTAAAGACGGGGGTTTGCTATTTATTAATATTGTTAGCTACTTTAATCAACATGGAGATGTTATGAAAAAATTTATACTGATTACGTTTGTATTGTTACTTTCAAAACCTGCAATGGCTTGCAACAATGAGCAAGCTCTAAGTGGGATAGTAAAATCATTCGAGAGTGCAATAATCAACAAAGACAAAAGTAAATTCTTGAGTTTATTTGTAGACGGCACAGTTTCTTGGGTTGGCGTACATACTAAAAGTGATTTTGAAAAAGAATTAAAGTGGGCAAATTCAAAAGAAGGAAAAGAGTTAAAGCTGCAAATTGGGGATAAATTTCGTGAGCCAGCTAAATATAGACACAGCACCCCTGAAATATTTATAGATTCTATTATAGATAATACTGAAGGACAGAGAGAAGAAATATCTAATGTGAAAATTGTTTGTGATGGCGAGATAGCAGCAATTTATTTTGATTACATATTCTACAATGGTGATAGGAAAACTAATGCAGGAAAAGAGAACTGGCAACTTATAAATACAGGAAATGGCTGGAAAATCAACGCAGTTAATTTTTCAATATTTAGAGGCTAAAAAAATAGCTAACAAAAACATCATGGTGGGAATTTTACTCGCTGAAAAGCGCTCCTAAAATCCCCATATGTTAAGCGTTATACGCAACCAACCTTTGGAATGCAGAATTAAATGCAACGAAACCCCTTTAGAATTTACCTGATATTTACCATCGCACTATTAATTCAATTTGGTGCATTTGCCTCAGACGGTATTTCGGGTAATTGGAAACACTCCAATAAGCCAGCGGTAATAAGTATTAATTTGGAGTCTGGAATTGCTAGCATCAAAACGCATAAACTACACAAAGAGGCTGAAGGCCTTACGCTTATAAAGGATATTTCGCAACATGCATCCTTACATCAGGAATGGGTGGGCAATATGTTTAATGGTTATGTTGGTATATTTGAACCCGTAACTATCAGACTTGTAAAAGCGAAAGAAATTGCGGTATATAATATTAAAAATGAAGAAGTGCTAAGGTTGTTACGTGAATAGCTTTGCGTATAACAAACCAAGTCAGCGGGAATTTTACTCGCTAAAAAACACTCACAAAATCCCCTGCTTGGGGCGTTATGTTTTTAAAGGAGTAAGGAAGTGCAGAGTATGATTGCAAAATATCTTCAGAATGATTCAAAAAATGAAATCAAACTTTATTTGATGTTAGTGCCTATTTTAATGCTTTTGTTTGGTTTAGGCCTCGGTGTAATTATTGGAGCATCAGGTGGTCAATTTACAATGTCATTAGCTTTAACATTACTTTGGACAGCGGCGCTCCCTTTGGTTTTTATCGGATATTTAGTACGTAAAAT
>JAWUXT010000027.1:0-28455 GCA_034111205.1 Paraglaciecola sp. | reverse complement strand
GGATTTATTATGCCAACATTTCACATCATTGCTGGTTCTTTCGTTCTACTATTTGGTATTGTTGTTTTATGTTTTAGTAAAGGGCAATCTAAACATAGAGTTACTGGAAATTTATTCTTCGTATCATTACTTGCTATGGTTTTGAGCGTCCCTAATCTTTTAGAAAATCCTGTAATGGCTATCCTTTCTGCTTACTACGGAACTACTGCATGGGCAATTGTGTTGAGAAAGGAAAAATCAACTGGAATTTTTGAAATTGTCGCAATGATCTCCATTGCTATAATAAGTATTATCCTTTTCGATGTTGTACTCACATCCACATCACTCACTCCAACATTTACATTCATATTGTCAGCATGGGCTATTGTTGCTGCGTTGTCGGCACTATTAGATCTCAATATGATTTTACGCGGTGGCCTTTCTGGGAAGCACCGTATAGCGAGACATGCCTGGCGAACTTGTTGTGCTTTGTTAGGAGCAGTCATGTCATTTTCGGCCAACACAGATGATTATTGGCCTGACTTTGTTAATAACAACATACTTATTTATTTGATGATCGGTGTCTTAGTTTTTTGGGTATTCCGAATTTTATTTACCAAGTGGTTTGAAAAATCAATAAACACATTTAAAAGTAGTATGTCGATTAAAATGCTCTTCCGTAGATAAGTCCCTATGTCTTGAGGAACAACTAACGTTTAAATTGGCACAAAACGAACGTCAACTTTCGTGTTTTAAGATTTAAGTTATATCAACAACGTGGTGCGAACGACTGCTCTAATCGCACTTGCGACTGATCACGCTAAGCATTCTGAACGACTGCAAATCGCTCTTAGCCGCCCTACAATTAATTTCATCGATAATTAGCAAACAGCCTTTTGCATCGCGTCTGGGGAATGATTTGAAATGTTCGCTTTCATCAAGAGAGCAATTATTATTGAGCCTGAAATGACCGGTAGTGGCACAAGATGCATTGCATGTGAAAACCAAACGGAAAGGCACCTAGTAGGAAAAACTGATCAATTCCGAACCAACTATTTTTTATCAAACTTTATTAGGTCCGCACAAATGGGGGGTCTTATTATTGGTCTTATTCTCAGAGGTAAGTTGCCACTTAAATAGTGGCAACTCCGAGATTTAATGCACAAAAAACAGCACGATTTCCACCGCAATTAAAATGATAATAATCCATTCCAAAAACGATGAATGTTTATGATTTTGCTCTGCTGCCAGCATTTCATGTAATTCATTGATGGTGGCAAGTTTCATAGTCAGTAGTTCGACCCGAGGCTTTAAGTCCAAATATTTACTGACCGTAAGATATTTTTGCTCTTGCTCTGGGTATTCCCAGAAAAATTCAGGTGTATCCAGTAAATTAAAGTGCAATAAAATGTCACTCTTGGTACTGAACAATGCCCCTCGTAACATCGACAGCTTTTTCCGGCTTAAGGGGATTTTCCCCGTTTTTGCTAAGGTGTGGGATAGATAAGCATTGTCTTTGATAGTACGTTCAGCCATTACTTCAAACCTACCTAACTTAGCTGACTGAGCCAGCGCATGACTGGCTGCCAATAACGTCATAGTCTTGTTGTCGGGTAAGGTGATCGTATCGTCAATCATTGAGACTGAAGCATTTTCGGTTATTTTAAAGTGAAACCGTTCGGTATCTTTTTGTAAGCTTGTTTCACTGACATGCTCTTGAACCATATTCAGTAATTGTGACTTTTTACTGTCAATTATTCCCCAGCTTATAGCTACCCCATAGTCAAAGATATACATTTGCCCTTTGGGCGTACTGATACTTAATACATCGCGATAACGTTTTACAAAATATATTTTAGAAATCTGTTCGTTAAGTAAATCCAAACGAATCGTATTGCCTAGCAGGGAGACTTCAACATCATTAGTAGTGAAGGTAATAGTCAAATGTTACTCCTTGACAACAATTCTGATATCACGATGGCCGTGCGTAATTTGGTTTTTCCGTAACTCGATAATTTTACAAAATCTTCTAAGGCTATCGGAATATGTTGGCAGTCAAAACCCGTCGCATGGTCTTCAGGTACACTAGGGTCATGAAGGTAAAGACATTCGTCATCTATCGCTGTAATGGTTATCCAGTGGGGAACCTTATAGCCATCCATTTGGTATGTGCTAATAAGGGTGAGCACTTTGCTGCCATTGCTGAGTGCTGTTTTTATTGTTTGTAAATCAAAGTCTTCAAATATAATGGGTATGTTTTCTTGAAGCGCCCTAGCGTGAAATTGATTCTCAACTAACTCAATGGTTGTTTTCTTCATCTCTTGGCGAACACCAGACGTAAACAGGGGTAAGGGGTTATTAATGAACACATTGACCTCAAAACCTCTTTTTTTCGCGGCCAACGCTAAGCCTATGGGATGGCAGCCGCCATGACCCGCCATCATAAAAATAGTGGTGGCTTCGCGCCAAAGATCTAACTCTAAAGCCTGATCCATTAAAAGTGTATGAGATAAACTATTCATCGCCATCATCAATGCAGCTGGGCCACAGGTAAAGTCTGTAGTTTGGGCATACCAAGGGTACGAAGGTAATCTGTCAAACTGTGCAGCCTGACGTATAGCTTTTTGCATCCTAAAGGCATCACCATTATTTTCGTAATAGTGTTCGTAATCGCCAAATATCTTGTAGCCCATCGACTGGTATAAACTTATAGCGCGTTGATTGGTTTTTTCCACTTCTAGCCTGAGAAATAACTTACCCGCCGCTACGGTTTTGTTTTCCAGTGCGAGAAGTAACCGTCGACCGATACCTTTACCTTCAATATTTTGCTCAACGGCGATTGAATATAACCTTGCCAAACGTGTGCCTTTGCGCATTATAACCAAACCATAAGCTGCAATTTGGCCGTGACATTCAACTACTAAAAACACTCGGTGAGTCGACTTAATCCAATACGAAAAGCTGCGTTTGCTCAATCTGTCAGAAGCAAAGCAGCGTTTTTCTAAAGCGATCAGTTGTGTCAGGTCTGCCGAAATGACTTCACGGACTTCTATATTCTTTAAGCTAGCGATACTGGTTTCGGTGATTGCAGAAGCAGCCATCATCAGCGGCCTCTTTGTTCAAGGCGATTGGCAAACTCTTGCATAATTTGCATATATAACTCGTAGCCAAGATAACGGTCTTCTACACCATGTTCGATGCTTGGGTTATCGTTTACTTCAATCACATACACTTTGTCACCCAGTTGCTTTAAATCCACACCATATAAACTGCTACCAATAAAGGAGCAGGCTTTGACCGCCGTTTCTAATACTTGGCGGGGTACTTCAAAGGTGGCCATGGTTTCAAAATCACCAGATGAAAAACGTTTTGCTCCATGGTTATATATCTGCCAATGGTTTCTAGCCATGTGATATCTACAAGCATAAATAGCACGCCCGTTTAAGACCCCAATTCGCCAGTCATATTCAGTGTATAAATATTCTTGCACCAATATAATGGCTGAGTCGGCCAGTATCGAACTGAGTTTGTGCTGCAGTGCTTCGCGGTCAGCAACCTTAAAAACGCCTTTAGAGAACGAACTTTCTGGCAGTTTCAACACCATCGGATATGTGAAATCTTGCTCTAATTGCTCCAGTGTGGCCGTAGTGGCATCAGACACAAATTGTGTTTTTGGTGACGGTACTGTGTTGTAGCTAAAGGCATCATGTAAAAATACTTTGTTGCAGCAACGTAAAATGGATGTGGCATCGTCAATGACTACTAAGCCTTCTTTTTCGGCTTGCCGAGCAAGTTGGTAGGTGTGATGGCGGATTGCTGTTGTTTCACGAATAAACAACGCATCGTAGCGATTCAGTAAGCCGATTTGATCAACCGTAACCAGCTCAGCATTAATACCGAATTTATTGGCAGCCTTAACAAAATGACTTAAGGCTTTTTGGTCGCTCGGAGGCGTATCTTCTTCAGGATTAACCAATATCGCCATATCCCAGCGGAAACGTTTACGATTTTTATTACTACGCCACACATTATTGGTGAAGTTATCTAACCTTTGTTGCAGGGTTGTATGTTGTTCTGGGTTTAGTCCCGCTATCGCAATTAAGCTGAGAGTCGCAAACAACTTGTTATCACGCCAGTTTAAGAGCAACTTTAAAATCGGTGCAGGATATTGTGAAAACACATACTGTGCAATTTTGTTAATGTTTTCGTCGGTATGCCAACCAAAATAAACTAACTCATTGGCAGACTTATCTTTTGCATACCCCCGTGAGATATTATTAGGTATAACCAGCACTAAGCCTTCTGGTTGGCAGGTTAAGTCATTAATAGTGCTTACACTAGGTAACACTTGATGCTGCCGCGCTTCTGCTAACAGTGAGCAATAGTAGCCCTGACTCAAATATTGAGTCGGATCACATAAGTTAATCAATCTAGTGGTGATATTTCCCTTTTTAGGAAACTCTGCCAAATATTGGTTAAAATTAACAATTGTCGCGTTAACGCTCTCGATACTGAGACTATCGTTTAAGACAATGAGGTTTTTACGTATGTTATTCATGCAAACACATTTTTTTAGGCGTCGCTTTAGGACCACGAAATTTGACGGATCGTACGTCTTTTATGGCAATTGTGAATACATTCCATGCTTAAATATTTTACTCGTGAGGAACAAATAAATAGTGGCTAAAATCAGCACTCAATAGCAGAATACGGGTGACTATTTTTAAGGTATGTTGCTGTCTGATTTGTTGTATTTAGGCACCCAAACATATCTCTACTATATTGTGATTTTATTATGGATATTCGATTTCTAGTAACCTTTATGGAAGTGGCGCAAACCAGGCATTTTGGTAAAGCGGCTGAAAACTTGTATTTGACTCAGTCAGCAGTCAGTGCGCGCATTAAGCAGCTTGAAGAATATTTTAATGCGGCGCTTTTTATACGCAATAGAAATAGCCTGCAACTTACCGCGGCAGGTGAAAAATTGCTACCTTTCGCTGCCACACTTGCCGATACGCTCGAACTGGCTCGGGCTGCTATGAATGAAGAAGGGATTCAATATTTGAGTATCGCCAGCACCCCAAATGCTTGGGATATATATTTAAAACAGGGGTTGGACGAGGTCAGCAGTCACCTTAAAGATGTGTCCATAAGAGCAGAGATTTGCAATAGCGAACAGCTTAGTCGATTAGTGCACGAGCACAGTATCGACTTGGCTCTGACAACAGTGCCTTTTAAATCTGACGATGTTGAAATACTCGAACTAACCGAGTCAATGTTGTCATTGTGTTGTTCAGTCGCGTTAGCTGAACAACCACTTGAACATCTGAATATTTCGTTGGACTGGGGTACAAAAATTAACGAAGCAATTGAAAAAAACTATCCAGAGCTTAAAAAAGCTGGAATGCGTACTGGCTCGCTTCAAGTTGCTTTGAATTATCTGTCTACCAATAAAAGTGCCATTATTCTACCTGAAGAAATTGCACAATCTTTGGTGAGTAAAGGTGAATTGGTGATGCTAGAGTCTTTAGCTCCGTTATCAGTTAAGGTTTATTTAATTTATTTGAAACACACTAAAAATACGGGATTAAGTCAATTTATTAATGTGTTTACACAGATGCTAAAAAACAAAAAAGGGCGCTGATACGCCCTTTTATAAAGATGTTCTAAGTTTTATACTAGTTTAGTAAGAAGTTGATAACCTTCTGAGTCTAGTTCTTCATTCACACATTCCAGCATATATACTTTTAGCTCTTTGCCATCAGTACCATCTTCTTGTGCTAATTCTGTGCAATATTGTTTAAGTTCGGCAATCAGTTCTTTGTCTGCTATCGGACGATCATCAGCCATTACGGATGTTGATAATAATAAACTCAATGTTAACAATAATTTTTTCATCATATTCTCAAATTGTGAATTGCTTAATGTAATTCGGCGAATTCGCGGCGTTTTTCATCGGCTCTTCGCTGGGATACTTTTCTACCTTTTTTTGATTTAAACTCTAGCTCATCGCTGTATTCAGCATTAAATCTATGTTTTGCAGCACCATTGACCTTCTCGTAATCATTTTTTTTCAAATGAAAATTTTTACTCATTACTTTGTCCAAAAAAGAGGTTAATAAAATATTTGCAATAATTGCAAACTGATTATTAGGCTGATTAATAAAATTAGAAAACGAAATAATTTGTTCTTCAAGAGCAAAAAAATAGTGCAGTAAATTAGTGAGGTAAATCAGCGCAGTAAATCAGTGAGGCAATAATGTAATTTATTTGAAAGTAAACACAATGTGCTGGGGGGATCAAGTGCCAACTAGTTGATACTTTTGATGTCTCTGGTTGCATAATCCTTTTTAATAGACCAGAAAATTTTTATTCATTTACATTTTGAATCAGATAAACATCAAAGCGATTAGCTTTACCTAACATTTCAATGTGGGGTTTCTTACCATCCAAAAATGGTGCACCGGACGGGCGTTTTACTACCACTCGGCTTTTCGCCAGTGTTAACGCAGGTCCAAGCAAAAGGTCTGCGTCTTCGTCTGGGCCAAGTAACTGTTGAAATAAGCGCATATCTTTTTTGACGGCTGCATTTTTTTTACGATGAGGGAACATCGGATCAAGGTACACCACATCTGGTTTTTCATAAGCCCAATCAGCTAATAGGTCTGTTGCCACACCATGAAATAACTGCATATTCGCAGGCATCCATGAACTCAATTCAACATCAGAAGCCGCTCGCTCTAGCCCATCTTGGAGTAAAGCAGCAACAACTGCAGAGCGTTCAATCATATCCACTTTGCAACCTAAGCTGGCAAGCACAAAAGCATCTCGGCCCAAACCTGCTGTGGCATCGAGTACGTGTAAGCTGCTTTTACCTTTTAAGCCAATTGCTCTGGCAATGGCTTCTCTTTTACCTCCGCCATGTAAACGTCTGAACGTAAGAGCGTCTGAAGTAAAATCGACCTTTACCGCGCCTACCTTTGGCTCGTCTAATTGACGTAGTTCTAAGTGTGAAATTTGCTGTACTAAGGCTAAGCCAGAATTGGTGTTTTCGCGATACATTAATCCCCACTTTGCAGCGGTTTGTTGGCCTAGCAATGTTAATTCAGGTGCAGCGTCTCGCGGCACCGTAACAGGGATATTATGCATGACCAAAGTGCTCTTTGTTACCTAACCAGCGATTCACTATGGCTTGGGCGTTTGACGGGTATTGCTCCCATAGGTGGTTAGCAATATTTTGTACTTGGGGTATGAGCTCTGCATCACGCATCAGATCTGCAATCTTTAAATCAGCTAACCCAGTTTGTTTGGTGCCTAGCAGCTCTCCTGGTCCGCGAATTTCCAAATCCTGTTGAGCGATATAAAATCCGTCGTTGGACTCCCTAAGAACGGCCAAACGTTTGTTGGCTGTTTTAGACAAAGGGCTTTGGTACATTAAAACGCAATGGCTTTCTATTGAGCCTCGACCTACGCGCCCACGTAATTGATGCAATTGCGCCAGCCCTAAACGTTCTGGATTTTCGATAATCATCAGGCTGGCATTGGGCACATCAACACCTACTTCAATCACAGTGGTTGCTACCAATAAGTCTAAGGCACCTGCTTTAAAGTCAGCCATGATTTGTTGTTTTTCTTTAGATTTTAGTCTGCCATGCACTAAACCTACTTTCAGTTCTGGGAGTGCGGTTCGCAATAAAATGGCAGTATCTTCTGCTGCTTGGCTTTGTAAAAACTCAGATTCATCTATTAGTGTACAGACCCAATAGGTTTGCCTGCTTTGCTCAACGCTTACGTCACGCACTCTGGTAATTACCTCATCGCGCCGAGTATCGGGTAAAACCACAGTTTTCACAGGTGTTCTGCCCGGTGGTAATTCATCAATAATTGAGGTGTCTAAATCCGCGTAGGCGGTCATAGCCAAGGTGCGTGGAATAGGGGTGGCGGTCATGATTAATTGATGAGGAAATGCCCCTTGAGACTCACCCTTTTCACGCAACGCTAGGCGTTGATGCACACCAAAGCGATGCTGTTCATCCACTACTACCAAAGCCAACGATGAAAACGTGACGGCTTCCTGAAAAATGGCATGGGTGCCTACTAACATTTTGACTTCGTTGTTGGCTAATTGCGCTAATACTTTTTCTCTGACTTTACCTTTTAATTTCCCGGCTAACCAACCGACTTCGATACCTAATGGTTCAAACCATTGACGGAAATTATTGAAATGTTGCTCGGCTAATAGTTCGGTGGGTGCCATAAGCCCTACTTGATAGCCTGCGCCGATGGCAGATAATGCAGCCATAGCAGCTACCACGGTTTTGCCTGACCCTACATCGCCTTGTACTAAGCGCATCATCGGGCAATTTTGCTGCATATCATCTTGTATTTCGCCCACGACTCGTTGTTGTGCGCCAGTAGGTTTAAAGGGTAAATTTTTTAAAAACTGATTAAGTAATGTCGCACTAGGTTTGATCGGGAATGTCGCTTGTTGCCGACTTTGTTGACGGACCTTTAACACACTGAGGTGGTGAGCTAATAACTCCTCTATAATTAAACGTTGCTGGGCGGGGTGCTTACCTTCCTCAAATAACGATAAGGTCACATCCGGTGGTGGCCGGTGAACTAAGTGTAAAGCGTCAACTAAGGCAATTTGGTGTTGATATAAGCCTTCTGGCAATAGTTCAGCTAACCCCCCTTTACTCAGCAGTTTTAGTGCTTGCTCGGTTAAATTACGCAAGGTGATCTGTTTAATACCTTCAGTAGCGGGGTAAACCGGTGTCAGAGATTCTTGCAAGGCTTGGGGATGATCGAGATTAATCGCTTTATACTCTGGATGCATGATTTCAAGGCCATATTTGCCCGCTTTCACTTCACCGAAACAACGAATGGTGGCTCCAGCTTCAAGGTTGTTTTTTTGTGCCGCTGAAAAATGAAAAAAACGTAACGTCACAGTTCCCGTACCATCGCTAAGCCTTACAACTAACATTCGCTTACGACCAAACTGGACATCACATGACGTCACTTCACCTTGAATACTGGTATGTAAGTGAGGTTGCAAGTCTGAGATGGGATAAATGCGGGTGCGGTCTTCGTACCTATGAGGCAAATGAAATAGTAGGTCTTGCACCGACACAATTGCTAGCTTAGCTAATCTTTCTGCAGCTTTGGCGCCCACACCTTTTAGCTCGGTTATGGGGGTTTGTGCTAATCCCTTCATAACCTATCCATCTGTATTAGGTTGTGTGAGGATGAAAAATAGAACGTTATAGAAAGGGCAGATAACAAAACGCAGTCCAAGCACTCATTGGTAATGTAGGTTACTTATACTCGGAGATCTTACAGTATTGCGCAAGGTTTACCGAGCCCAAAACAGCCAGCTCGGTAATAAAAATACTTACAAAGACAATTTTGCAGCCTGATAAAGTAATTCAGGCGAAATACGCGTTTTAAAATCTGGATTAACGTAACTAAACAGTACCTTAGCGTTGGTATCCAAAATAAACACCGCTGGTGCAGGTAATACCGCTTTACCGGAAATTTTATCGCTGGTTAAGTTAATGTCCCATTTGGATTTGTATGTTGTGCGCTTTTCGTCTGGCACATAAAAGCCGATCCCAAAGCCACTAATAGCCTCTAGTTCAGGATCTGCTAATAACTGTACTGTAAATTTTGTTTGGAGTTTTTGTGCTTGCAATTGGGCCGGTGTTTCAGGAGAAATGGCTAATATTTGATAACCTAACGCGTCAAGTTGCCCTTCAATATCCTTTAAACCAGCAAGCTGACGATTACAATAAGGGCACCAACCGCCGCGATAAAAAATCAACACTGTCGGTTTTTGCATCGTTAAGGCTTTTAAACTGACGGGATCTCCATCAACAGTTTGTAAAGTACTGTTAGGCGCAGTTTGACCGATTAATAAGGGTGTGACGTTATCTGCTGAGTCAGCTATTTGTGTTCTATCTAATGCTTTGGCAGGTAATACCAAAAACAAAATACATAGCCCTAGGATAATTCTAAAATACGCCATAGTTTTCTCTTGTTGAGGTGGAATGGGTATATACCCAAGCCACGATTTGATTGAACAACTCAGTTAATAGACCTATAAGGGCAAAAATAACTTTCAGGTAATAGTGTTTACACCATAATGGACTCGATACAGGTCGTAATTTCCCAATATCTAACCCACTCTCATTCGCAGTGAATGGAGCAGATTATAAAAGGTATTATCTGCAAAGTTACTCAAACGTGTGACAGTGATGTTGGAATATCACTAGATATAAAAGAGGAACGTTTCAAGGCAAGGGTTTCTGCTTTTTAAATCCTGACATCCGTCAACTGTATTTTTTTCCACCATGTTTCATCTGCGTCAATATGTCCGTTTGTGTCGATATGTGGATAAACTAACCCTTTACGGTCACATACTTCTCGTAGTTTAGGGAAACCACCTTCAAATAACATTTTTTGACAGGCTTGTTCTGATAACTGCTGAGTATTATACATACCCGCTAGTTGTCTTTGTCGCTGAGCTTCATACAAGATAAGCGCTGCAGCTACTGATACATTAAGGGATTGAACCATGCCAACCATAGGAATAATGATATCTTGGTCAGCTGCTGCTACTGCCCCTTGGGTTGCGCCATGTTTTTCTTGCCCCAGAATGATGGCCGTAGGACGGGTGTAATCAATTTCACGAAAATCCACTGCATTTTCAGATAAATTTGTTACCAACACCTGCATGTTTTGGGTTTTTAAATGGTCTACCGCATCCTCAATACATGAATGTTCTTTGGTATACACCCAGTTTTCGCTGCCCATCGCGGTGCTTTTGCGGAACTCTGGTTTTTCATTCCAAACTGCATGCACTTCATACACACCCACCGCATCACAACTGCGCACAATGGCAGAGACATTGTGTGGCTTATGTAGTTGTTCTAAACACAAAGTTAAGCTGGGCTGGCGTTGACTAAGAAAATGTCTTATCCGGGCATAACGCTCCGCTGACATGTAGGTTTCTGCTGGCATAATACATCAATACTAAGTAAGCAATTACTTACTCAGGAAGCTCCATCACACCGTCTATTTCAATTTGTACACCTTTGGGTAAAGCGCTCACTTGTACTGCTGCTCTGGCAGGATAAGGTTGTTTGAAATATTGACTCATGATTTCATTTAAAGTAGCAAAATTAGACAAGTCAGTGAGGAATATATTCACCTTTACAAGGTGATTAATTGAGCCGTCAGCCGCCGCGCATACAGCTTGTATATTTTTGAATACTTGATGGGCTTGTTCTGAAAAGTCTTCAGAAATGACCTGCATGGTTTCTGGTACCAAAGGGATTTGCCCTGAAAGATACACTGTGGTGCCACTCTTA
Source organism: Paraglaciecola sp. (assembly GCA_034111205.1). GTDB lineage: Bacteria > Pseudomonadota > Gammaproteobacteria > Enterobacterales > Alteromonadaceae > Paraglaciecola. The sequence continues at coordinate 17,104 of JAWUXT010000027.1, read as the reverse complement.
ATTGCTTGGCTATAGGTGCCAATAGCTTGTGGCGCCTTGTCGGTATGGATAACGGACTTAGACATATTAGTTACCTTTTATTTATAGATGGGTGAGTGAATGAGAGTAATCTCTAATTCTGTTTTGCTTGACTATGCCTAGATACTCGCTGTACTTCTGGCATGGTACGAATTTTACGCATAACATTGGCTAATTGCAGACGGTTTTTGATGGTCAGCTCAATATCAATATAATAAACATTGCTTTCTTTTTCTTCGGTTTGTAATCCAACGATGTTCGAACCACAACTCGCAACCGTGTTAGTTAATGTCGCTAAGGTACCTTGATGATTAATTAACTCAATGCGCAGCGCAGCGTGAAAATTACCGAGTACATCATCCCCCCATAGCATGACTAGCACACGGTGAGGCTCCTCTTTACTTAGTTTGCGAATGTTACTGCAACCTGTTTGATGGATAGTCATGCCCTTTCCTGGACTTAATACAGCAACAATTTCATCATCAGGAATAGGGTGACAGCAGCGAGAATAGGAAACCAATAAACCTTCAGTTCCTCGGATCGCAACCTTATTTTGTTTATCAGACAGCTCGGTATTTTCGCCCAATAATCTTCTTGCAACTATAGCGCTAAGCTCATTCCCTAGGCCAATGTCTGCCATCAGTTCAGCGAAACTATTATGTTTGGTTTCGAGTACAACACGATCAATATCTGTTTGCAGTAGTGTATCCAGTTTGACTTTGCCCAAAGCATGCCTGAGTAAGCGATTACCCATTACTATTGCTTCTTCAGATCGTTGATTTTTCAGATAATGACGTATACGGGAACGTGCTTTGGCGCTGACTACAAAATTTAGCCAGTTAGCATTGGGTTTGGCTCTGGGAGAGGTGATAATTTCAACTGTTTGACCATTTTCCAATGGTTTACTCAGTGAAAATGTGCGTCTTTCTACTTTTACTCCCACACAAGAATTACCCACATCAGTATGCACCGCATAGGCAAAGTCAACTGCTGTTGCGCCAAGAGGTAACTCAATGATTCTGCCATCGGGTGTAAACACATAAATTTCGTCTGGGAATAAATCTGTTTTAACGTTCTCTATGAATTCAAAAGAAGAACTGGCGCTATGTTGTAACTCAATTAAAGACTGCATCCATTTCCGGGCACGGACTTGAGCTGTTGTATCATTAGTGTCTTTAGTGTCTTTATAGACCCAATGCGCCGCCACCCCTTTGTCAGCCATATGATCCATGTCGTTGGTACGGATTTGAATTTCGACCGGAATACCATGTGGACCAATCAAGGATGTGTGCAATGATTGATAACCATTAGTGCGAGGGATAGCGATATAATCTTTAAAGCGGCTCTCGATGGGTTTGTATAAGCCATGCATCGCACCTAACGCACGATAACAATGATCAACCGAGTCTACTACCACCCGAAAAGCATAAATATCCATGACTTCGTTAAACATCAATTCTTTATTTTTCATCTTACGATAAATCGAATACAGATGTTTTTCGCGACCGGTAACCGTCGCGTTTATTTTAACGGCAGCTAAACGTGTTTCAACTTCTTTTTGGGTATTTTCGATGACTTCTTTGCGGTTACCACGGGCTTGTTTTACAGCATTGCCTAATGCACGATAGCGCATCGGATGCATAGCTTGAAAACCTAATTCCTCAAGCTCATTTTTAATTTGGTGAATACCCAAGCGATGGGCAATCGGCGCATATATTTCTAATGTTTCGCGGGCAATACGACGCCGTTTATCTGGGCGTAGCGAACCTAAAGTGCGCATATTATGGGTGCGATCGGCCAGTTTAATAAGGATGACGCGGATATCTTGAACCATGGCCATCATCATTTTTCGAAAATTTTCTGCCTGAGCTTCTTGGGTACTACTGAAGTGAATTTTTTCTAGTTTGCTGACTCCTTCTACGAGCTCGCCTACTGTTTCACCAAATTGTCGACTTAAGTCTTCCTTATTGTGATGAGTGTCTTCTATCACGTCATGTAATAAGGCCGCCATCAATGTTTCATGATCAAGGCGCATGTCGGCTAAGATGCCAGCTACTGCGACAGGATGAGTAATATAAGGGTCACCACTGGAACGCATTTGTCCGCTGTGAGCATCTCTGGCTACAATAAAGGCACGCTGAGTATCCGCCACTTTGTTGGGCGGTAAATAGGCTTCCAGTTTTTGTTTTAAACCTTCAAAAAGATACACACTAAACGCTTATAAGATAATTAATAAACTAAGAATACGGTGAATTTGGCGGGAAGCCAACGGCTAAACATCAGATTGATGAAAAGCCGTTAATATCGAGCTGTTTATTGCTCTTGCAGAATGTTCGCTACAGAAGCAAATTCAGCTTGGTCATGTGCTTGTTGATCGCGAAGATTTTCAGCTTCTAAGGTATCAGCAGTCACTAAACCGAGTTCTATTTCCCGTAAAGCAATTACGGTGGGCTTATCTGTGCCACGTTCTACTAAAGGTTCTTTACCTTCAATAGCAATTTGGCGAGCACGACGAGCAGCGACTAAAACTAAATCAAATCGGTTGCCAATTTTATCTACAGCATCTTCAACTGTTACGCGGGCCATGGTGATCTCCGTCGGGTGGTAATATGAAAAAAAGGTCGCATAGTGTACTGGTTAATACGCCATTGTAAAAGCTATTTGAACTATTAATGATCAATATAGCGTAATTATGATCCCAATAAATTATCAAACAACTGCTGGTGGCGAATTATCTGTTTTTCTTTGCGTAAACGGCGAGTGGTCACTATCGCATCTAGCTCAGCCAGTGCAGCGGCAAAGTTATCATTTACCACCACGAAATCAAACTCATGATAATGAGAAATTTCAGAGACTGCTTTGACCATTCGCTGCTCAATAACCTCAACTGAGTCTTGGCCTCGTTCAGTTAAACGCCTTTTAAGTTCGTCTTTTGAAGGCGGCGCTACAAAAATGGTCGCGGTATCGGGGATTTGTGCTTTAACTTGCCGTGCACCCTGCCAATCGATATCCAGAAATACATCGATTCCTTGGCGCAGAGTTTGCTCTATAACAACCTTAGAAGTGCCGTAATAATTACCAAATACTTCCGCATGTTCAAAAAAGGCACCTTGTTCAATCAACGATTCAAATTCTGCGCGATCAACAAAATGATAATGCACACCATCAACTTCACCGGGTCGTGCTGCTCGGGTTGTATGTGACACAGACACTTGCATCGCATTATCATGCTCACCTGTTGCAGGATGTTTCTCTAATAGGGCTTTGATTAAGCTAGATTTACCGGCGCCAGACGGCGCCGCCAAAATAAATAAATTTCCAAGAGTTTGAGGCATTTTTTTATCTTTTAATGATTAATTATTATGTCGCGATTGATTAGCAATGTTAGCATAATCTTATTGTACCAAATATGTCGAAGTGGATTCAGTGATATAACAGTCATAAATTCTGCTGCCAGATAATCAAACGGATGAAAGCAACATGAACGATAGCCAATATCATCAAATGACTGATGACTTGTTAATTGATATTGAAGAAATGCTCGACGAGTGTGAAGTCGATATCGATTATGAGTCAGCGAGCAGCATACTCACTATGATTTTTTTAAACGGTACTAAAATCATTATCAATAAACAACCGCCATTACACCAGTTGTGGGTAGCCACTAAGTTTAATGGTCATCATTTTAATTTTCAGAACGAGCAATGGATAGACGAACGCACGGGTGTAGAGTTTTGGTCGTTTTTAGATGCAGCGGTTTCTAAACAAGCTGAACAAGCGATTACGCTTAAAAAATAGTCCTTAAAAAATAACTCACTAAACCCAACGAGATAATGTCTATGAGCGAACAAGCTTTACCTTATGTTGAAGTCAATCCAAAAAGTAAGCCAAAAGCCACCGTTATATGGCTGCATGGCTTAGGGGATTCTGGTAATGGTTTTGCCCCCATTGTGCCTGACCTAAAATTACCTGATGAACTAGGTATTCGGTTTGTTTTTCCGCACGCACCAATGCGCCCTGTGACCATCAATAATGGCATGACAATGCGTGCTTGGTACGACATTACTAGCTTAGATTTTAATAACCGAGCAGATAGCCAAGGTGTAACAGAGTCATCTGCCTTAGTGGCTGATTTGATTGAGAAAGAAATTGCCCAAGGCATTCCTGCTAATAAGATTGTTCTGGCAGGATTTTCTCAAGGTGGTGTGATTGCTTTAAACCTAGGCACCCGCTTTGCACACACTCTGGCTGGTGTCATGTCTATGTCTAGCTATATGAGTGAGCCAGAAAAACTCAGTAATGAGGGGCACTCAGCAAACAAAAACACCCCCATTTTTGTGGCTCATGGTACCCATGACGATGTGGTGCCTATCTTTATGGGCAATACCGCGTTTAAAGTGTTGGAAAGTAATGGTTATCAAGCCACTTGGCATGAATATGCGATGCAGCATAACGTGTGTATGCAACAGCTCAATGATATTTCAAGCTGGTTACAAGAGAAATTGGGTTAACAGTTTTAGGTGCGTTTATAATTCTTGGTTTTAGTGACTCATTTCTCAAAAACGGCAAGATACTAAGGGCAAGGAGGTTTAAAAGCCTTGCTCGAAACTTAACTATTTAGAATAACACCGCTACTGGTCTGCGTTCGGTATTGCTGACTTGAGTGCTGAATCAGTAGCGCTTGCCAAGCGACATTTCGGATTTTATGTAATCCATAGCGTGAAGATGACCAACGTTATGACATTGATTTTAATAGCAAATTCTAACTACTATTGTCAAAGATCTAGATTTCATGAGTTTATCTGGCCCACTTCAATTAACTTAAGTACAAGGTAGTAAAATGAGTAATAGCTTAGCGGATATTACGGATCAACATCGGGCACGATTCCAAGATATAGGTTTGGTTATGGGGCAGGCATTTTTGTATTGATGATGTTACTGGGTGGGCAACCGAAGCAGTGCCCGTCCCTGTAACTGCATTATTACCTATCGTGATCTTTCCTTTTTTGGGTATTAACACGTTAGCAGAAGCAACTGTTTCTTATGCTAACCCGATTATTTATTTATAAAAGTGAGGTGAAAAGTTTATCCGCGTTTTTATTTTTAACGGTTGCTGCATGTCATATCACTTATAAAAAAGATGACTCAAGTTCCAGTGATACCTTTTGAGTGTCATAGCCGCTAACAATGTTCAACCACATGTAAATAAACTCGGGTATTATTTAAGATCGAGATTATGTGGGCCAATTTATTATGGGCAAAGAACCCAGACAACATTTAAAACGCCATCATAAGCCTTTATCTATTGACTGAGTATTCCATAAAAATATTTCAGAGAATAAGGCTCCTTAAGCAAAATGAATTAATATTCGATTTGTAATGAAAGAAAAGTTAACGTGATCCGGTTTAATTCAGCAAGATTATAATAATTGAGAAATGGAAGAATTGATGAACCAGTATATGAAATACCTAAGTATCGTTGTTTTTACACTTTTTACCTTACCTGCTTTTGCTCTTGATGACGCAGTGAACACAGGCATATTTAACAATACCGCGATTAATGGTTATGACACGGTTGCCTATTTTACCGACAGTAAACCCGTTGAAGGAGATAAGAAGTTTCAATTTTTATGGCGTGATGCTGATTGGCGTTTTGCCAGCCAAAAAAATCTAGACTTGTTTAAACAAAACCCCGAAATGTATGCCGCTCAATACGGTGGTTACTGTGCATGGGCAATGGCGGGAGGAAAAACCGCGGGCATTGATCCTGACGCATGGCACATCGAAGATGGAAAGTTGTATTTAAACTATAACAAAAATGTGCAGAAAGATTGGTTTACGACCATGGAAGCAGACATCGTTTCTGCAAATAAAAACTATCCTGAAATTACTGACATAAGTAAATTCCAAAATAACTAACACTGCTTTTAAAAGCTACATGCCCGTTAATTCGGGCTTTTTTTTGCCTGCATAAAAGTACAACGTAAGTACCCAAAGCATTCAATAGAAAAGCTGAGGAACACCATGAAAAAATTCACTCAACTATTGATTATTATATTGTTAGGTATGTTCAGCCAATTTTCATCTGCACAAGTTGAAGGTAGTCAACTGACCGGCAGTAAAGAGATAGATCCCACCGATAATCTCGAAGGTTTCGTGCAGGGCCAAAACAACAAAATGAAACGAATTATTTTTCACGCAGATCACTGGATTAGAGAATAAGAAAATTATTCATCGCTTTGAAGTGAGTTATCCAGATTAAATATGAATAATAATAACGCCATACGTTTTACGACACTTAAAAAGTGCCGGTGTTGAGTGATTTAACATAGTGCTAAAAAAATGATTGGGGTTATGGCACTTTTTGCTTTTACTCGAAATTTGTCTTTAGCCAAGCTCTCACAGGACTTATGTTTCTGATAACATAGACACCGTTATTATTTGTTCAGGAAGTTTCATGTCAAAACGCATTATCCGGATCGCCACGCGCAAAAGTGCCTTAGCATTATGGCAAGCTGAGTTCGTTAAAGCTGCTTTACTTAACGCCCACAACAATTTACAGATAGAACTTGTGCCTATGAGTACTCAAGGCGACAAGATTTTAGACACTCCCTTAGCTAAAATTGGTGGCAAAGGTTTGTTTATTAAAGAGTTAGAAGTAGCAATGACTGAAGGACGCGCTGATATTGCGGTGCATTCTATGAAAGACGTGCCTATCACTTTTCCCGACGGATTTGGCCTGCATGCTATTTGTGAGCGTGAAAATCCTTTCGATGCTTTTGTGTCAAATCACTTCAATTCACTCGAAGCGTTACCACTCAATGCAGTGGTCGGTACATCTAGTTTGAGACGTCAGTGTCAATTACGCAAAGTCAGACCTGACTTGGTGATTAAGGATTTACGCGGCAATGTGAATACCCGATTGGCTAAGTTAGATGCGGGTGAATATGACGCCATTGTATTAGCCGCAGCAGGCTTGATCCGACTAGGTATGCGAGAGCGGATCCAATCTGAGATGCAGCCTGAAATATCACTTCCGGCTGTGGGGCAGGGTGCCGTAGGCATTGAATGTCGTAATGATGATGCAGACTTGATTGCGTTATTAGCCCCTTTAAATCACCTTGAAACATCTATTAGGATCAGAGCAGAAAGGGCAATGAACACCAAGCTAAATGGTGGCTGCCAAGTGCCTATTGGCAGTTTTGCCGAGTTAGATGAAGAACACATTACGTTACGCGGCTTGGTTGGTTCGGTGGATGGTAAAGTGATGTTGTATGCCAAGCACACTGACATTTTAGAAAATGCAGAACAGTTAGGCGAACATGTCGCAGAATTGTTGCTGGCCCAAGGGGCAGGGGAGATACTGAGCGCTTTGCATGACGATTAGCCGATGACATTTTTACTGCTTCGGCCACAAGCTAAATGCCAAACTAGTGCAAAGTCATTTAAGCAGGCGAACCTGTCTGCGGTGGCTTGCGGCTTGATTGATACTATTGTAGATAACGATGCTATTGGGCAATTATCAGCAAAAATAGCCGAATTGTGCAGCCGTGCTGAACACCATTTTTATGTCATAGTGACCAGTACAGTCGCGGCGCAGCAATGTGTATTGATGAAAAAAAAATGGCCACAAAACGTTTGTTTTTTCGCTGTTGGGGCCAGCACAGGGCTGATTTTACAGAACGCTGGACTGGCGGTGGTTGTGCCACTGGAACCTAGAACTGAAGGACTACTCGCCCTACCCCAACTTAATCACCTAGAGAATCAAAGCGTGATTATCATGAAAGGTTTTGGCGGTAGAGAATTACTTTACGACACCCTAGTCACCCGAGGGGCTAACGTGGCAGAGTGGGAAGTGTATAAACGAGTTAAACTAGACTCTCCGCTTTTCACAGAAGACTGGCACCCAGAGCAAATTCGTTGCATTATTGCCAGCAGTGGTGAGGTTATTCAAGCAGCCTTTGAGTATTTTGAAGCAAGTTGGCTTACTACCTTAAACTGGATAGTGGTTAGTCAACGAACCGCAGACATAGCATCTAAACTAGGTGTAACCCAGATAGATATTAGCCGTGATGCAAGTGATCAGGCACTTATACAATGCGCACAACAGTTGGTTAAACGCGCAAGACATTTTTCGGAGCATTAAATGGCAGACAGTCAGGACAAATTAACCCCGTCAGATGCAGCGAAACTGGCAGCGTTGGAAAAACAATTAGCGAAAGAAAAAACAACTGGTCCCTCAGTAAAGAAAGGGCAGGGCGCTGCGTCAGTGAGTAAAAGTGAAGAAAAACAACCAACCAAATCTGACGACACGTTAGCGAAACAAAGTGGTTTTAAAAGCAGTAAAAGTAGTGCGTCTGCACCACCACCACGTAAAGCAGATAGTGTATCTAAAGGTAAAACTGGCATATTGTGGTTTTTCACCATGATTAATTTGTTAGTGCTAATAGCAATCATTGGCGCAGGTTACTGGGCATGGCTGGGGTGGCAAGCACAAAACCAACAACAAACTGATGCCTTAGCTGTCCAGCAAACGAGTGTGCAACAACAGCAAAGTAGTATGCTTCAGCAGCAAAAAAATATCGCTGAATCTATTGCCTCTAATCAACGGGTAAAAAATGATTTAGAACAACAAAATCAAGCTTTACAAACCAGTATGCAAAGTCTGATTGAACAACTTCAACTTACCAGCGCTGAAGTGCAAATCAATCAGCGTAATTTAGCGGATGTATCGGGACGTAGACCAGCGGACTGGTTATTAGCCGAAGCCGATTATTTAGTACGCATGGCAGGCCGCAAAATTTGGTTAGAAAATGACGTAAAGACTGCCATCATGATGTTGCAATCTGCTGATAGTCGTATTCAAGATTTAGACGATCCTAGTTTGTTGCCATTACGCGCCAAGCTAGCTGAGGATTTACAGGCCCTACAGCAAGTTAATCAAGTTTCTACTAGCTCTATTGCATTAGCTTTAGGTGCCATGCTTAAACAAGTCAATAACTTACCTTTAGCATTCTTTAAAAAGCCTGAAGATGATGCGGTTGATGAAACCGTAACAGGATCTATTGATGATTGGCGGTCAAATTTGGCGCGTAACTGGCGTGAGGCTACAAAAAACTTTTTTAGTTTTAAGAAGGTGACAGCTGAAATCAAACCTTTTATGTCTGAGCAACAACAATGGTTATCCAAAGAGCAGCTCAAGTTTGCCTTACTGCAATCGCAGATTGCAGTATTACAAAACAACACAACGCTTTATCAGCAGTCGTTACAAACCGCTTTTGGGATATTAATTGAGTCTTTCGACACTGAAAAAGATATGGTCGTCCAGTTTACAGATAGCCTAAGTAACTTACAAAGGACTGACTTTGAACGAACTTACCCACAGCAGTTTAAGGTCGCTCCGCTACTGCAAGATGTAATCGAACAACGCTTAAACAGCCGTTTTGTAAACGGAAATAACTAATCATGAGTCATCTAATTAGAATTTTTCTGGTATTAGTTATCTTATTGATTAGTGTCGTCATTGCCGCAATGATTTTCGACGATAGTGGCTATGTCATGGTCGAATTCAACGGCTGGGTAGTCGAGATGAATGTCTGGTCGCTTAGCCTATCGCTAATTTCTATTTTTGTCGGTTTAATGCTAATCAATTTATTGGTTAAAACCTCTCTCGCAGCCGCTTCTGGTTCGAAAAGTTGGTTAGGTAACTGGGGTAGTCGTAAAAAGCAAAAAGCCTTTACTGCTGGCTTGATAGCTTTGGCTGAAACTAACTATCTGATTGCCAGAGAAAACTTTAATCAAATTGAAAATGACGATTTTGCTGGGATTAATTTGTTAGCCGCTGCAGAAGCTGAAAAACAATTAGGCCAACCTGAACAAGCCAAACGTTATTGGCGCTTGGCTGCCACCTATGAAAAATCAACCTTAGCAGCTACTTTATGTTTAATTCGTGATGCTTTGCAACATCATCTGCCGGATGAGGCGATGACACTTATTCAAGGTTTAAATGAAAAACAGCAAGCTCAAACACCGGTATTAAAACTGTGGGCACAAGCACTAGGCCAAGCAGGTAAGTGGCAAGAATTAAAAGGTAAATTAAAAGGCTGGAAAAAAGCGCTAGGTAACGATTACGAACTTTTAATGCAGCAGGCTTCAAAAGGACACTTTGCAGAAATCGCCAGTAAAGAAGGAGCTGGTCAGCTAAAAGAAAATTGGAAATAGCTGCCTCGTTCTACCCGCAAAGACCCTGCACAACAAGCGGCTTATATACAACAGCTCATCGATCAAGGTATGTATGGGGATGCTGAGCTTGCTTTGGTGGAATACCAAAGTTCAGCACCTCATCCACTCCTGATACCCCTGTTCAAGTTAATTAAATTACCTAACCCAGCGGCATCAATTAAAAAGTTAGAGGCTTGGCTGAAACAAGACAATTTAAATGTCGAACTATTATCCGCCTTAGGGCATATTGCGTTTAACGCAAATGATAAACAATTAGCAGAAAAAGCTTTAGCTAAAGCTATTAAATTAGGCAACCAACGAGATGACTTAGTCTTGATGGCAAGTATGAAAGAGTCACAAGACGATCAAAAACAAGCTCTACAGCTATACAAGCAGAGTATGGGCACACACGAACATTAACTTAAGGTTAAATTAAATCATTGCAGTTAAATAAACAAACTTGTGCCGGTTCTCAGCTTAAACAAATATGCATATGTATATTTTTATTTCTTGTATCGTGTCGGTTACATGGAGTGCAATCTCAATCGCCAACACCAACTGAAACCTCAGATATATTTGAGCTGGTCACTTTAGGTGACGCTGGTGGTATTCAAGATGGCAATCTTAGCGCTTTTTTATTTCGTGCTTTATCTGAACCTAATTATATTGCCTTAGATGCAGGTACTTTGATTAACGGCATCAACGTATCGCTGGCTAACAACGCTTTTAAAGACTTAGATCTAAATACTGATAAAAAGTTATCCCTGACAGGCAACATTCTGCATCACCATATCAAAGGTTATTTGATTAGCCATGCACACCTAGACCATGTTGCTGGCCTATTGATTGCTGCGCCAGATGACAGCAATAAACCTATTTATGCACTCAAGTCAGTTAACCAAACGATGAGTGATTCCTATTTTAATTGGCAAGCCTGGCCGAATTTCACAAATAGAGGCGTCCTGCCATTTTTAAATAAATACCAAGTCATCGACTTAGGTCTTCAGCAAGGTTTAAGCCTGAAAAACACCCAGCTAAAAGTCACCGCATTCAGCCTTAGTCATACGGTTGAGTCAACTGCGTTTGTGATTGAATACCAAGATAATTTGTTTGTTTACTTTGGTGACACCGGGCCTGACGCAGTCGAGAAACAAAACAAACTTGCTATTATTTGGCGCTACTTAGCCAAGCAAATGCAAACCAAAAAGCTTAGAGGGTTAGTGATAGAAGTATCATTTGATAATCAGCAACCTGATAATTTATTATTTGGTCATTTAACCCCAAAATGGTTATTGTCAGAACTCTCTTATTTTTATTCGTTGGTCGAAAAAAAGCAGCAGGTTCAAGATATGCGAGTCATCATTAGCCATATTAAATACAGTCTAAAAAGCGGTCTTGATCCTAGAGATAAAATTCAACAAGAACTGCAACAAGGCAATACCCTTGGTTTTAACTTTATGTTTGCAAAACAGGGGCAAAAAATCATATTGTAGTTGACATAAGTATCTTACTATCAATATGTTATTAAAAAATGAAATAATTCAGATGGAAAGGCATGCTAGTGTATTACATTTGTATTAAACTGCTTCACATTGAAATGTAGGGTGTTGGCGACCGTTTATTTTATTTTATTTTATTTTATTTTCAGGGGTTATAAATGATTAGTTATATGGATAATAAATTAAAATTATCAGCTACCTTTTTAGTAGCTGGGCTAATTTTATCAGGGTGTGGTGCAAGTGGTGATAGTTCGGTTGTAAACGCCGCTTCACCTGAGATAAATAAACAAACCTTCACTGCCGAAGTAGGATTGACAGCCAGACAGCGTTTTAGCAAAGCTTTAGATAAGCTTGAGAATGGTGAAGAAGGGCAGGCATTAGCAGAATTAGAGGCCTATTTAATTGATGTGCCTAGAAGCAATAGTGCGAGAAATTTGATTGAACAAATTTCCACTGACTCTCGTCAATATTTTCCTTCTGAGAATTTCAAAGTCAATTTAACCTCTGGAGCCAGTCTTTCTACCCTGGCAAAAAAATATTTGGGGTCAGCATTAAAGTTTTATGCTTTAGCCAAATACAATAATATTTCCAATCCCAGTCGCGTTAACATCGGACAAGAAATTAAAATACCCTTGACACAACTGGCGCGGACTCAACGTGATAAAGCCAACTCCTTAGAGCTTGAAACATTAGAAGAAACAAATGAGCAGTCTGTTGATGAGTTAGCAATAACAGAGCAAACCAGTGAAACACAGGACACTGCTAACGATACCCTTGACGTGCTTGTCGATATATCCGATTCAGTTGACCTGCCCGAAAGTACTCCCGTGTTAGCAGATGTTATTCCTGATGTACCCGAGGAAACGGCTGAATCTATATTAAGCGATCTCCAAGAATTGACTCAGAACAATGATTACACAGCGGCTATTGAAAAAGTCACCCAGTTGAAGACATTTGGTCAACTCAATACGGTCAGTAGAGCGTTGGCAATAGCAGCATATAGCGCAGGGGCAAAAGAAATTGCTGAAACCGATAATATACTAGCAGCAACATACTATGCCCAAGTAGGGCAGTTAAAATTGGTAGATGAGGAAACATTCGCAGCTTTTGAAAACTTTAGAATGGCTACGGATCTCGATGAGAACAATGACCAAGCAATGGAAGAAATGCTTGTGCTGCAGAAAGAAATTGCTGATAAGTACCATAGAGAGGCATCATCAGCTTTTCGCCGCCAAGATCTCGACCTAGCAATTGAAAAGTGGGACATGGTGTTATCTGTTAATCCTGACCATTCAAGTGCAAAATTATATAGAGCTCAAGCTTTAGATCTAAAAAGAAAACTTGATAATATTAATCAGAATTAGCGTTTAATTTTTTAATTTTCATCAAGTTTTGTCTAATCTTTATGGCTCGCTGCATCTGTAGGCGGGCCTCAGTATTATCTGGCTGATACATAAGAGAAAGTTCGAAGTATTCAATAGCCTTATCTAAATTAGTTCTAAATACCTTATTCGCTAAATCAAGATATTTGTCAGCGATTGACTCTGAGAGTGTGTCTATTTTCTTTTGGGTGAGAGGTAACTTTTTATTATCAAGGGCGGCGGTCTTGATCGCTCGTTGGTAGTATTCAATGGCCTCCTCTGGTCTTTTTTGTTGCTGCTGACTCTCGCCCAATTTGGTATAAGCTAATATACGATAATCGTTTGGTTGGGCGTGTGCTGGATAAGACCCCTCGAATTTATCCGCTAATTGTAATAACCTTTTGTATTTTTTATCATGTGTAAATTGCTCACCTTGCTCAAGGTACTGTGTCAGTTGGATAGAAATTTTGGCTTCTTCTTGGGACTCGACAAAATATTTCTTAATGCTTGCCGTTTTTGAACTGGCTTCTTCAATTGCGAATTGCCATTCGAACTTTCTCAACTCTTGCATTGCAATTTTGTTACTTGGCTCTAGAGCTAATATCTTCAAATAGACAATACGCTCTAACTTTTGGTTACCTGCTTTTTTAGCTTTGTCTAATATGCCAAGTTGTTCAATAACACGATCTGATATTAATAATTCAAGTCGACGAATATGGCCATTGACCACCTCATCTTTAGGATAAGTTAGGTATAAAATTTTCCATTGTGTCAGCGCCTCTGCGAAGCGTTGCTTATTTTCCAACGATTGAGCAACAGGGCTGCGTTGTTCCAACAAAGCACTATTATCTACAAAACTTGTGCTGCAAGAACAACAAAGAATGAGGGTGGTAACATAGAGTATTCGCTTAATCATTTTAGGCTCACTTTACTAAAGGTTTCTAAGCTTTTTTTGAACGTACCTAGACTATCCCCTCCATATATCATGGTGCGATGTAACAAAAAGGGGGCTGAAAACGCAGGGTTACTGCCTTTTTGAACAGTTACTGCTAGCTCATAATCGTTTTGTTTGAGGAGTTCAACAATTTCCAAACTGCTATTCCCATAGGGATAGGCAAAATGATTAATCGTTTGCTCTGTTCTGCGAGACAATATTTTTTCTGCACCTTCAACTTCAATCTTAAGTCGTGATAAATAGTCTTTGTCTGATTCGCCACTTGGCAATGGTGATAAGCTGTCATGGGACTTTGAGTGGGATTGAATGTCAACCAAAGGGGCTTTACTCAGGTATGTCACATCTTGCCATTTAAGTGCTGGCCCCGCGCCTATAAAGTCAGGATAGACGAACATCGTGGAGGGAAAGTTGTGTTTCTTTAGAATGGGATAGGCGACATCAAGATAACTTTTATAACCATCATCTATGGTTATCACCACAGATTTAATCGGTAACTCTTTCTTACCATTGATGAAACTGCCTAACTCACTTAATGCAAATACTTGGTAGTTATTTGCAGCAAGATAATCCATCTGACTTTCAAACTCGGCACGGGTTACCACCATCTTATTTTGACTTTCAGCGTCTTCAGTAAATTGGTGATAGCAAAGAACGGGGACACGTTGGTAGCCGTCAACAAAAACGCCAGACTGGTTGATAGTCCTCTTGGGTATTGCAACGAAGGTACCCGTAGTGATTAACGTGTCTGGATTGTATCTTTGCAACACGTCAGAATATTGTTTACCCCCTAAAAACTCTTCGGCTAGTGATCCGTAAGTGTCACTATCACTTGTCTGTATCACAACAAAATCATCGTTGCTTGCGATCACTTGACGTTGACTTGAGGCACAACTTACACACAACAAGCATGTCAAAAAAATTAGAGGTAAATGCTTCACTTTTTTATACCCGTATCAGTCTTGGTCTCAGCGTTTTTCTGTTCGCTCACTTTATCCGTACTATCCCTACTATCCGTACTATCCGTACTATCCGTTTCTACCTTAGCTTTAACAACTGGCTTTTTACGTGGTTTTGCTTTAACGGGGGGCTTTTTAGGCGGTGTATGTGCTGTGGTATCTTCAGAGGTCTCTTTCGGATTGTCTGTTTTAAGTGGGGTATTGGCTGAGGCAGACGTATCCTTTGTATCAGCAATCACCTGTGATTTTTTATTAATATTAATCTGACTAGTGGAAATAATAGTTTGATCAGGGTTTAGGTCTAACTCGGGCTCTATAATAGATGCTGTATTTTTGTCTTTAGCATTATTTTCTTCAGCGGCTTGGCTAAGCTTAATGTCGAGTCCAATCCCACTAGTCGAAATAATCGTTCGATCAGGATTTAAATCTAACTCAGGCACTGAGTCCGTCACTAGAGTTGAAGCCGACGCTTCAGGTTTTTCTGGGGCTTTATCCTGAGGCGCTTTACTGGGCTCTTCATCGAGTCCAATCTGACTAGTAGCTTTTGACTCTGACTTATCATTCGTATTATGTGCATCTTCTGGAGGTAACTTAGACGCTGTCACTTCCTTTGTTTCTTCCTTAATACTGGGCTGCTCAGTTTTTAAAGCCAACTCATCTTGTTTCTTTTCAGCCCCCCCCGTTTTATTAATATCTGTCTGGGCTAACTCATCAGTCACTTCCGTATATCTGTCCTGAATTGCTGCAGCCATGCTATTAAAACCATCAAACACTTCGCCTATTTCATCATTCCGTGTAAGCGATATCCGTGTATCTAAATTGCCTGCTGCTAAGCCTTTTAATGACTGATTTAAAACGTGAAATGGGCGTGCAATCAAACCACCAAATATAAACATAACGACAGCAACAGAGGACGTTGTGATTAAAGCTAGGAAAAACATCAGCCGCAATGTCGTACTTTTAACATTATCCAAGCCATCTTGGGATAAACCTAAAATTAGTTGACCCACTTCAGTGCTTTGAAACAGGATAGACGTTTTAATATTAAATATTTTTCTGCCATCCGCTGTCTCTGAACTAGTAGTATGCACATCTTCAGTCTCACTGATAAGTTCTGCATTTGCATTAGGCTCATACATTTTACCTACTAAACCATTGTCACTTGCTCCTCTAATAAGGCCTGCTCGGTCGGTCACAATCAAGTAAGAAAACGTATCTCTACTAGCGGCATCACCTATAAATGTTTCTAAGGAAATCCAATCTTCTTCGAGTATTGGCATCGCTGTTTGATTCGAAATAAACTTTGCAAAAGAAGAGCCAGAGTCCACTGCCTGCTTGGTCATAGCCTCTGACTGGATATTAAATACAATATATATGCTTATAAATGATACCAGCCCAACAATAGCAGCGACAGACAAGGTCCAACGTATTTTTAGAGGGATATACTTGTGTCTTTTCTGCTCGACTTGTTGGTCATTTAAAGTACTTAATTCTTTGCCTAACGCTTCTGCCAATTTGTTACCCGTCTGAAATCTTTTATCAGGCGACTTTTGCAGTAACTTTTGTATTATTTGACGCACGCCAGCTGGGATATCTGGACAGACGGTTTTTAGGGATTCAGGTTGTTTTTGGGCAATTTGTATCATTAAAGTCGCCATGTTACTGGCATCAAATGCTTTATTTCCACTGAGCATTTCGTACATGATTGTGCCGACAGAAAAGAGATCTGAACGACCATCAACCGATTCACCTAAAGCTTGTTCAGGTGACATATAGCGGGGTGTTCCCAATACAGAGCCGACTTGGGTTTTTTGCGACTCTTCATTCTCATTCATCCGCTCAATACCAAAATCTGGCACCTTAATGGATTCGCCATCAGGCATGACGATAATATTGTCAGGTTGGAAATCACGCTGAACAATGCCAGATTTGTGGGCATAATCTAAGGATTTAGCCAATTGTAAGGCGATTATTAGGGACTGTTTAAGAGGGAGTTTTTTCTTATCTTTAAGCACCTCACCTAAATCACAGCCTGCTAACAGCTCCATCATAATATACGGAGCATTTTCTAATTTACCCACATCAAAAACGGGC
>JAWUXT010000026.1:0-11319 GCA_034111205.1 Paraglaciecola sp. | reverse complement strand
CGGCCTCCACCAGACATCAGGATCTTTCCCCCCAAGCGTTTTGCGTGGTCGAGTACCACCACATTACGGCCACGTTTTCCTGCTTGGGCTGCGCAAAACAGGCCAGCAGCTCCGGCGCCTAATACAATCACATCTACTTTTTTCAATTTATCGCCCGTTAGCTACCATACCCTATTTTGAGCGCTGAATTATAGGGCATAAACGCAGGCTTAATAAGTGCTAGAGTCTAATGTCCTTAAAATATTGACGAGTTTTACTCAAAATATATGAAATTTAGGCAGCATAAACGTAAACAGTGTAAGGCGTTGAGAGAGTATTCTTTAGTTTGTATATTCATGAAGCCACAATAACCGCATTCACCGCAGTGGCATACGATACAGGGAGTAGAAATAACATTGCGGCTGAATTTTTTAGCTTGTCTTGATCGTGATTGAATTTGTCCATAACGAATGAATGTTCCTATTGCTGTTAAAGCGTTTCGGCCGTAAGGCCGTAGAATACTTTCAACCGTTAAAGACAATTTTTGAAGTGTTATCTTTTACAAAGATGCAAAACGTCTGGTGTGCACATCAGTACTGCCAAACAAAAATTGTATGGTGGTTAAACGCTTAAATATATGACCTACATCAATTTCGTCAGTCATACCGATACCACCGTGAATTTGTATTGCTTCGCGACCTACTAAACTCGACGCTTTACCAATACGACTTTTCGCCGCTGATAATGCTTTTGCATCACTGCCATTATTGTTATCCATTTTTAATGCTGCCATTAAAAGGATAGATTTAGCTTGTTGATGCTCTATAAACATATTCACCATACGGTGTTGAAGCGCTTGGAAAGACCCAATAGTACGCCCAAATTGTTTACGTGTTTTGGCATATTCTAAGGTACGCTCATGGGCAATTTGCATCGCACCCACGGCTTCGGCGCAGACTGCCAAAGTAGCTCTGTCGATAATATTATTAATGGCAGGCAAGGCTTTATTTAATTCACCTAACAATCCAAGGGTAGGGGTATTATCAAATGTAATATCAGCCGCCTGGTGACCATCTACATTTGCATAACCTTGGCGGGTAACACTTGCATGCTTAGCATCAACTAGAAATAAGCTAATGCCATGGGTGTCATTGGTATCACCAGAGGTACGTGCTGCAACAATCAACGTATCAGCATGATTACCATTTAAAACAACAGATTTTTGACCGGTGATAACAAATTCATCACCTATTTTGTGGGCGCTACATTTTACGTTGTTTAAATTATAACGACTTTGTGACTCGGCATAGGCAAAGGCCATGTGTAATTCACCCGCCATGATTTTGGGTAAATAATCGTCTTTTTGTTGTTGATTACCCGCTAACGCAACCAATCCACCTGCCATAACGGTAGTGGCAATAAAAGGTTCTACCACCATGCCTTTACCAAATTCTTCCATAACCAATGCAAGGTCAACCATAGAGCCACTTAAACCGCCATCTTCTTCGGAAAATGGCAGCATTAACCAGCCAAGTTCAGCAAAAACATTCCAGTTTTCTTGGCTATAACCTATTGATGAACCGAGTATTTTTCGACGGGTATCAAAATCGTAATCATTGAGGACAAACCTCGAGACACTGTCTTGAATCATTTTTTGTTCGCTGCTTAACGAAAAGTCCATAATAAACTCCTAATGCTAATTTAAAGGCCTAAAACGGCTTTGCTAATGATGTTAGTTTGAATCTCGTTACTGCCACCATAAATGGATGTTTTTCGATTATTGAAGTAACGTAATGAGCTGTTAGTGGCCATATCAGGGCCAATTTGAGCTCCGTCATAGTCGTCATAGAACTGATAAGGAACAAATGGCATGCTGTAATAACCGGCAGCTTCGACATACAGTTCATCGATTGCCTGAATAATTTGTGTTCCGACAATTTTTAAAATTGAAGATTCTGGCCCTGGAGCTTGCCCCGTGCTAATAGCAGAGAGTGTGCGTAATTCTGTATATTCTAACGCCAATAAATCAATCTCTACATTCGCTATCTTTTGAGCAAAAATAACATCATCAATTAATTTGTCTTCTCCGTTAGGAGATGTCGCAACTAATTCTTTTAGTTGCACTAGGCGGTCTTTAGACATCGCTACCCGAGCGATGCCGGTACGCTCATGGGTTAACAACACTTTAGCGTATGTCCAGCCTTGGCCTTCTGTTCCGATAAGATTATTTGCAGGTACACGCACTTCATCGAAATGCACTTCATTCACTTCATGCCGTCCATCAATGGTGATAATTGGCGATACCTTTATTTTAGGATCGTGCATGTTAATCAGTAAGAAACTGATTGCCTCTTGGTTTTTAGCGCTGGGAGGACCCGTTCTAACTAAGCAAAATATCCAATCGGCATGTTGCCCTACCGTGGTCCACGTTTTTGTGCCGTTAACCACATATTCATTGCCGTCTTTCACTGCGGTTGTTCTAACGCCTGCAAGGTCAGAGCCTGCTCCCGTTTCTGAATAACCCTGACACCACCAAACGTTACTGGCTAATATATCAGGCAAAAAACGTTGTTTTTGTTCTTCATTACCAAAAGTATAAATAATCGGTGCCACCATTTTCAAACCAAATGGGATCACATCGGGACCGCCAGCTTTAGCGCATTCGTTGGCAAAAATATATTTTTGGGTTTGTGTCCAACCGGTTCCACCATGTTCTAATGGCCAATTAGTGGCGGCCCATCCTTGTTTATAGAGTATTTTTTGCCATTCAACACATTCTTCTTTGGATAAATGTAACGCGCTTTTAGTTTTTCTAGCGGTTTCTTTTGGCAACTTTTCTTGCAAAAATTGCTGCACTTCTTGTTGAAAGTCTTTTTCTTCAGAGGTGAAATTTAAATTCATTTTGCAGGCCTTTGTTTATAATTAATTTATTGAATGTACTTAATCTATTGAAAGTCTTTAATCATATTTCTGGCAATGATCATCTGTTGAATTTGGGTTGTACCTTCGTACAATCTAAATAATCTGACGTCACGATAAAGCCTTTCTACTGCGTATTCTGAAATGTAGCCTGCACCGCCATGAATCTGTACGGCTTTGTCAGCGACTCGGCCCACCATTTCTGTTGCAAATAATTTACAACAAGACGCTTCAGTGGTTATTTTATTGCCTAAATCTTTTTGTCTTGCCGCATCAAGTACCATGCATTTAGCTGCATAAGCTTCGGCTTTACTGTCAGCTAGCATGACTTGGATCATTTGGTGCTCTGCAATAGGTTTACCAAATTGAGTCCTATCCACTGCGTACCTTAATGCATCGTTAAGTAAGCGTTCGGCAATACCCACACTCAATGCAGAAATATGTAAGCGCCCTCTATCTAACACTTTCATCGAGGTGATAAAGCCTTTACCTGCAACACCACCAATAATACTGTCTGCTGGCACATGGCAATCTTCAAAAATCACATCACAAGTATAGGATCCTTGCTGACCCATTTTTTTATCTTTAGGCCCAAGTGAAATGCCAGCAGTAGACGCGTCAATTATAAAAGCAGATATGCCTTTGGCTCCTTTAATTGACGAGTCTGTTCGAGCCATTACTGTAAATGTGCCTGCTCTAGGTGCATTAGTAATATAGCGCTTAGTGCCATTTATAATATATTCATCGCCTTTTTTTACTGCGGTTGTTTTTACTGCGGCGGCGTCAGAGCCAACATCAGGCTCGGTTAAACAAAAAGAACCGATAAGCTCACCTGAAGCATATTTAGGCAAGTAGGTTTGTTTTTGTTTTTCGGTACCGTCAAATACAATCGCGGCAGAGCCGATACCATTGTTAGTGCCAATCAGGGAGCGAAAAGCAGGGGATGTTCTGCCCAACTCAATGGCTACCAGTACTTCTTCTTCCATAGTCAGGCCTAAGCCGCCATATTCTTCTGGGATGGTCATGCCAAACAAGCCCATATCTTTCATTTCTTGAACAATATCTTCTGGAATAGCATCGTTTTCAGCTACTTCGTTTTCCGCAGGAACTAAGCGCTCCCTAACGAATTTTGAAATAGTATCCAAAAATTGATTCAACATTTCTGTATCTCGAATCATTTTAAATCCTCATTAAAGTGATTTAATTCCGCACAGTGGAACAAAAAACCCACAAAATATCAAGCCGAAATTATATTTTTTCGCCTAGATTGACCGCTTAAGTAGTCGGGCTTGTTCTGCTTACTTTTGCCTTGCAATGTATTCAGTAATCTTAATGCATTAAATAAAGATGGAATGCATATGTCAAAAGCAGCTTGAGTATTCGGCTAGACAGAACTAGTGTCGCTTTAATTGTTGTAATAATGTATTTATTTGTTCATTCATTGTGTCTTAAATTTGTGCTTCCTGTTTAAATGCAGGTTTATTGTGGAATACAAGGTCATCTAAACATATTGCAGTTGGTTGTGGCTTATATACGGGCGTTATCGATAAATTAGGCAATTTAAAGCGAAATTCCATCACTATCGCTATTACCTCAACCTCTTAGATTGATAGCTTAAAGTGCTAAAAGTTTACTTAGGCGTGTTTTAACAGTGCTTTCGCTTTACCAATACCTCGTATTCTTTGATGTAACCGCGTTTGTCTGCCCGAATGATTTATTCATTGAGATTACGCATTAACCAACTAATGTCATAAAGGCGTTTACGGTAGATAGTGATGGTTTCGTTTAGAGATATATGCTCGCCTTAGCTTAATACCTCATCTCGCATGCACTTTTGAGTGAGCAACGTACCTTTTTGTACAAGGTATGCCATAACGCCAACACTTGTTTATCTGACCAACCTTGAGCCTTTTCTACATCCACATGCAACACCACATGTACGTGATTACTCATCACCGCAAAGGCACAGATACGGTAGCCGCGCTATCAATAGCAAACACTGATGATAAATAAAGTAAACGAGACTCAACCCAACTTCGCCTATACTCTTGGTTAAGCTAATTCGGTCGCTTAAAAGCTTTAGGTTTTGGCGGCACCAAATTGCTGAATAAAATTAGCATGGCTAGGCATAGTAGCAACCGCTTGTGTCATGGCAGTGCGCATTTGTAACATTACCTGGCGTAATTGTTCTGGTGCAAGATTATCAGCCCTTGGGTGATAATTATTTGGCCATACCTTTTGGCCTAACAACACCGCTACCCAATTAGTCTCGACAAATAATTCTTTACTGCATTCTTGCACCTGTCCGGTTTCTTTAAATAACTCTATGCGCGTTTGCAAAGAGTCGGGAATTGACATGTTTTTACAATAGCGCCAAAACTCTGAGTCTTCGCGTTGTGTGGCTTTGTAATGTAAAATGATAAAATCTCTGACTTGCCTAAACTGTTCACCCATCTGACGGTTAAATTCGTTAATTTTTGTCTGGGATAAACTTTTGTCAGGGAACAAGGTCACTAGCTTCATGATCCCTGTTTGGATCAAATGGATGCTAGTTGATTCTAGTGGCTCAACAAATCCGCCAGATAAACCTATGGCTACACAGTTTTTATGCCATTGGACTTTACGCATGCCGGTTTTAAATTTTAGCTGTTTGGGATCAGCAAGAGTTGGGCTTTCTAGGTTATCCAATAGCTGGTTTTGGGCTGTCTGATCATTCATAAAGTCAGAAGAGTAAACCATACCGTTACCACTTCTGTGTTGTAGTGGGATACGCCACTGCCATCCGCTGTCATGAGCAATTGACTGAGTAAAAGGGCGAATGTCGTTAGTAATACGCTGAGTTGGCACAGCGATAGCACTGTCTGCCGGTAACCATTTGGACCAATCTTCAAAACCAGCAGCTAAGGTTTTTTCAATCAGCAAAGCACTAAATCCAGAGCAATCTATAAATAGCTCACCGTCAATGATGCTTTGATCTTCAAGTCGCACACTCTGAATATTACCAGCCTCATCTTGGTTCACTTGTGCGATCTTGCCTTCTCTTCGGGTTACCCCATCTTGCTCAGCCAGTTGCCGTAAAAATTTAGCGTATAGTCCAGCATCTAAATGGTAGGCATAAAAATAAGTAGATAAAACTGAGCGCGGATCGGTGCTGGGTTTGGCAAACTTGCCTTGTTGTGCAGCTATACAAGGAATGCAGTAATCGGCTAAAGGTGTGGGATCGCCTAAGGCTTTTTGTTTTAACCAATAATGATAAAAGGGCAGAGCATTTAGGTCATGACCATAAAACCCAAAAGGGTGCATATAAGTTTCGCCAGGAGCAGACCAATGACTAAACTCTATGCCTAGCTTTATCGTTGCTTGAGTGGCGCGCATAAAAGTTTGTTCGTCTATGCCTAGCTTTTGATTGAATTCTCTAATGCCTGGTATGGTGGCTTCGCCTACTCCTACAGTGCCTATATCATCAGACTCAATGAGGGTGATATTGACTTCAGGGTAGCGAATATATTTTGCTAGTGCAGCAGCTGCCATCCAACCAGCTGTTCCTCCGCCTACTATCACTATCTTTTTTATTTGTTGCTGCGACATAGTTAACTTTTATATTTTTTTATAAGCCTAAGATAATGTTACTTAGGCAAACGGATAAAGGCTATTACTGATTTTCTATTGCCGCTGATTTAGGCGGCTCTTTTGGGTTTTGTTTTAAACTTGGCAGTTGAGCGTTTTTATTTATCTTATTCTGAATAAAACTATTAATAGGGGGAGGGCTAGAACAATCAATTTGGCTACCAAACCATGACAAACGTGCGGTCGTGGTTTTTTTGCCCGTTGAAATGCAATCAGCTTTGATTGCATTGGTGTTTCTAAATTTTTCATCTTCAGATAAAAACCAATCTTTTACTTCTTCATCTGATAAACCCATATTGGGACTGAGTTTGGGAATAAAATTTGATTTATATGTTCTCTGCTGTCTTAGGTATAATCATTTTTCTGACTGAGTGCGCTAAAACGTTTTAGCATCTTCTCGACAACATAATAGAGAATAAAAGTGATAAAAAAATTAACGCTAATCGTGGTTCTGTTAGGTTTTTTTTCTACATCTTTACTGGCCATTCAGGTTGCCCCCAGTGTAATGAGTAAAATTACTTTAGAGCAAGACAATGCTAAAGTGGCACTAGACGATAACCCATTCAAACAGGTTGTTGAGCAGAATTTTGTTAAGGCTATGTCTAATAAGATTGATCACGATATAGCGATAACAGTATTCAACCAGTCACAAGACTGGGAGTCGTTGTCTGGCGACTCTTCAGGTACTCATCTATTAAGATTTTCAATATCTTCCAATAAATTTGCAACCGGCAAGTTTACAATCAGTGGTGCAAAAAACGCTTCTTTTTATCTTAACCAACTCTCTGTAGAAGGAAATAATGATTTTTCGGTAGAGTTGTTGAATCAAGATTACCGAGCGTTAATCGTTGTGTCTGGTGTAGAGCAATGGCAAGAGTTTTCTATTGAATGGATTGACGATGCCCTTAAAGAGGCGGATACAAAAGAGCCTGTCATGCAACAACAAGCTTCTGTGTCTTTTGGCGACGATCAAACTAATAAACGTGCCTCTATACAACACTACTATGACAGTGAAACAGTGGGTTCGCTGCATATTTCTCCTGACGGCGAACTCCTTATTTGGTCAAAAAAGGCATACAGTGATTTAACCGGCGATCAAGCCAAATCGGTTGTTGAAATCATCAACCTAGAGTCACTCAATGTTATTTATCGCTGGCAAGCAATCACGCCTAAGCACTTAGCTTGGCGTTCAGATAGTAAGGCATTGGTGTTTACACATGATACTCAGCTGTATCAGTTATCACGAAAAGATTGGCAGTTAACTCAGTTAGCATCTGATCTAAAAGGTATCGGTGGCATTGTTTGGTTAAGCGACTCTGAGTTGCTTATTGCTTGGAAGAAATCAGAAGAGAAACCCCACGAATTCACAAAACGCTATCGTGGACTTGAAGACCGCTGGAATGATTGGCGGGGCAATGAACAACTGCAGATATTTGATATTCAATCGAGTTTATTTAAACAAATTACGCACCACAAATTATCTAGTTACCTATCAGATATAGATATAAAAAATCGCAAAGTATTAATTACTCGAAACCCCGTTGATTATAAAGCGCCGCCACATGGTTTAACCCAATTATTAGAATTAGATATAGATACGGGTGACGAGAAGCTTGTGGGCGAATATAGAACATTCAATTCGGCCCAGTTCCACAAAAATGGTTATATTATCAGTGCCGGCCCTAATTTCGAAAGCGGCCAAGGTAATAATGTGTCTAATGCCGGGGTCGCAAATGATTATGACGTGCAACTTTACTTTGTGCATAAGCAGGGGGAAGTCTTGCCTCTTTCTAAGAATTTCAAACCTGCTATTGGTCTGGTTGAAGTCCTTAATAATGGTGACTTGATCGTGTCTACGACTGACCAAGATAGAAGTCAGCTATACAGTTATGATATTAGTCGAAAAAAGTTCAGCAAACTTGATACTGAAGTGGAAGTCGTCAGCGGTTTTAGTATTTCGAAGCAAAATACGCCCACAATAATTTATAAAGGCACAAGCGCTACAAGACCGCAATCGGTGCACCTAAGGACACTGCGTTCAACCAAAGGGAAACACTTATTTGATTCAGCCACAGAAGAGTACCCCAAGGTAGATTTTGTTGACCTAAAAGACTGGGATTACACCACTGAATCAGGTCAAACAATTGATGGCAGAGTGTATTACCCATCTCACTTCGATCATTCTAAAAAGTATCCTGCCATTGTCTATTATTATGCCGGAACATCACCAGTGAATAGGTCATTCACGGGTAGATGGCCATTTAGTCTTTGGGCTTCCCAAGGTTACGTGGTTTATGTGTTACAACCTTCTGGTGCAACTGGTTATGGTCAAGACTTCTCTGCCCGTCATGTTAATGCATGGGGCATTAACATCGCTGATGAAATCATAGAAAGTACTCAGGCTTTTGTTAACGCGCACCCCTTTGTGGATAAAAAGCGTTTAGGTAACATGGGCGCTTCTTACGGGGGGTTCATGACTATGTACCTCGCCACTAAAACAGATGTTTTTTCTGCTTCTATATCTCATGCAGGTATCAGTAACCTCACATCTTATTGGGGCCATGGATGGTGGGGCTATGGTTATTCTGGGGTTGCCACTAAAGGAAACTTTCCTTGGAATAACCCTGATTTCTATACCCAGCAAAGCCCTGTATTTGCAGCTGATAAAATAACCACACCATTATTATTAATTCACGGAGATGCCGATACCAATGTGCCTGTTGGCGAAAGTCATCAGATGTATACCGCATTACAGTTGTTGGATAAAGACGTTGAGTTAATCGAGTTTCAAGGAGACGACCATCACATCAATAGCCGCGAGCACAGATTACGCTGGTGGAAGACTATTTTGGCCTACTTCGATTGGAAACTTAAAGATGAACCGCTATGGTGGGATCATATGTACGCTCAAAAAGCCGATCAATAAAAGAGTGAAAAGATTAATCACGTTTTGCATTTATTGCATAGCGTGGTTTGTAGTTATGGCTCTATTTTTCGTGATTTAATTGCGGAATAAAGGTTCAAAATATACCACCTGAAAAAGTCCTAAACCTATTAAGCCCATGTTGAAGCCTTGTTTACTAGTGATGCACTGGTGACTGAATACTTGGGTTGGTTAACATGTGCTTGTCTCAAAAGTGCCAAAAGCCGACATAAGGTTCTAGTCTAGAAAAGGCTTAAATCGACCTAAAGCGGTCATAAGATAATTCGAAATATCAGACTATATTGAGCGCAAAATCATCATACGATTAATCAAACTTGACCGACGGCAAATGAGCGATCAACGGTCAGTCAGCGACGTTGTCACCATTAGACTGATTTCAACGAAAGCGGACTGTCAGGTTTTTTGCACAATTGAACTCATGGATATTTCGTCGAAAAAAATCGGTGCTTGCTCACTGGCTGAGTTAGTCACAATCACCTACTAATCAGTGTTTATCGACTATCCGGCTCCTGTGAGCGATCACCGGACATACGTCTAGGCGGTGTAATAGAGCAAGGTCACAACGCGTTAGCGGACTATCAATCAACGCCTTTTCAAGTGCTGTGCCCCCTTGATTTTGAGTATGTATGCTTTGAGCGACGCACTGTCAGATTCATTTACATAATTTAGATCTGGAATATTCCCTTGAAATTGATAATTCATCGCCTATTACATGCTGTAACCTGCGTAGAAGCCACATTTTCTTGATATAAGGTGTGATAACCAACTCAATTACTTAGTTGTTGTTGTGTCAGGTTTCTTTACTTTTTTCTCTTCTGGAATAAATGTAAAATCAACCAACATATTGTATTATATAGATAATTTTAATATGGGCATAAATTATGCTTATGAATTTTTGTAGACAGCAGTCTCTTCCTATTCATTAATTCTTAGCACTTCCCGTGTTGCGCTTTTCTAATCTGAAGTCCTTACCTCAGGAATTATATCTGCCCGGCAGTGGGCTTCACTGTTAACGTGATATGGAAATAACAAATGAAATATAAGTTTTTAAAATTCACCAATGTCTGCTTGATGATATTCACAATTTTTGGCGTGAAATTGTCTTACGCGACACCAATTTTGCTGACATTTGATTGGACAGGACAGTGCGACGACTGCCAAGGTCAAAACGGTGCGAATAACATACCAGGATTATTTTTAAACGATAATTTATTTCAAGACGTAAACGGTGTGCTAACAATATTGTACGACACAGCATATCCGTCACCAACATTAACACGTGAAATGTTTGTTTCTTTTTATTATAACGGTTCGTCTATACTTAAGCCTTTCACGCTGCTCGGACAGGATTTAAATACAGAGGTAATAGGTAATATAACAAGGAATGGCAACTTACTGCTAATCGATACGGTTCGGTTTGAAGTACCAAATAAGTATTTATTGTTAACGCCGGGGGACAACTTTAAACGCACAACTACACGCGGCACGATATTTGTAGAATTCAATCCGCATTTTTGGGAAGTAGGACATTATTATCATCGAGGAAGTACAACACCGTTTTCGAATGTGTGGAGGATTCGCACAGATTGCCCGCCAAACCTAAGGGCTACGCGCTACGGATCATGCGTACCGCGCGGATCACGAGACATGGGGCGGGGTTCTATGTTTACGATGCTAGGAGAATTACCTACTTTAAAAAATAAGACAGACATCCCAGTTAACGAACCCCATATGCTTGCTATTTTAGCCTTAGGAGTATTAGGTTTAGGACTACGTCGTAAGAAGCGCTCTTAAACATTTCTTTTATCCCGTCATTTCCAATTATCGACGACGGTATGCCTGAATAAACC
>JAWUXT010000025.1:0-18566 GCA_034111205.1 Paraglaciecola sp. | reverse complement strand
CTGAATTTAATGGTATCAGAGTTCCATTGAGTATCACCTATACATATATCAACAGTGAATTTGATACAGATATTGCCGACACTGCCTTTTTTGGTGATGTTAGTGAGGGTGACTCAATTCCGTATATCCCAGAATACCAAGGCCAAATATCCCTTGGTTTAGAGACGAATAATTGGTCTGTCTATGCAAACGCAGTATATGTAGATGAAGTCTGTGTTCGCGCATCCTGTGAAGTGTTTGAGAAATCCGATAGCAGCCTCACAGTCGACATCAGTGGTAATTATCAAGTCTCTAATGAATTAAAATTATTTGCACGTAACGAAAACATAACTGACCAACAAGATATTGTCAGTAGACAACCTTACGGTGCCCGACCCAATAAAACACGTACGTTCTCTGTTGGAGCGCAATATAGTTTTTAATCCAGAAAACGTATAACGTCGAGCATAAAAGAACATCATATCGATAGCTAAAAACCCAGTATTTACTGGGTTTTTAGCTATACAAATTAAACTTATTCGGCATTGCACTCCAACATATGTGCAACGAGAGTCACAAAAAGTAGCCTAATCAATGAACATATATGTGTTTATGATCCTTAAAACCGTATCTAAAGTAACAATATACAATTCCCATGTGTTTCTTTTGCCCACTTCGATGTGGGCTTTTTTTGTCTAAAATTAAGTTGCCCATATTTTTGAAAGCCTTAGGTACCATGATGAAAAACACTTACGAATAAATTTGGAACTAACTGTTAATTATTATCAAGTAGTTATCGACTAAAGTTTCTAGCTTTTAATCCGATAAAATGATGATTTGCCATTTTTCAACCAGTTAACTCTATCTATAAAAAAATAGCGGAATTTCCGGTGCCTGTTTTTGTCTATGGTGAAACCGGCACAGGCAAAGAACTCTGTGCCCAAGCTATTCATAAGTTAAGCAATCGAAGCAATAAGCCATTTGTGGCTATAAATTGCGGTTCAATCTCGGATACTTTAATTGAAAATGAACTGTTCGGGCATGTTAAAGGCACATACAATGATGCTCAGTCAACCAGTGGAGGCGTGATTGCGCATGCCAATGGCGGCACCTTGTTTCTAGATGAAATAGACACACTTTCTCCAAAAGGCCAAGTGAGCTTACTTAGGTTTATTCAAGAAAAAGAATATAAACCTCTGGGTACTGACCAGTCCTTTCATTCTGACGTTAGAATAATCAGTGCCACTAATGCCGATATCCAATCAAAAATTAACATCGGTGAGTTTCGGCAAGATCTGTATTTTCGTCTAAATATAATGGATGTGCACCTTCCACCACTTAGAGCGAGAGGTCGGGACGTTGAATTGCTCGCAAACTACTTTATTCACAAACACTGCAATGTACACCATATCCCTGAAAAACGATTCATCCGGATGCCATTGAAAATCTGCATAAATACCCTTGGCCTGGCAATGTTAGAGAGCTTGAGCATGCTTTGTTAAAAGAAATCTTACTGGCTGAAACAACAACGTTGTATCTCAATAATATTGAATCCCAGCATTACAAGCAGCAACATGATTTACCCCAAATGAAAGCAATTTTTGATGTGGATTTTAGGGATGCAAAAGAAAAAACAGTCATGAATTTTGAAAAAAACATTTGGATAATATGATGAAAACTATCGGACTAATAGGTGGCATCGCAGGTGTCTGATGCTGTCAGTATCCCCTTGCTGCATATTGCTGATGCAACCGTTTTTTTACAAAATAGATTGACCGATAAATTTGCCATTGATGTGTTGATTCCCACTGATTTCGAACAAGATATTATTCATCACGTCATTTACCAAGAATTATGCTTGGGCATCGTAGACAAAAAGTCCCGCAGTCAATATTTACATGTCATTCAAAATTTGATGCAAAGAGGCGCTCAAGGGATCATTTTAGGCTGTACAGAGATAGGTTTATTAGTACATGAAAACGACACTACAAGTACACTTTATGACACTACCCGTATCCATGCATTGGCAGCAGTAGCAGAATCACTAAAATAAACCACTCTTTACCTCTTGCTTATTTCCATTTTATTTCAATAACTTAAGATTAAAACAAACATTTATTTCAATCTTATCATTGAAAAATGTTTTGCCAGCTATATATATATTTGGTCGACGCCGCAAGGGTTGACACACAAACATAGGACTTGTTTGTGACGCACTAACTAAATTAAGTTAGTGCACCCCACAATGGGTTTGGTGATAGGAAATCCATACCAAAAATGCCGCCGATTTTCGGGGCAACTTAAACTTTATATTGCTTAGTCTACAAGGATATACACAATGCGTAACATCGATTTATCTCCACTTTACCGTTCTTTCATTGGTTTTGACCACTTAGCTTCAATGATTGACACGGCTTCTAAAAATGAAAAACAAACTGCTTACCCTCCATACAATATTGAATTGTTAGCTGAGGATAAATATCGAATTACCATGGCTGTTGCTGGATTTGCTAAAGATGAAGTGAGCATCGAAGTGCAAGAAAACACCTTACAGGTAATAGGTACTAAAGCGGTGAAAGAAAGCAATGATTCTTCCGCCAAAGAAGAACGCAAATTTCTACACAAAGGCATATCAGAGCGAAGCTTTGAACGTAAATTCCAATTAGGAGACCACGTCAAAGTATTAGCTGCTGACTTAGAAAATGGCTTATTACATGTTGATCTAGAGCGTGTGGTACCAGAATCGAAAAAGCCAAGAAAAATAGAGATTGGCAGTAAGTTTATTGAAAATAACCAATAAGCGGCAAAACACTCCCTGTACAAATGTGTAAAAAATAACGGCGCCTAGTGAGCGCCGTTTTTTTGAGTAATCAATCTATCTAGCGGTATAAAATCAAGATATTCATCACTGATAACGTAAACAGTGAGGCAAATGTTAGCAATATTCCTGACGCTCTCTGCCAACTTGATCCCGAGTGGCGACGCATACCAAAGGCATGTAAAAACCGTCCAAATAACAGCGCACTTCCGGCTAAATGTAAAACAATAGGATGACTTAAGTTTACTTCGGCAATAAAAAGCAAGATAAGCACAATAGGTGTATATTCGCTAAAATTACCATGGGCACGGATCACTTGTTGAAAGTGGTGGTCGCCGCCGTCGCCAAGTGGGATTTTTTTCCCTGAGCGGCCTTTAACAACCAACACCGAATAATAGAAAAACAAAATTCCCAACAGTCCTGCATAAAAAGCTGTAATTGGTGTGTACATGCAATATCTCCAAAAAAAATGTTTGCAAAAAAAAAGCCCACTAAATGCGGGCTTCAATCAATATTATAAAGGTGTAACTTAACCTAATAGTGTCGCCAATTGCTTGCTTACCGCTGCAACTGCTTGGGTACCGTCAAGCTTATGGTACTCACAGCCACCTTTGTCAGCTAGCTCAGTGTAATATTGCACTAGGGGTTTAGTCTGCTCATGATAGATACCAAGGCGCTTGCGCACTGTTTGTTCTTGATCATCAGGTCGGATGGCTAATTCTTCACCGGTTTCATCATCTTTACCTGCAACCTTAGGCGGGTTGTAGCTTAAATGGTAAACTCTGCCAGAACCTGGGTGTACTCTTCGTCCACTCATTCGCTCAACAATTACTTCATCATCCACATCAAACTCAATCACATGATCGACTTTAATATTTGCGTCTTTCATCGCGTCAGCTTGAGGAATAGTGCGAGGAAAACCATCAAGTAAGAAACCGTTGGCACAATCAGCTTGAGTGATACGCTCTTTTACTAAACCAATAATGAGTTCATCAGAAACTAATTTACCTTCATCCATTACACGCTTCGCCGCTAGACCAAGTTCAGTACCAGCTTTAATCGCTGCGCGTAACATGTCTCCAGTCGATATTTGTGGGATACCAAATTTACCCATTAAAAATTGGGCTTGTGTTCCCTTACCTGCACCAGGAGCACCAAGAAGAATAATGCGCATGCTGTGTCCTCTGAATAATAAGTTAAATTAAAAAATTAAAGCCACAATTTTACACATTCGACTTTAATGTTACAAGAATATTAAGCTCTGCATATGCAACAAAGGTCTTAATAAACCCACTTTTACCTATTTAAAACAAAAACGGGCATCTAAGCCCGTTTTAAGTTAGTAAACTACCGCTATTTATTGCTTATTTTGCCAAGCTCGCTAATAGCTTGTTTAAATTCTGCACAAAGCTAGCAGGGTCTTTTAAACTACCCTGTTCAGATAGCGACGCCTGATCGAACAACACGCCTGTCCACTGTGCAAACTGCTCTTCATCTTGCACATCAGCTAATAGTTTAACCAGCTCATGTTCAGGGTTAAGTTCAAAATGATACTGGGCTTCAGGTACTGGTTGTCCTGCGGCTTGCATCAGTTTAATCATTTGAGTGGTCATACCTTGCTCGTCAGCAACGATACAAGCTGGGGAATTAGTTAAACGATGAGTGAATTTAACATCCTTCACTTTGTCACCTAACGCAGCTTTTACACGTTCAGCTAAGCCTTCAACTTGCTTTTCTGCTTCTTCTAGGGCCTTTTTACTCTCTTCGTCCTCTAAGTCACCTAAATCTAATGCTCCATGGGTGATAGATTGAAATGATTTTTCAGAAAATTCTGTTAGGTGAGACATTAACCATTCATCTACACGGTCAGCCATTAACAACACTTCGATACCTTTCTTGCGAAAGATTTCTAAGTGTGGACTAGACTTAGCAGCCTGATAGCTGTCGGCAGTAATGTAGTAGATTTTTTCTTGCTTTTCTTGCATACGTCCAATGTAATCAGCTAGCGACACTGTTTGTGCTTCAGAATCGGTATGCGTTGAAGCAAAACGCATCAAACCAGCAATTTTTTCTTTATTCGCGAAGTCCTCAGCAGGGCCTTCTTTTAATGCATTACCAAACTCAGCCCAAAATGCTTGGTACTTTTCAGCATCATTTTTGGCAATTTTTTCAAGCATCTGTAATACGCGTTTAGTACAACCTTGGCGCATAGCTTGGGTCACTTTATTATCTTGTAAAATTTCACGAGACACATTCAGTGGTAAATCATTTGAGTCCAACAAACCTTTCACAAAACGTAGGTAGGTTGGCAACATTTGCTCTGCGTCATCCATGATAAATACGCGTTGCACATAAAGTTTAAGCCCGTGTTTATGATCACGGTTCCACATGTCAAAAGGTGCTTTGCTTGGAATATATAGCAAGCTAGTATATTCAGTTTTACCTTCAACTTTATTATGTGACCAAGTCATTGGATCACTGAAGTCGTGGGATATGTGCTTGTAGAATTCTTTGTATTCGTCTTCGCTTACTTCAGACTTATCACGCGTCCAAAGTGCAGTCGCTTTATTGACTGATTCCCAAAACCCCGGAACTGCAGGTATTTTAGTATCATCAGGGCCATCACGCTCAGGCTCTTCTTCTTTAAACATTTTCACTGGAATGCTGATGTGATCAGAATATTTGCTAACGATTGAGCGTAAACGCCAATCATCTAAAAATTCTTTTTCTTCTTCTTTTAAATGAAGCGTAATTTCAGTACCGCGCTCAGCTTTCTCAATATCGGAAATCGTAAACTCACCTTCACCGGCAGACTCCCATTGTGCACCTTGCGCTTTATCATCGCCAGCAGCACGAGTGCGCACAGTGACTTTATCTGAAACTATAAAAGCGGAATAAAAACCGACACCAAATTGACCAATAAGTTGTGAATCTTTGGCATCGTCACCAGACAATTTACCAAAAAACTCTTTAGTACCTGACTTAGCGATAGTACCAAGATGTTCAATCACATCGGCTTTATTCATACCTATACCGTTGTCGGTAATAGTAATAGTGCCAGCGTCTTTATTGATACTGAGTTTAACCTTCAAATCACCATCACCCTCGTAAAGACTGTCGTTAGACAAAGCTTTAAAGCGTAATTTGTCTGCAGCATCGGCTGCATTGGATACTAATTCACGTAAGAAAATTTCTTTGTTTGAGTAAAGCGAATGGATCATCAATTGAAGTAATTGTTTTACTTCAGTTTGAAATCCATGAGTTTCTTGATGGGCTGATTCAGCCATAGCCAAGTGTCTCCTGAGTTGTGGTTACATAAATGATGAATAGTAAATGAGGTTGCTTAGTTTGTTTTCAAGGATTATTTCTTAATTTGTTTTAATTAGGCTGTTAAATAAGCCTCAGTGATTTACAATAAATAATCAGGTTCAGCCATTGTGGCTGCCATGACGTTAGTGAGGTTTCATGTCAATAGAGTTAGACGAGTTGCAAACTTCCATCTGGATTTATGATATTGAGCACTTTAGTATTGTTTGGGCAAATCAGGCAGCTCTGAAGTTATGGGATTCCCCGTCTGTAGAAGCCTTAAAAGAAAGAGACTTAAAAACAGGATTATCTGCAGCAGTCCAAGACAGCCTCATTCAATATCAACAAGCATTTAAACAAAATCATGTGATTCAAGAAAATTGGTCTTACACCCCAAATGGCATAGATACCCCAGCATTTTGCCAATTTTCTGGTTATAAATTAGCTGATGGCAGAATGGCTATGTTGGTTGAAGCAACAGCAGCTAATATGCAGCATATAAGTGCACCGTTTACCGCCACAACTATCATTTCTAGTTACACAATTAGCGGCGAGTTTATAAGCGGGAACCCACCTTTCATTAAAAGTTTTGGACATCAAGTGGCGCATTTAGAGACGTTAGTGTGCGATCCGAACATGCTACAAAATATCTTTAAAAGTATTAATCAAGGAACACGTTTTGAAGCAGATGTGTTGATGAATACACCACAAGGTGAAACTTGGTATCACTTGTTTGCTGACAATTCGCAACATCAGGAAGGCAGCGCCACTATATTACTGCATCATTATGATATCCATGAACGCAAGACTACTGAGCAAGTCTTGCGACAGCAAGCTTGGACTGACCCTCTTACCGGCTTATTTAATCGCCGCGGCCTAACCCATGCGTTACAACAAAGTGTGGAAGCTAACACTCCATTTACCTTGTTATATATCGACTTAGACGGTTTTAAGATGGTAAACGACTCTTCGGGACATGGTACCGGCGACATTATTTTGTGTGAGGTCGCCAACAGACTGCGCAAAAATAGTTTACCTACTGCAACGCTGTGTAGGTTCGGTGGGGATGAATTTGTTTTTGCTGTGTACGAAGATTTACCAGAACAGGCATTAGTTCTTTTACTGAACCAAATAATTGAGTCTATTTCAATGCCCTACCTAGACACTCAGCAAAACCCAATATTGTTATCTGCTAGCATAGGTCTATCGCGCTTTCCTTATAATGGTAATGATATTGAACATTTGATCATGTGCGCAGATGCTGCCATGTATGAAGCCAAAAAATCAGGCAAAAAAAGATGGGTCGAGTATCAATTTGGCATGGAAAAAAGCTTAAAACGCCTTAGCGATCTAGCACAAAAGCTATCTTTAGCTGAAAAAAACAATGAATTGTCCCTACATTATCAACCCATAATTGACACAACCACCGAACAAATTACCTCTTTTGAAGCATTGCTGCGATGGTGTAACCCTGACTTAGGTAATATCAGCCCGCAAGAGGTGATTGACGTAGCAGAAAAAACCGGACTGATCCATGATATTGAAAATTGGGTCCTCAACCGCGCCCTGAAAGACCTAATCACATTCAAACAGATTATTGGTCAACATATCACTATGGCCGTCAATATTTCAGGCTTACATATGTCAGAGCCAAATCTTGGAAACTATGTGTTCTCTCTATTAAAACGCTATAATTTGCAAGCTGCTGATCTAACTATTGAGCTGACAGAAAGCGTATTATTGACCAATATTGATGCCGCTGACTCTCCTGCCAACCAAATGACCAAGCAAGGAATTAAGTTGAGTATTGATGATTTTGGTACTGGTTATTCGTCTCTAGCTTATTTACATGCCATACCCGCCTCTGTTGTAAAAGTTGATAGAGCATTTTTAAATCAAACAGAAAATAACACAGTCACGCTAGAATGCATTCAAACACTGGTGAGTTCACTGGACATGAAAAGTTTGATTGAAGGTATTGAAACAAAAAGTCAGGCATCATTGTTACATAGTCTTGGATTCAACTTACAACAAGGGTATTTTCATGGCAGACCAAAACCACTGGATTATTATCTATCTGAGTCTTTTACTCAGTGATGCTTAAATGTCTCTGCGGCCATTAAAAGCATGAGTTAAAGTATTGCCATCAATAAATTCTAACTCACCACCCACAGGAACTCCATGAGCTATGCGGCTAGCTTTGATAGTTTGGGTCTTACACATTTGTGCGATGTAATGTGCCGTCGCTTCACCCTCAACAGTCGGATTGGTTGCTAAAATTACTTCTGTAATGTCGTCGTTTTCAAATATTTGTGATAGCTGCTCTAAACCAATGTCTGCCGGACCAATCCCATCAATTGGTGATAAGTGCCCCATCAATACAAAATAACGGCCTTTAAACTCTGAAGTTTGCTCTACTGCCAACATATCTTGCGGCGATTCCACAATACATAAAGTTTGGTTTTCTTGACGCTTGGGGTTAGCGCAAATTTCACATAACTTGTTTTCACAGAAGGTACGGCATTGCTCACAATGTTTAACGTGCTCCATAGCATTATGCAACACATGACTTAACTGCAACGCCCCTTGACGATTTCGCTCTAGAAGATGAAACGCCATACGTTGAGCACTTTTTGGCCCTACTCCTGGCAGTATCTTAAAGGCATCAATCAATTCTTTAATTAAGGGGCTAAACTGCATCAATTACCTACATCTCTAGTTTATTTATTGTTTTTGTGGCTATTTTAGCTAATAGCTAAAAGCCTTAAAAAGGCATCTTAAAGCCAGGAGGCAAAGGCATACCGCCAGTTACGTCGGCCATTTTTTCTTTTGTGGTTTCTTGCACACGTCTGACACCATCATTAAAGGCC
The DNA here is from genome assembly GCA_034111205.1 of Paraglaciecola sp. GTDB lineage: Bacteria > Pseudomonadota > Gammaproteobacteria > Enterobacterales > Alteromonadaceae > Paraglaciecola. Next base: position 9,593 of record JAWUXT010000025.1, on the reverse strand, counting down.
GCGGCAACCAAATCTTCGATCATTTCTTTATCTTCTTCCATCAAAGTGGAATCGATATCAACTCTACGTACTGCATGACTGCACGTCATTGTAACTTTAACCAAACCCGCACCAGACTCACCGGTAACTTCTGTTTTGGCTAACTCTTCTTGATTCTTTTGCATGCGCTCTTGCATTTGTTGCGCCTGCTTCATCATGTTACCCATTCCACCTTTCATCATAATCTGTCTCTCTTTCTCTTTTAAAATATGTAATTTTAGTAGGCTATCTTGCTTGAATACTTTGTTCGTCGACCTTGGCAGCAAACTGTTGTTGTAACAATTGGATGCCGGGATCACTCTTCACTAGTTCCCTTGCGTATTCATGACGCACTTGGTTAACTTTTAGTTGCAAAGCATAGGGAGTGTTAATGGGTTGCCCTAGCTCGATTTCAAGCTCAATCGGACTATTAAGTGCCAAACACAGCGCATCTTTAAGCTGTTGTTGTGCAGTGTCTGAAATAAGATGTACTTTAGTCTCTAAAAGTGTCAACTTAACTGTGTTGCCTTGCTGATTATAAGAAGAGTGCAAGGCCAATTGTTTCGTCAAAGCCGTGACTTGAATATCTTCAATTAATTGACTCCAGCCATCAATTTGTAACGCTTTTAAGACTTTTTGTTTATTTGGTAAAAAAGCAGAAATCTCTTGGGTGACTTCACCCACATTGTCTTCATCTAAATGAGCACTAGAATCGAAATATTCTGCTTCCTGAAGCGTTTTTTCTGCTGAGAAAGGGCTGCTGACCAAGGGTGAAGGCTCGGGTGAAAGCTCGGGTGAAAGCTCATCTAAAGGCATCGGTGCAACTACCGCTGTAGATTGTGACTCATTTTCGACCGGCCATGGCGGTGAGTTATCTATTATATGGTCTGCGCTAGAAGGTGTTACTTGCAGCTGAGGAACTGGAGCAAATGCTGTAGGTATATCCTGACTTTGCTTATCGTCATGAGTCGCGGCAGATTGATTTGCAGCTTCTTGGTTTTGCTTACGGATCGCGGCTAGGTTAAATGGCTCGGCACTTTCAGACTTTTTTACCTGTTCAGCTCCTTCCCCCCCATCACGTTGACTTTGCTTGAGCTTATTTCGAAGTGCTATCAAATCAGCGGTCGAGGTAGTAGGTTTTGTATCGGTTGGCGGCTCATTCAGCGCCGCTGAAGGCTGCGTATGCACCTCAGGGGTTTCATTGTTGATTAGTAGCTCATGCTCACCATCAAATACTTGATGTGGACGCTCGTCCAACGCAACAGGCTGGTATTGATCGTAATCTATCGGTTGATGATGACCAAAGTCCGCTGCTTGCGCCATTATATCTTGCTGCTGAGCAAATAAGTCAGCATCTGATGCTGTTGTTTGATCATCATCAGAGTGTTCAGTTTGTTCTTGTCTGGGTGCAGGCGTAATTTCGGGTGTTGTTTCAGGTAAAAACTCAGCACTGTCTTCATGTTGCACTGTCGCTTGATTTTCAGCTATCACCACAGCTACAAAACTGTTTTGATCCAAACGCTCCACAACAGGTTCAGGTAAAGGCTGGTCTTGAAGTGCCATTTCATCAGCAACATGCGCGGTAGGATCAGTCACTACCGAGCCTGAGTTAACATGGTTTGTATGACTTGTTTCCTGAATGGCAGCTTGTTGTGACCGCCCATCAACCTCTGGAGTTAAAGCAACAATATCTAGCGCATCCATCTTCACATTATCAGGGCAGAAGGCCAGCATACGCAACAAGGTCATTTCTAGACCTGTTCTAGCATCAGCTGCATGAGGCAAGTCTTTTTTACCTGTTAGGGCAATTTGATATAGCAATTGAACTTGTTCGACAGGCACAGATTTAGCCAATTGAAAAATAGCTCTGGCTGAAATTGTTTCTAATTTGCATGCGTCAGGCACAAATTGGGTTAAGGCAATTTGGTGTAACAAGCTCATAATTTCAGCCAGCACCAAGCCATAGTCTGGTGCTTGATTAGCCATAAATTCAACTTGTTGCATAACCGCTGCACTGTCTTTTTGCACAATAGAATGGACTAACTTCAGCACCTGATTTTTATCCATCAGGCCCAGCATATCCGTGACAATCTGCAAACTCACCACACCATTGCCTTGCGCAATAGCTTGGTCGGTTAGACTCAATGCATCGCGCATACTACCTTGGGCGGCTCTAGCTAATTGGTTGAGCGCTTCTTTATCAAACACAATGCCTTCTTCGCCCAGTACAAAATCTAATTGCTGGCTGATTTGTGTGCGAGACAGGGCTTTAAGATTGAATTGCAAACAACGAGATAAAATCGTCACTGGCAATTTTTGGGGATCAGTGGTCGCCAATAAAAACTTTACATGAGGCGGTGGCTCTTCAAGGGTTTTCAACAAAGCATTAAAACTATGCTTTGATAACATGTGGACTTCATCAATCAAATAAACTTTATAGCGACCACGGCTGGGCTTGTACTGCACGTTGTCAAGCAACTCGCGGGTATCTTCCACCTTAGTCCGTGATGCGGCATCTATTTCAAGTAAATCAATAAAGTTGCCGTTTTCGATTTCTTTACAGGTGCTACATTGACCACAGGGTTTAGCGCTTAAACCCTGTTCACAATTTAAACTTTTTGAAAAAATACGGGCGATAGTGGTTTTACCCACACCTCGCGTACCGGTAAATAAATAAGCATGATGCAATCTATTGTTATCAAGCGCATTGGAGATGGCGGTAACGACATGTTCTTGCCCAACCAACTCGCCAAAACGGTTAGGTCGCCATTTCCTCGCTAAAACTTGATAACTCATCTTACTTTGTTACTCGCCGTCAAATTCGCAAATAGAAAAACTGGTAACGCCACAATCGGTGAGTTTTTGCTCGCCACCGAGTGCTGGTAAAGAAATAACAAAACCAGCGTGTTCGACTATACCGCCTAAGCGCCGGATCAAGTTGGCTGTAGCGACCATAGTACCGCCCGTTGCCAATAAATCATCTAACATCAATACTTTTTCACCCGGCTTAACGGCGTCTCGGTGGATTTGTAAGCTATCAGTACCGTATTCAAGTTCGTAACTTTCGCTAATCACTTCCCGAGGCAGTTTATTTGGCTTGCGCACAGGAATAAACCCAATACCTAGCTCAATAGCCAGAGGTGCACCAAATAAAAATCCACGAGCTTCGGTACCCGCGACTTTATCAAAACCCATTGGCGCATAATGCTTCAATAAGAGATCGATCGAGGCTGAGTAGGCTTTATGATCTTCTAAAACTGAGGTCACATCACGAAACATGATCCCTGGTTTTGGGTAATTAGGAACGGTTTTAATAACCGATTTTATATATTCGGCGGGCACGAATTTCCCCGTAATTTAATAATTAAATGAGTAGAGTTGCTACGAGCGTTAAAGATAAAAAACGAACCAACCTAATATGACGAACATTAATGGCAACGCTAGCAGTACACCTAGGGCTGCAATCAGGTAGCCCCAATTAAACGGGTCATGTGAACTGTTATCCTCTTGCATTATTGCACTCCAAACTTGAAGGGCATTCACCCTTAATAAACAACTAAAATGAAGCCGCAGATGTTAATCCATAGTTTAATAAATTGATAGTCCTAAAAAGCTAAACCAATGGTGTCTATTCCTCTGCAGGGAATAATATCTGTTGCATCAATAACTCTTGTAGTACTTGTTGCAGTGATTCAGTAATTTGTTGTACGTCAAGTTGCGGCATGGCTTCAATCATAATTCTACTTAGCGAATCGACTGATACTACTCCTTGTTGCATAATGGTGTTCAACAAGTGTGCGGATACTGCATTAAGCAACGTAAAGTTCACTTCATCAGTGGCATCTCGATAAATGACTAAGTACACGACTTCGCTAGCCTGCGCAGGAATAAAATCGACACTTATTTGATGAACAGGATATTGGTAACTGACTAAACTTGCTAAGTCAGACACTTGAACCTGAATTATTTGTGAATGACCATCCCATGCAGTAGCGCTTTGGTTCGACTTACGCACACTGACGTCTAACTCCAACCATTCGTAATGCGCCAGTTCACCCATAAATATAGGGTCGGACTCACCGAGCTGGTATTCGCTACTTAAGTATTCTACAAATTCTTTACTAATATCAATAAAGTAAGGAGAGCTACATGAATGTTCAATAAAAAATTTTCGAGCCAATGTTTTCCATTGTTGTTCATCATACAGACTTTCCAATACAGGGAAGCCAGAACTAAGAAAGCCCAATATATTGTTAAAAAACAACTCTCTATAGATTTTTAAACGTCTGTCTTCGATACCACCAGCAAACGGATTAGCCTCAGAGTTTTTTATATGCTGAATAAAGTCATGTTGGATAATTTGAAAAGGCTTCATTAAGCTCTAATTTTTTTAGAATGCTGGGGAGACACTTGCTGTTGGACACGCAGCTGAATAGTTCTTATTTTTTCCATTTCCATTAACAATTCTTTGATTGGCGGTATGTTGAAGTCTCTTTCTAACAAAGTAGGAAAAACACCGTGAATTTCATAAGCTTTTTGAAGTAATTGCCAGACCGGTTCGATCACATCAGCACCGTGAGTATCAATTTTTAAGTCCTCAGCTTCATCATAATGGCCTGCAATGTGCCCATAAACAATTTTACCGGTGGGCATCGCGGCTAAAAAATCCTCGGCATCGTAACCGTGGTTAATAGAATTAACATAAATATTATTCACGTCTAACAACATCAAACAACCTGACTCGTTGAGTACCGATAATGTGAATTCTTGTTCGGTCATCTCTTGTCCGGGAGCGGCATAATAAGATACATTTTCTAACAGCAATGGCCGCTCGATAATATCTTGCACTTGTTTAACCCGCTCGACGACATGTTTGACAGCTTCTTCGGTAAAGGGGATCGGCATAAGATCATATAGATGACCTTGACCCGAACAGTAACTTAAATGCTCACTGTAATATAAAATATTATGTCTATCTAAAAACGCTTTGACGTTTTTTACAAAGTTGATATCAAGGGGATCAGGGCTACCGATCGACAAAGACAAGCCATGGCTGACAAAATTACAAGCAGAGGTAAATTGATAAAGGTTTTTCTGATATTTTCCGCCAAGAGGTATCCAGTTTTCGGGGGCTACTTCCCAAAAATCGACAGCACTGGGGATGTCAGGTAATAGTTGGTCGAGCATTTCTCGGCGAAGACCTAAGCCCACTCCTGAAAGATGTTTGTTCATCATTAGATTGGTCACCTTGGACTTTTTCTAAAATAAAGGCCGACATTAGCCGGCCTTTATCATTTAACTAAGTTTTGGTAGGTTATTAAGCTTGGCCACCGCATTTGCCTTCGCCGCATTTACCTTCTTTCATGGCTTTGCCTGCTTTTTCAGCTTTATCACCGCCGCTCTTACCTTCGCCACACTTGCCTTCTTTCATGGCTTTGGCTGATTTTTCAGCTTTATCACCGCCGCACTTACCTTCGCCACATTTGCCTTCTTTCATGGCTTTGGCTGCTTTTTCGGCTTTATCACCGCCGCACTTACCTTCACCACATTTGCCTTCTTTCATGGTTTTGGCTGCTTTTTCGGCTTTATCTCCACCGCATTTGCCTTCACCACATTTGCCTTCTGTGGCACTTTGCATATAGCCAGATTCTAAAGAATGAACGCTAAACGGGTTAGTGTTTGCTTGGACACTGATAGAAGCAAGTGAGCCGATAACAACGGCACCCAGTGCAGTAGCGATAGCTGTTTTTTTAATTTGTTGCATATTGAGTTTCCTTAAAATTATTAGTCAATCAAAAAACGATTATTAAGTGTTGTTGTCTGGTTTCAGTGCATTAGACCTAGGCGCACTAAATATTATTTCAGATATTTTTAATAACAAATACCTTCTCGATGAACCACTCGACTATAAACAGTACAACTTATCAAAACTAGGCGCTGTATTTTATTAACGGGGACGACTATCAAACAGCGTCTTCATTTTCTTCACCCGTACGAATGCGTATAACTCGCTCTACGTCAGACACAAATATTTTCCCATCACCTATTTTGCCAGTTTTTGCGGTGTTCATAATAGCTTCAATACAACGCTCTACTTGTTCATTTGCCACAATCAATTCGACTTTAACCTTAGGTAGAAAATCAACATTGTATTCAGCGCCACGATATAATTCAGTATGACCTTTTTGCCGGCCAAAACCTTTAACCTCGGTGACAGTCATGCCACTTACGCCAACTTCTGACAATGCTTCGCGCACATCATCCATTTTAAATGGTTTAATTACCGCTTCAATTTTTTTCATTTCATGTCTCAATTAGTGTGGCTTATTAATTTAAAGAATATTCAATCATATATGGTTGGAATAGGAACACGTTTATGTTGCGTTTTTTCAAAAATAGCGACCAGCTTTTCAGCAATTTCAATTGCGACTTCCCTACCTTCTAGAAAGTCATCAATTTGGTCATAACTCATTCCTAAAGCCTGTTCATCCGATTTTTGCGGTGCTAACGATTCTAAATCTGCTGTTGGCGCTTTGTAAATAATATTTTGAGGCGCACCTAAAAATTCAGCAATTTGTCTTACTTGGCGTTTATTTAAACCAAACAGAGGTGCAAGATCACATGCACCATCACCATACTTGGTATAAAAACCAGTGATATTTTCTGCTGAATGATCCGTGCCCAAAACTAAAGCGTCAAGTAAACCAGCTACTTGATACTGTATCACCATGCGGGTACGTGCTTTTACATTACCTTTGACAAAGTCGCACTTACTTTCACTAGCCGAAAGCAACCCAGCAGTATCAAGTGCTAAACGGGTTTGTTGATCTATGGCATCTGCACCAGGTTGTATATTCACTGCAAGATTTTGACTTGGTTGAATAAAGTCGATTGAGGCCTGAGCGTCGACCTCATCTGCTTGCACGTTGTATGGCAATCTAACTGCAATAAACTGATAGTTTCTTGCGTATTCTTGATTTAATTGATTGACTGCAATTTGAGCCAACTTCCCCAAAGCACAAGAATCGATGCCTCCACTTATGCCTAAAACTAAAGTTGTCATTCCACTATTAATAAGCTGAGATTTAATAAAATCAACCCGACGATCAACTTCATAATTAACATCGATTTTAGGTAAAACCCGCATTTGTTCTATCACAGTACTCGTTTGCATTATTTACCTCGATAATGTTATGCCAGTCAAAAAATTAAGCTAGTCTGGTATTTTCCGTCATTATTACTGTCTAACGGTTATAACTTGAAAGAAAGATTCAACCTAATATTATCAACATGTGTATGTTAATCCTAACCATTGATAACTATTTCATACCTTAAAATCGCAAATATAGTTTATCTTGTGTTAACAATCATTGGAGTAAATAACGTGAAACAGCAAAAAGGTGTGACACTGGTTGAGTTAATGGTCACTGTCTCCATTGTTGCAATAATACTGACATTTGTTGGCCCAAGTATTCAAAGTATCTTAATAAAAAATCGGATCGTCGCAGAAATCAACGAAACCAGCTCGTTGATTCAGTATGCCAGACACCATGCAATAGACGAACAAGCGCTAGTAGTAGTTTGCCCATCTACCGATTACTCAGTATGCTCAAATGACTGGAATGATCCTAAAATAGTCTTTATTGATGAAGACGACAACGCTATTCGAGGCGCTAATGAAGCATTACTCGTCACTATAGGTGCAACTTCTGCAACTAGTTTGATGACTAACACAACCGATACCATTAAGTTTACCGGAACCGGTGAAGCCAATGAAACGACTGAAATATTACTTTGTCACAAGGATGGGAAAGCAGAATACGCGCGCTCTTTGTCTGTAACCTTACAAGGAAGAGTTAAAATGAGTACTGACAGTGACAAAAATGGCATCAACGAAAACTCATCAGGTACCGAGCTCTCTTGTTAATTGTCACCGCAAAGTTAAAGATAAGAATAGATTCGGATTATCTTTAACTGTCTGTCCATAATTGCTTAAATCAAAACGTCTCGTCACGATCAAAGAAACCACCAACCTGATTTTTTGTGCAACCGAATAAACTAAATCTACTTTAAAGAAGCTATAAAAAAACGCTCTAATTGTCATATTATGTTCCTATTATTGTTCCACTATGCTCAGATCCGTGATTAACGGACACCCCAAAGTACTACCCTTGACCAAAAAGGTATAAATATGCGATTACTACACACTATGTTGCGGGTCGGTAACCTTCAAACCTCAATTGATTTTTATACCAAACTGATGGGTATGAAACTGCTTAGGCAAGCTGACAACAAAGAGTACCAATATACGTTAGCCTTTATTGGATATGGTGAAGAGTCTGATACAACCGTGTTGGAGCTCACCTATAACTGGGGTAAAGATCACTACAATATTGGTGAAGCTTATGGGCATATCGCTATCGGAGTTGATGATATCTATGCCTTATGTGAATTTATTCAGCAACAAGGTGGTGATGTGTTCCGCAAACCAGGTCCTGTAAAAGGCGGCAAGTCAGTGATCGCATTTGTTCGTGATCCAGACGGTTATGCTATCGAATTAATTGAACGTAAATAAAGTGAATATTATGAAATACTACCTTTTAGGAATACTAATTTTGGTTTCTTCTTGTCAGATGATTCCCCCAAAATCTTTAGTTATTGCCGATAAACCTTTAATCATTGCTCACAGAGGTGCTCCCGGTTACTTACCAGAACATACACTTGAGTCGATTACCTTAGTCTATGCCCAAGGCGCTGACTTTATTGAGCAAGATTTGGTAGTGACCAAAGATTCTAAATTAATAGTTTTGCACGATATTCACCTTGAAACGGTGACAAATGTAGAGCAAGTATTTCCCAGCAGAAAGCGTGAAGATGGACGTTATTATGTCTTAGATTTTACGTTGGCTGAATTGAAAACGCTTAACGTCCACGAGCGTCAAGATGCAAACGGCAAACAAGTATTTCCTAATCGCTATCAAGGCAAGGGCAAGGGTACGTTTCACATTGCCACTTTTGAAGAACAAATTGAATTAATCCAACAACTCAATCGTCAGTTCAATAAAACTATCGGCTTCTATCCCGAGATAAAGTCTCCCGCTTGGCATAGGGAGCAGGGAGTGGATATAAGCCAACTAGTTTTGGCTGTTTTGCGAAAACATAAGCTAGATGATCCAGATAAAGCTGTATATTTGCAGTGTTTTGACTTTTCTGAAACTCAGCGAATACGAAATGATCTAGATGCGAAAGTCAAGCTTATACAACTTATTGGCGAAAATGATTGGCAAGAGTCGCCTACCGATTATGACTTTTTAAAGACGCCAGCGGGATTAAAGGCAATAGCTAAAGTCGCCCAAGGGATCGGCCCATGGATACCTCAACTCGTCGATCTAAAAACCCTGCAGCCTACGGCATTTGTTGAACAGGCACATACGGCAGGCCTAAAAGTTCATCCTTATACTTTTCGCAAAGACGCATTGCCAGAAAATATCAATACACAACAAACACTACAACTATTGTTTAAGGATTTAAAAGTGGATGGTTTGTTCACTGATTTCACGGATACTGTCGTTAAT
>JAWUXT010000024.1:0-26419 GCA_034111205.1 Paraglaciecola sp. | reverse complement strand
GAGGAAGAGGAAGAGGAAGAAGAGATAACAGAATTTGACGATTTGAGCGGTCAGGTTAAGGGAGATACAAAAGGCTTCAGTTATGGGCTAAGTTGGACCATGCCGCTGTCCAGTAATTTATTATTTCAGACACGTTTTAAGATAAATGCTTACCAACAAGATATTGTTGTTGATGGTGAACGCTTTGATAATATAGACGAAACTTTTACTACCTTACATGTTGGCCTAGCTTATGTTTTCTAAAAAACCATTAAATTCGGAATATTCCGATTTATTGGTGGACTAAAAAACACCTCATTTAGTAACGAAGAGTGCTCCCAAGGTATTTGTTTGTTGCGTGTTTCTTTAGCTACCCCTGTCCTGACTTTTTTAAATACTGCTTCGACACTAATCTGTTTAGTCATATGTCTTAGCAAATGTTTGGTGTACACACCGTTTTTGCGTTTACCATCTGCCGCCACACCGCCGGGCTCAGTAGCAAAGGCAATCATAGTATTAAATGGTGCTTTAATGGGCGCCAAACCACTCGACATATTACCATTATCTGCAACCGTGTGATTTTCAAAGGGGTTATTGCGACAGGCATCCAAAATAATAATATTTTGTAAACCCTGAGATTTGTTGATTTCAGTAAACAAACTATCGATTTTATATAGCCCAGAAATAAATTCGGGATAACTTTCAAACTGCATACCCAAAGGCACAATGTAATTCTGGTGATTAACCTGAATGGCATGACCTGCGTAGTAAATCAGCGCAAGTTTTTTAACATGAACATCTTTTATTACGCTGGCGTAAAACTGTTGCACCTGGACGGTTAAATCTGAAAGGTTACTGTCTTTGAGCAAACTGACCCGAAATCCCATATTAGTCAAGCTATCAGCTATTGCGATTGCATCATTACCAGAATTTTTTAAAGGTGCTGTCGCATAGTTTTTATTGCCTATCACCAAAGCAAAACGTTTTACATCTTGCTCAGAAGCAAAACCCTGTGAGCCTGCGATACTGAGATAAACACATAATAACAACCTGATCATCTTCTGTTCATCCTATTAAAAAGAAAATTAATGATACAACTAATGGATTGAATAGACAGCGATAAAGATAATCAAATAAACAAAAATGTTAGGGCAACAATTTCTTGGACAAACATTGAGCAGGCTAAGTGCAAGTAACTAATCGACCAAGATCTTGCCATTAAGGCCAAATTATTCTTATGTAAATTGAAACCATTGCTGATTAAGGGAATTCTGACAATTCAGCTACCAAAAAATCAACGGATGCTCTGACCTTTTTTAAACTATATTTGGGTCTATGATATAAAAGGTAGATACCTCCGTTATCGTTCCGAGATATTGATAACTGCCCATCGTCTAAGATAACTTGCTCTAATCTTCCATCGGCTAATGGTTCTCTTATGCCCCATTCAGGCAACAATGCGAGCCCTTCACCTAGAATAGCTTCATCAATTAATGTATCTCCTTGATTACTGATAAAAGAAGCTTGAGTGTGTAGTTCTTTCCATCCATGTTGCATGTTAGCTTGCCAATTTAAGATACCACTAGGTGCCCGATATAATAATGTTTGATGCTGCAGGATATCCGAAACTGTTTTTGGTTTTCCCTTCTTTGAAAGGTAACCAGGTGATGCAACGAGTACAAACTGATTATTCGAAAGCCTCCGTGCAACGGCCCGGTCAGGTAAACTTGCCGTGGCTCTGATGGCAATATCAATCTGATTATGCGCTAAGTTAGAGATATGATCTGTCATCTCAACATCAACAATTATATCTGGATAACGTTTTCTTAATTTTGCTAAAGCAGGCTCCAAGCAAAACTTACCATAACCAGGTATTGCCGAAATTTTCAACACACCAGATGGTATATCTGAGTGTTGTTCTATCAAATTATCTGCATAATCCAAAGCCTGGACAGCTGGACTAATTTGTTCAAGATAGAGAGCTCCTAGCTCTGTCAGTTGAACCACTCGTGTTGAACGCTGTATCAATAAAGCACCAAGCAGAACCTCAAGATCCTGAATACGCCTAGAGACAGAAGACGCAGGCACACCTAAAACCTTAGCCGCACCTGAAAAACTGCCCGTTTCTGCCACTTCCAAAAAATATTTAAGTGCTCGCAATTTATCCATATTTTCCTAAAATTTTGAAAAAACAGCTATTGTTGTCATAAAGACAATACTTATTGATGATTCATGGTATTTAACAAAATATTCATTCGTATTATATTAGTTTAAACAATAATTGAAAGCACGAAAATTAAAGTTTAATAATGAGTAATAGTTATATGGCAACTTCAATCAAACAAATACTTAGGCGAGTTCCTTGCTGGAGTACCTTTTTATTAGTCATGCTTACTTCGCCGAACATACTTGCCGCTACAACTGGAGGATCCACACCAGCAGGGTTATTACGTAACTTTGAGAGCTTAATCAACTTGGCGATTGTCCTCTTTGCGGTCACCATTGCTTGGTTGTTAAACCATAGTTCAGCTAAGTTTCGGGCTACAGGTACAGGCTTTTCGGCACTAGCATGTATTGCCATTGTTGTATGGTTTTATTTCGCCTTGCAAACTGGCGTGTTAGACAATCCCAAACCTCACCAGGTACCTATGGATGGCGTAAAACCTATTTTAATGTGGACACAGATAAGTATCTTTCTGTTGGCAGGTTTGAGTTTATTCGCGGTGGCATTTCACCAAAGTAAAAGCCAAAAGACTCTCACTTTAAGTGCACACAACGAAACCAACCGTTACGGGCAAGTTTCACGCGCTGCATTGGACAACTACCTTATTATTCATTTTTCTTATTCCAACAGGCATATTTTCTTCCATGATCCCTGAAGGGACTTAGTATCGAACTGAATATAGTATGGTTCACAAAACAATAGGATTTATTGTCTTTGGGCTTTTTATCGCCAGGATCATTTGGAATAAAAAAATCAAAACGCCCGGACCTAGATAGTTCACTTAAGCCAAAAGACCGTAAAATGGCACACCTAGCCCACATTGCTTTATATATGTTGATGTTTTTCATCCCCATTACGGGATATATAATGACAAGCTTGCATGGGTATTTGTCATGGTTCTTTATTTGGGAATTGAAACCCTTTTTATCAGAAAGTGAAGCCTATAAATTTTGGGGACTATTACACAAATATCTACTTCAATATCTTATATATTTCATCCTTGGAAGCCACATTTTAGGTGCCTTAAAACATCAATTTATTGATAAACATACCAAAGAACTAAAACGCATGGTGTCTGAAGTTACAGTTTACCTGTAACACGTGGATATGAGTTGATGTTGATTTAGCATAAGCTAAACTGGCATCAACCATGGATTCTCTAATGTTAAGAAACGAAAGTGACAATATAAGGCTAAAGATAAGATTTGTAATTTCTTATTTAGGTAACATTTATCACTTTTCGATATTTAATTAGCGCTTCAAAAGGATTGATAACAACACCCCATTCCCAGCGCAGCTTATTACAACCAACTAAGTGCCAAAAAAATATGAATGATACCCACGGCAAACAATCCAGCCAACACATCATCAATCATAATGCCAAAGCCGCCGTGAACATGTTTATCTAGGTAGCTAATAGGCCAAGGTTTTAATATATCAAAAAATCGGAATAGCATAAAACCAACCAGTACGGTTTGCCAGCTCAAGGGTACTGCGACCATAGTGACTAACATGCCTGCGACTTCATCCCAAACGATAGATGAGTCGTCATGCACGCCCATGTCTTCTGCGGTTTTTCCGCAGATCCAGATGCCCAAAACAGACACCAGTATTGTGACAATCAAATAAACAGAAAAACTAGAGAAATGAGATAACATCACAACTAAGGGAAGAGCAGCTAAGGTACCGAATGTACCTGGCATTTTTGCAGCTAAACCACTACCAAACCCAAACGCCAAAAAGTGAACAGGATTAAGTAAGCTAACTCGGCTGCGTATTTGTTTATCCATTACAGTGCCTCTCTTTGGTTGAGGTAACTAGAAGTGTTCGTAACCTTTGTCACTAAATATATATGGTTTATCCGCTTGACGTAACTCTAACTTACCTGCACTGCCATTCAATTGACCAATATAGGTAGCATGCACATTAGCATTGGCTAAGGTTGTCTCTAAGTGGCCTTTTTGTTCTTCACTCACAGTGAATAATAACTCGTAATCATCCCCTGCACTTAAGGCATACCTTATCGCTTGAGAACAAGTCACCGACTCTTTTAAGGCTGAGGACATTGGCAATTTATCAACATGTATTGTTGCACCACACTGAGACGCATTTAGAATGTGTTTTAAATCAGAAACCAAACCATCGGATATATCAATACAAGCACTGGCAATACGTCTAAGGCTAGTGCCAACCAATAATCTTGGCGTGGGATAATTCAAGCGGTTCAGCAAAAACGCTTGATTAGGTTGATTGCTCACCACACATTTTTTTTGTGCTATATGCAAACCTAATCCTGCATCACCTAATGTACCAGTGACGTAAACTGAATCACCTGGTTTAGCCTTACTTCTTGTTAGTGCTTGGTCAAAAGGCACAAATCCTTGCGCCGTGATGGTTATAGCTAAAGGCCCCTTAACAGTATCCCCGCCAATTAGTTGCACCGAGTAATATTCAGCGTGTTGTTGCAAGCCATTTGAAAAAGCTTCCAGCCAAGTTTCATCGACCTCAGGCATACTCAAAGATAAACTTATCCAAGCTGGCTCTGCGCCCATGGCGGCCAAATCGCTTAAATTTACGGCCATGGCTTTTTGCGCTATCGCGTGGGCAGGCGTGTCTGCTAAGAAATGCACGCCACTAAGCAAAGTATCGGTGGTAGTGACTAATGCTTGACCTTGGGGGATATGAGTGACAGCACCATCATCACCAATACCAATTATCACGTCTTTACGCTGAATACTTTTTGCTTTGAAAAAGTCTTCAATCACATTAAATTCTTTCACAGTTACTACTTTTATTTAAATCAGTGAGGGAAAGTTGTCCACAACCTATTTGCTAGGGTTAGGACAACTCATCTTTACGCAGAGTCTTAATCGCTTTATCCAACACGCCATTAATAAATTTATGGCTTTCTTCTGCACCAAAAGATTTAGCTAACTCGATGGCTTCATTGATAACAACTTTATAAGGGACATCAACTCTAGCAACAAGTTCGTAGGTGGCAATTCTAAGAATCGCTTTTTCTACGGGATCTAGCTCCTCAGGCAGGCGCCCAAGGTAAGGTTTCATTTTTTTGTCTAATTCTGCACAGTCTTTTACAACGGCTCGCAATAACTCCAAAAAATACTCCGTATCCACTTTTTTCATATCGTTACTGGTGACGATACTGAGTTCTATTTGTTCGACAGGATTTTTGCTCATTTGCCAAGAATAAACCGCTTGTACTGCAAATTCTCTGGCTAGACGGCGGGCTTTAGGTTTCAACTATTTAGCCTCTTCAATATTAGCTAATACATTAACCATTTCTAGTGCACTAATAGCAGCTTCTGCACCTTTGTTACCAGCTTTAGTGCCAGAACGTTCGATAGCTTGTTCAATACTATCAGTAGTGATTACGCCAAAAGAAACAGGAATACCATGATCATAAGAGACTTGTGCTAAACCTTTATTACATTCGCCAGCGACAAACTCAAAATGAGGTGTACCACCACGTATAACAGCACCAAGGGCAATAATGGCATCATACTTGTTTTGCTCAGCAAGTTTTTTCGCTGCGATGGGTAGCTCGTAAGCACCCGGCACACGTACTAAAGTAATATCTTGTTCGTTTACTTCACCATGCCGCTCAAGGGCGTCTAGAGCACCATCAACAAGGCTTTCAACAACAAAACCGTTGAAACGTGAAACCACTAGAGCAAACTTTTTGCCTGTTGCGCGAATGTTACCTTCAATAATATTCATCTATAAACCTTACTGGAAAAATCGGCGCGCAGTTTAGCACATCCGTAATGGGAAATATTGTGAATTTCAAGTCTTAAATTTCGACGTATTCAACCACTTCTAATCCATAACCTGACAAGGCATGGTATTTTTTGGGTTTGCTCATCAAACGCATTTTTTTAACACCTCAGCTGGCTAATATTTGACTGCCTACACCAACTGTTCTAGATGAGCCAGTCCATGGAGCATTAGCGGGTTTCTCGCCATTATCTTCTGCTTCAAATTGTTTAACCTGAGTCAGTAAGTCTTCATCTTTAACTAGCAACACTAAAACACCACCATTATCAGCAATATATTTAATGGCTTGAGGCAATCCCATACTTCGTGAAATAGACCGTTGAGACCCTAGTAAATCACTAAAACTATTCAGCAAATGCACTCTCACCAAAGCAGGCACTTCGCTGTTAATCTCTCCTTTGCACATAGCAAAGTGTACTTGGTTATCAATCACATCTTTAAAGGTAATTAAGTCAAATTCACCGTGCTCTGTGGGAAGTTTACACTTAGCCACCTGCTGAATAGTGGTTTCGTTCAAATTTCGATATTCGATTAAATCAGCGATAGTGCCAATTTTCATGTCATGTTTAGCTGCGAAGACTTCCAACTCTGGGCGCCTGGCCATACTGCCGTCTTCGTTGAGTATTTCAACTATGACAGAAGCAGGTTCACAACCAGCAAGTCGTGCCAAGTCTATACCCGCTTCAGTATGCCCTGCGCGGTTTAGCACACCCCCCTCTTTGCCAATTAATGGGAAAATATGTCCCGGTTGCACAATGTTGCTAGGGGTTGCATCTTTTGCTACTGCCGCCAATACGGTTTTGGCTCGGTCTGAGGCTGAGATTCCTGTGGTGACGCCTTCTGCCGCTTCAATAGAGACAGTGAAGTTGGTTGAAAATTGAGCGCTATTATCATCTACCATCAAGGGTAAGTTAAGCGCTTGGCAGCGCTCAGCAGTCATGGGTAAACACACCAAACCCCGAGCATGAGTCACCATGAAATTAATAGCTTCGGGGGTAACATGTTCGGCAGCCATAATAAGATCGCCTTCGTTTTCCCTATCTTCATCATCCATTAAGATAACCATTTTACCTTGACGGATATCTTCGATTATTTCTTCACTGCTATTTAATGGCATAGTTTATTGTCTTCTTTTTAATTTTATTGAGGGCATCATTTTTACCCTTGGGGCCAGCACCTTTCGGTGACCTTATTTACTTCAAATAGCCGCTGTCTGCTAAAAACGCCATGCTGATATCTTTTTTACCATCTTGACTTGAGGCTCTGCCGCTTTGTCACCTAACATTTATCTTTCAATATAACGGCCAGCAGGTGTAATAGATAATATTTCACCTACACCGTCCACATGGCCACTCACAATCTGCCCACCTAAACGACTGTTAACTTGCAATGCTTTTTCAAGGTTAACCTTACTACCTGCTTGATAGCTGGCAAAACCAGTACGTTTAATGGTCTCATGTGATATGTCAGCGCTAAATCCACTTTTCGACATAGCGACTACCGTTAAACAGACTCCATTATTAGCAATACTATCACCTAAAGAGACATCACTCATATCCAACTTGTCGGTTTTAATTGACAACCTTATGTCCGTGCCAGAGGGCATCAAGGCTTCAATAGTACCCGCATCCTCTATAATCCCGGTAAACATAATTTCTCAATAAATTTGTTCATAGTTACGTTAATGTTTTAATGATTAATCAGCGCAGTCATTTTAATATCACTACCCACTTGCCTAATATCGGTCCAAGTAAGCTCAATTGCCTCATCCATCACTTCAATCGGTATGCTGTCAAACAGATTTTGACCAGCGCCTCCAATAAGTTTGGGCGCTTGATATAAAATCAATTCATCAATCAGTTTATTTTGTAACAACGCACCGGCGAGTTTGCCTCCCGCTTCAACCCAAATGTTATTTAGCTGCATCTCGCCTAACTTGGTAATCACTTTATGTAAGTCTAACTTATTGCCATTAAAAGGCGCTTGCCATTGAATCACATGCTGTTCAAATAAGTGTTCGCTAGGCTGTCCATTAACAAGTAAAACATTGCCAGCAAGATTGTTTTCAAATGATTGCAAACAATTTAAAGAGGCTGGTAACTGATTGCGCCCGTCCAACAATACCCGCAAAGGTTGTCGTAAGTCTTTTTCCGCTAACACATTACCATTTAAATTAAGCTCAGAATAACGCACATTCAACATCGGGTTATCTGCTATTACTGTACCAGAACCCGATAAAATAGCGCAGCTTCGCGCTCGATGTCTTTGTACATCTTGCCTTGCCTGTGGACCAGTGATCCACTGACTTATGCCATTTTTTAAAGCCGTTTTACCATCTAAACTAGCGGCTAACTTAACGGTGACCCAGGGTAGACCTGTTCGCATACGTTTAATAAAACCACGGTTAAGTTGTTCAGCACTTGCTTGCAATAAACCATGTTCGGTTTTTATACCCGCTTCTTGTAGCTTCATTAAACCGTTTCCAGACACCACAGGATTAGGATCAACCATAGCCGCCACAACCCTCGTGACACCGGCCTCTATTAAGGCATCAGCACAAGGTGGAGTCTTACCATAATGACTGCAAGGCTCTAGCGTGACGTAAACAGTAGCGCCTTTGGAAAACGCACCGGCTTGTTGCAAAGCATGCACTTCAGCATGAGGCGTTCCTGCTTTTTTATGCCAGCCTTCGCCTAGAATGACACCTTGGCTGTCGCTGATAACACATCCCACATTAGGATTAGGAGAAGTGGTATATTCACCGCGTTTAGCTAATTGAATAGCGCGGGCCATCATTTGATGATCTGTTTTAGAAAATTGAGTCACGGGTTACCAATTAATAAATAAACACAAGAGTGTAAAAAAAAGACAATCAACAGAGCAGAATTTAGTCACCTAACCGCGCAATCTCTTCACCAAATTCGCGAATATCTTCAAACGAACGATATACTGACGCAAAACGCACATAAGCAATCTTATCTAGTTCTTTCAATGCATCCATAATCAAATTACCCAGAAATTCACTACTGACTTCGCGCTCACCAGTAGCACGTAATGAAGATTTCAGACGACTGATACACTGCTCGACTTCTTCTGTACTGACCGGGCGCTTTTCTAGGGCACGCTGTAAACCGGCCCGCAACTTATCTTCGTTAAAAGGCTCACGAGAACCATCGCGCTTGACTATCCGAGGCATCACTAATTCTGCCATTTCAAAGGTCGTAAAACGTTCTTTACATACCGTACACTCTCTTCTACGTCTCACTTGACTGCCATCAGCTACAAGACGGGAATCGATGACTTTAGTTTCTTGTACAGAACAAAATGGGCAAAACATAAATGATTCCAAATTTGAGTAGTGAATACACCTAAATTAACAAAATTCCACAGCTAGTCATACTATAAGCAATAAAAAGCAATAAAAAAGCCGACTTTCGCCGGCTTTCGTGTGTCAATCTAGATATTATTTAGGCGTAAACAGGGAATTGCTCACACAACGCAACCACTTCACCTTTGACACGTTTAATGACAGATTCATCATTGATATTATCCAGCACATCACAAATCCAGTTTGCCACCTGTTTGGCTTGTTCTTCTTTAAAACCACGACGAGTAATGGCGGGTGAACCAAGACGTAATCCACTAGTAACAAAAGGTGAACGCGGATCGTTTGGCACTGAGTTTTTATTGACAGTGATGTTGGCGTTGCCTAGGGCAGCATCCGCATCTTTACCTGAGTACTCTTTGCCAATTAAGTCTAATAAGAATAAATGGTTTTCTGTACCGCCAGAAACCACCTTGTGCCCACGCTCTTGTATTACCGCAGCCATAGCTTTGGCATTAAGTACCACTTGCTGTTGATAAACTTTAAACTCCGGCTCTAAGGCTTCTTTGAAAGCCACCGCTTTTGCAGCAATCACATGGCACAAAGGGCCACCTTGGTTGCCTGGAAATACTGAGCTATTCAGTTTTTTATAAATTGCTTCGTCACCACCAGCCGATAAAATCAAACCGCCGCGAGGCCCTGCTAGCGTTTTATGGGTAGTCGTGGTCACAACATGAGCATGAGGAAGCGGACTAGGATAGACACCAGCAGCAACCAAGCCTGCAACGTGAGCCATATCGACTAACAAATACGCATCGACTTTATCCGCTATTTCGCGAAACGTCTGCCAATCAACAATGCCTGAATAAGCAGAGAATCCTGCAATTATCATTTTAGGTTTATGCTCAATAGCTAAGGCTTCAACTTGTGCCATATCGATTTCGCCGGTTTCAGGGTGTAATCCGTATTGAACAGCGTTATACGTTTTACCTGAGAAATTCACATGTGAACCATGAGTTAAATGACCACCGTGGGCTAAACTCATACCTAATACTGTATCACCTGCATTTATCAATGCCATAAACACAGCAGTGTTAGCTTGTGAACCAGCATGTGGCTGCACGTTGGCATAATCACAGCCAAATAATTGTTTAGCTCTTTCTATGGCTAAATCTTCAGCGATATCTACATATTCACAACCGCCGTAATAACGTTTGTGTGGGTAACCTTCCGCATATTTATTGGTTAGCTGAGAACCTTGAGCTTCTAATACACGTGGGCTGCAATAGTTTTCAGAAGCGATCAGCTCGATGTGATGCTCCTGACGTTGGTTTTCATTTTGAATTGCTTGGAACAATTCTGGGTCAAAATCAGCAATATTCATGTCACGTGTAAGCATCACTTTTCCTCAAGATTAGCGGTAATTAAAATTGGGATAAACACCCCCAAATAGGCAGCGCATAGTTTAGTTATTTTAAATAATTTGTATAGTGGCATTGTGGTATGAGAAACAACCAAAAGTTGTAACGCTTTATGCACACGGATTTCTTATTCGTTACAGCGCTTCTATCGTCCCCGGAAAGTGCACCCCAATTTGCTGGCGTATATTATCCATTACACTTAGCACCCCGATGCTGTCGCGATGTGACATCACATCACTGCACTGCATGTTTTTTTCGATGCACTTCATGCTTTCTTCTATTTGATACTCAAAGCCGTTAATCGGATGAGGTATATCAATGCTTTGTATTAATTTGTCATCGCAATAAATAGCAGCGCTATCAGCATCCCAAAAACATGCAGGTAAATTGACGTAACCTTCGGTGCCCACTATTCTCATGGTATTGCTTGTTTGAGATAACATGGAACATGTGAATTGCGCATAACGACCCGATGCATAATGCATGTTGGCGAATACGTGACCGTCAACATTTAGGTCAGTTAATTGCCCCATAGCCTGCACTTTATCTGGGTGTTCCTGAAGAAGAAACTGACTGACAGTGATACTATAAATGCCTAAATCTAGCAGAGAGCCACCAGCAAGTTCAGCTTTATGTAAGCGACTATTTTCTTGCTTTTGAAATGCAAAACCAATCTCCGACTGAATATATTGAATATCACCTATTATACCATCATTTAACAACTGCCTAAGTTGTGATAAACAGGGCATGAATCGGCTCCATAAAGCCTCTTGTAACAGTAGGTTTTTGCTTTGGGCTAAGTCAGCTAATTTTTGCATTTGCTTGGCGTTTACTGTGCAAGGTTTCTCTACCAACACATGTTTACCTGATTCTAAACACATTTTGGCTTGTTGGTAGTGAAAATTATGAGGAGTAGCAATGTAAATAATATCGATCTCAGGGTCAGCTAACATTTGACCGTAATCTGCGTATATCTTTTCAATTTGATAGGTATTAGCAAAATTGATTGCTCGCTCTTCTGAACGACTGGCGACAGCCAAAATTTTCCCTTTTTTTGACGACGCGATTGCTTTTGCAAATGTATTTGCAATATTTCCAGGACCAATAACGCCCCAATTAAAACTTTGCATAATTTACCTTGTTAACAACTTAATAGAATAAAATACTACGATAGCTAATGATAAATCACATCCATTATTCATAAAAAGTCAAACTAAAAAAACACAATACCTTTTACCCTGCCCTTGCACTGAATTACACTACTCACAAATTAACTCAATAAAGACAGTTATGGCTCAATACGTTTACAGCATGCTTCGTGTCGGTAAAGTGGTTCCACCCGGCAAACATATCTTAAAAAACATTTCTCTCAGCTTTTTCCCTGGAGCCAAAATCGGCGTATTGGGTTTAAATGGCTCAGGTAAATCAACGTTACTAAAAATTATGGCTGGTATAGATACTGATATTGAAGGTGAGGCGATTCCTCAAACCGGACTAAAAATTGGCTATCTACCCCAAGAACCTCAATTGGACGAAACTAAAGATGTGCGCGGCAACATTGAGGAAGCAGTGGCAGATGTAGCACATGCCCTAAAACGTATCGATGAAGTCTATGCTGCGTATGCAGAAGAAAACGCTGATTTTGATGCGCTAGCCAAAGAGCAAGGTGAGCTAGAAGCTATTATCCAAAGTAAAGATGGGCATAATCTCGAAAATACCTTAGAACGCGCAGCTGATGCCTTACGCCTGCCACCTTGGGATGCGGACGTTAGCAAATTATCAGGGGGTGAACGCCGCCGTGTTGCTCTGTGTAAGTTGCTACTCGAAAAACCCGAAATGTTATTACTCGATGAACCTACCAACCACTTGGATGCCGAGTCAGTAGCATGGTTAGAACGTTTCTTACATGATTATGAAGGCACAGTAGTGGCGATTACCCACGACAGATACTTCCTTGATAATGTAGCCGGTTGGATACTCGAACTTGACCGTGGTCAAGGTATTCCTTGGGAAGGTAACTACTCATCTTGGTTAGAACAAAAAGATGCACGATTACAACAAGAAGAAAAAACCGAGAGCGCCAGACAAAAATCCATCAAAACAGAACTAGAATGGGTACGTTCAAACGCTAAAGGTCGCCAATCAAAAAGCAAATCGCGTATGGCTCGGTTTGAAGAGCTTACTACTGGTGATTACCAAAAACGCAATGAAACCAATGAGTTATTCATCCCACCTGGTGAACGTTTGGGAGATAAAGTCATTGAAGTCACGGGGTTAAGAAAATCCTATGGCGACCGATTATTAATTGACGATCTCTCTTTTAAAATCCCAAAAGGAGCCATTGTAGGCATAGTCGGCCCTAACGGAGCGGGTAAATCTACTTTATTCAAAATGCTCAGCGGCGACGAAAAACCCGATGCCGGTAAAATTGATGTCGGTGAATCTGTACAGTTAGCCAGCGTCGATCAATTCCGCGATCAAACGAACGGTGACAATACGGTGTATAAAGAAATCTCTGATGATTCAGAAATTATCCGCATTGGAAACTTTGAACTGAATAGCCGCGCCTACTGCGGACGATTTAATTTTAAAGGTTCGGATCAACAAAAGTTTATGAAAGACTTGTCTGGTGGTGAACGTAACCGAGTACACTTAGCTAAATTATTAAAAGCCGGCGGTAACGTATTATTGCTAGATGAGCCCACCAATGATCTAGATGTTGAAACCTTACGGGCTCTTGAAAATGCCATTTTAGAGTTCCCTGGTTGTGCCATGGTTATTTCTCATGACAGGTGGTTTTTGGACAGAATAGCCACGCACATAATGGACTATCGTGACGAAGGCAAAATTAACTTTTATGAAGGCAACTACACCGAATATGCAGCATGGTTAAAAGCGACTTATGGTACAGATGTGGTTGAACCTCATAGGTTGAAGTATAAGAAAATTAGTAAATAACGATTTATATCCAACAAAAAGGCGCATTCAGCGCCTTTTTACTATCTGTGTTTTTTAGCATTGAGAGGATACGCCCTCGAGACACATCTCTAATAACCCAATGTTTGAGATGTTCAGCTCAATCTATCCAATGGCCTCTGAGCCACGAGTTGTTCAGCATACAATCAGGTAACTAGAGTCAACACGTTGGGTGTATCCAATCATGTTGACTTCAATAAGCCCTCAAACAAACATTTAGGTTATTTCAAAAAACCTGTTCCAGCAAATTCATGCCTGTTAGGTTTGCCACCTTCGCTGAGCAAAACTAACAAAAAAGGTTTTGGTTAAAATTTATCATGACAACTTAAAATTAGAAAATTAAAAACTACTGTTACAGTCAACTAGGTTTGTATCAGTTATAGTCTTGGCTGCGTGTAGGTCATTAGTGAAATAACAAAATGGTCCCCCTATGAAGACAGAATTAAATAACGACTGGAAGAACTGGATTAAAACAAACGTTGATGACGGGCAAGACAAAGACGGAATTTTTAAGATCCTGTTAGATGAAGGTTATAGCTACGATGCAATATGCCTTGAGATGAAATATAAGCCAACATTACCCGTCTCAAAGTTAGTTAATCCCTTTGATGTAGCGAAAAAAAGCAAAGCTCAACACACCACTAATGACACAACAGCGATAGTTCAGAGTAAGTTATTTATCCCAAATGCGAATAAACTCGATTCTGATCGCCTAGAGTTACATACTTTGGAAGGCTTTCTTAATAATGAAGAGTGCTTAAAGATTATTGAGCTAATTAAATCAGAGCTTCGTCCCTCCACACTTTCTAGCTCTGAATCAGATAAAGCCTACAGAACCAGCCGGACGTGTAACTTAGGAACAATTGGAGGTGACTTTATGCGCGAGATAGACTTGCGTATTAGTCGCCTGATAGGTGTTGATCCATCCTACTCAGAGCCTATTCAAGGGCAACACTACGATGTTGGCCAAGAATTTAAGTCACATACAGATTATTTTGAACAGCATGAGATGGCCGAGCATGGTGGCTTAATGGGGCAAAGAACCTTTACAGTTATGATCTACCTTAACAATGTAGAAGAGGGTGGTGAAACATGTTTTAGTGAAGTTAATACACAGTTTGCGCCGTGCGAAGGGATGGCAGTGATCTGGTCGAGCTTAAATTTAGATGGCACCACGAATAACAACAGCATGCATCATGCTTTGCCTATATTAAAAGGGTATAAAGCGATCATCACTAAGTGGTTCCGTAGTAATAGTTGCTTGCCCAATATGCCCGCCATGTTTACTAAAGAAGCAAACGAATACATTCCAAACTATACACGAGCAGGGTTCAAAATTGCACGTCTTTCGCAAGAGGTTTTAGAAAAGATTCAAGGATTTTACCTTGCAAATATTAAGACGGAGAAAGAAGAGTCCGTACCTGGAGATTTTATATTTAACGCGGGAAAAAAGAATATAAAAAGCAGTTCTCTTGTTGATTTAAGCCCAGCACTTCGAAAGGAGATACACGATACCTTAAAGCCATTATTGGAAGACTGGACTAATAAATCGCTGAATCCAACATTTGTTTACGGAATACGAAACTATCACAGAGGAGCAGTACTTAAAACACATCGTGATAGATTGGAGACACATATTATAAGTGCAATTATCAATGTAGATCAAAAAGTTGATAAGGATTGGCCTCTAGTCATCGATGATAATTATTACCGTCAACATCATGTAATTTTAAAACCGGGTGATATGTTTTTTTACGAAGGCGCACGGTTAAAGCATGGTCGGCCATTCGAGTTTATTGGAGACTCGTTTGCTAATGTTTTTTGTCACTTTAGTCCAATAGATTACATTCCACGAAAACTTGTTTAATGAAGTGGTTCGCAACTAGGGCGGTGAATATAGAAAAACAAACGTTATCCTTGATCTAAGTTTTGAGCAACAGGCTTTACTTAGGCTGCAATCATTAAGCAAAACGGGTAATTAGAATAACGTGTAACTGATAAAAAGATAAATGTGTGGCTTAGCCGAATGAAACAGACAAGTGTTGTTAGCCTTGTCTCAAAATCGACATTAATGCCACAGCCAAACCCTTCTCCTTTTGAGAATCACAAGTCGAGAGCTTCAATAGATACTCACAAAGCTTCAAGGGCTTCTGACAGACTAGACACACCAACAATTTCGATCCCAGCTATGCGCTGTTTAGGTACATTGGCTTTAGGTACTATAGCCCGCTTAAAACCATGCTTAGCCGCTTCACTTATTCTTTCTGAACCATTGGGTACAGGCCTGATTTCACCCGCTAACCCGACTTCTCCAAAAGCAATTAATTTTTTATCTAGGACTTTATTTTGAAAACTAGACACGATAGATAACAACAACGCCAAATCAGCACTGGTTTCATTTACTTTTACCCCACCCACCACGTTCGCAAACACATCCTGGTCGTTCATTTGTACATTGCCATGTCGGTGCAACACAGCCAACAACATTGCCAAGCGGTTTTGGTCAAGCCCTACAGCTACCCGTCTTGGGTTTGCCATCTGTGAATAGTCCACTAAAGCCTGAATCTCTACCAGCAGTGGACGCGACCCCTCCCAGACCACCATAACGATACTGCCCGGAGATTGCTGTTCATCACGGCTGAGAAAAATAGCTGAAGGATTAGTAACTTCTTTTAGACCTTTTTCGGTCATAGCAAATACACCAAGTTCATTAACCGCGCCAAATCGATTTTTTTGACTTCTTAAAGTCCGATAACGACTATCACTTTCACCTTCAAGCATCATCGAACAGTCAATACAATGCTCTAATACTTTAGGGCCTGCTAAACTGCCATCTTTGGTTACATGCCCAACTAAAAACATAGCAATATGATGCTGTTTGGCAAATCGAGTCAAATAAGCTGCGCTTTCGCGTACTTGCGACACACTGCCCGGAGCCGACTGCACATCAGGTACCTGCATCACTTGAATAGAGTCAATCACCATGAGTTCAGGCTTATGTTTTAAAGCGAGATCACAAATCACTTCAATGTTGGTTTCAGCCAACAATTTCAACTTATCTTTAGGTAAGCCGAGTCGTTCAGCACGCATTGCAACTTGTTGTAATGACTCCTCACCCGTTACATACAGCGCATTTTTGCTACTTGCCATTTGACACATGACCTGCAACAACATGGTACTTTTACCTGCACCTGGTGAACCACCTATTAAAATAGCCGAACCTGGCACGATCCCTCCACCCAAAACTCGATCAAGCTCTTTATAACCCGACTCGAATCTGGGTAAAGCTTGCAAATCGATGCTGGCTAAAGACTCTACTTTGGCTTGAGTTTGGCCTGAATACCCACCTGTATTTCGGCTAGTTGAGCTGCTAGTTGAAGACACCACAAACTCGGTGATAGTGTTCCAAGTGTTGCAATCATTACATTGTCCTTGCCAACGAGGATATTCAGCTCCACAATCAGAGCATACATAAGCAGTTTTGCGTTTAGCCATATTGATAATTTTCTTTTATTGTTTTTAATTTTGAATTGATATTCACTAGGTGATTGTCGTATGTTGTGTCACGGTAATATGTCTTATTAATCATAGTTTTAACAATATTGCCGATAACGGTTACATCCTTTGCTAAACCCCATAACAATAATGATGAGTTTACCCTGAATTCATGAGCCAAGATCTAGAAGAATACCACGACATCATTGAAGAACTTAAGCCTATGATCAATGAGCCTGAGTTTAATCAAGTATTGAATCAGGTTGCTTCAGCAATTTCAAAACAAAAACGTTTTTTATTAAAAATGGAATTGATGCGCCTAGCTCGACCCTGCATCCGTTTAATTGACTTACGAGGACTAGTGGATGGTAAGTGTAGGCTGTATGAGCATCAAGGCAAAGAACACTCTTTAGATGAGCTGGCAATTGAAACGTTTGAACGCCAAGTGCGAATTTTTGGCGAATACACCATTGGTGTTTATGAAGCGGTGACCAATACGGAAAATAACTTTCGGGTCATGTATAAAAAAGAACAACAAGAATCGAAAACTAGGCAAAACAAGCCTGTAGTAGACAAACCTAAAGTTGAAAACTTCCAAGCTCCGATTATTAAATTTGGTACCTTTGCCCAGAGAGGCGAAGAAAGAATGAATTTTTCAGTGAACATAGAAATGTTTTCCGAGATGAATAAAAGCATTCAAGCCACCACTATCGATATATCAGTGAAGGGGCTAAAAGTAAAAGCCAGCAAAGAACACCTGTTCAAAGCTGATGAACGCCTTACGGTGCAATTTCGTGGTTTAGAGAAAGAATATCTGCTCGATAAGCGTCAAGGCGTAGCCTATATTATTAGCAGCATTGAACGCACAAAAGATGACCAAAGGCTTAACCTTAAACGTCAGTTTGATATTCCTTTCCCTTCTTTTGACAAATTTTTTGAGCGCTTTATTCACGGTAACAAACGTCGCTACAAAGTCAATTTAGACAATACAATCACCGCGATTCAAAACAAAACTTACGAGCAATATTACATTCCTAATTTTGTTTCCATCCCCGTTTTTATCGAACAAATAGAAAATAGATTTATTCCTAAATATGCTTTAGCTAATGACTGCAACAGGGAAGAAATTCAGTATTGGGCGAATGAATTACAAGATCTAAAAATCGGTTATTTGTTAACAGAGAGCCGCATAAAATATGGACTTTCCCTTGCCAAGGGACAGCAAGAAATGTACATTTTTGTGTTCAACCATATAAAAAATGAAAAAGTCTACTTTTACTCGGCTACTCATGCGGAGTTAGATGCAAAACCTGATTTGAAAAGTTTATTCTTGGGTTATGGATCCCGCAAAGCCAGTTGGCGAGTTTATAAATTACAGTTTACCCATGTTGATCCACAACAAAGTTATCGGCCATTGTCTATTGCTAACTCGATTAACGACAAAGTCAAAAGACAAAATCAAAAGCCTTCTCCACGTTTAATGTCGCGCCTAAAAAATATCAACCATGTCGCCTTACTCACCAACATAACTGACGACATCAGTACTGAGCATTATCAAAAACACAAAATAAAGCGTGAACAGTTAGTCAATCTTAAAGTATTTGGCCACCCACGTAATAAGCCCCCTGCACTGATTAATGTCTATCGTTTCAAGTATTTTAACCAGCGCAGAGAGACGCGATTCTTACTGCGTACTGCGGTGCAGGTCAGCATTGATGATTTGGTACTTGAAGGGCACACTGAAGATATTTCAACGCAAGGATTGAGAATAGAATTAGATAAATTCTTTCATCAAACTGACAAAGCCAAAATCACCCTGAGCTTTCCACAACTGCAATCAGTCACTTCAAAGTTTGAGTTGTCAAACTTGCCCTATATAGTTAGACATGTATCTAAAGACCAACACGTAGTACATTTGCAAAACTTTGTCACAGAAGAGAGTAATACCGCAAGACGTTTTTTTGAAGCTTTAATTAAGTCAAATCGCTCAAAACTTAGAGCTTATCGTGATGAAGAAGAAGTACCCGGCATAGGTGAAGCGCTGCGCAATATATATGCTCAAAACGTGATTAACGTGGCATATTTTTTACGCAAAGACAGTGTTGACTTTGTACCTGATGCAGTAGCAACCTCATCAGGTACCAACAGATTAACGCAATTGTTACACTTTCAAGCTAAACCAGGACAGTTCAATTTATACCCGCTGTATCGAAATGCCAAAGTAAGACACGACTTTATCAATCATACTTTGACAAACATAAAAACTAGTGAGCGCCCCGAAATGCGCGAATTGTTGATTGCCTTTGATCCAAGTAAAGAACTCATCGGCGAGGCTATCAACAGCCACTTTACTGAACACTTAACCAAACCAGAACAGCGCAAAGAGTTTATTACTGAGGCTTTGCAAAATGGACAATTCATTGCTGTAAAAGTGTTTCTAGCACGCACCGGTAGACCTGACTTTGAGACCATGCAATCAGAGCTCAACTACGTCAGTATTTACGCGGTGCATAAAGCCAAGTTATTGGAAGAACAGCTATGGAATGTATCTGCGATGGGCGATATTATCGATGTAACTGACGAAGTATTGAGACGCTTCGAATTTACAGAAAGCGCTATATTACTGAACCACAAATCGCCTCCGACCCATAAAATAAAACAAGTCGGAATTGAGCAATTGCTTAAGCCGTAAAGTCTAACCAAATTTACACACGGCCACAGGCCTGACTTTAACCTCACCTAAGCCCAATAATATATTGAGTTAGGCCTGCCCAGCTGCCAGCACCCATAACAAAGAGTCTAGCCCCCCACGGCGAATTGCAATATCCGCTTGTTGGCGCACAATAGGTTTTGCATGTAATGCCACGCCCAAGGCGGCAGCGTTCATCATAACCAAGTCATTGGCGCCATCACCCATAGCAATAGTTTGACTAGGTAAAATAGACCATTGCTCGGCTAGGCTTTTAAGCGTTTGCGCTTTGACATTGGCATCAACAATATTGCCTTGTACTTTACCCGTCAGCTTTGCGCCCTGAATATCTAAATCATTAGCCACAGCCGCATCAAGATTGAGTCTGACTTGTAAATAATCAGCAAAATAACTAAAACCGCCAGAGGCAATGGCTACTTTCCATTCGTAAGATTTTAGTATGTTGACCAAGTTAGCCACACCTGGCATCAGCGGTAATGCATCTCGTACTTGTTGTAAAATCGCTTCATCCGCATTCTCTAAACAAGCCACTCGGGTACGTAAGCTCTGTGCAAAGTCTAATTTGCCTTGCATGGCAAGTACAGTCACTGCCGACACTTGTTCACCAACACCAGCTAGTTCAGCAATTTCATCAATACACTCAACAGCGATAACCGTGCTGTCCATATCCATCAATAACAAGCCCGGTTCGGCTAAAGAAGGGGTTTTATTAACCAAACATATCTCAACACTAAAACGGTTTGCCACATCTTCTATGGGTGTATTTATGTTGTTTGGGGTTTTCAAGGCAACATAAGCACAAACAGCAAAGCCACTGACACCTTCAACTTTAATCACTCGATAAAAGGCTAGCTCTAGATAGTCTGCTAGCGCTTGGGTCACTTGTGTTAACTGCTGCAAATGCAGGCCTTCCGTAAAAATAACTAATTTACTGTGGTTAGACTGACCATCAGATACATTAGACCCAAAGGCAGATTGTGGCTCACCCGTTAACGCTTTAGGCCGACATAAAGTACCTTCAATCAAAGTGAAGTCAATTAAGCCTTGTTGCCTAACCAAGTCACTTAAATACAAATGGGAGCATAAATCTTTATCAGCAATTTTTATTTCAAACACTATTGAGTAACCGTAACAATCAGAATGAACGCATGGTATCCAATGACTTAACAGAATGCTATTAGGCCGTTATGCTTGTTTTAATTAACTTAGGGCCTCTTTATATATTGAATAAGCGCTTAGTTTCAGCAACCATACAAACCGTTCACACTTATTTAGTCGCAACCAACTATTCGTTTATGACCATCAATATCCAGCCTATTGGCAAAATTCATACACCTTATAAAGAAAAGTTTGCCATTCCACGACAACCGGGTTTAGCAAAAAGCGCCGAAGGTAAAATTATCTTTTTTGAAGAGTTTAATGATCCTAACTATCTGCGAGGCATAGAGCAGTTTAGTCATTTATGGCTACTGTTTCATTTTCACCAAACTGCCGGAAAAGGCTATTCCCCTTTGGTACGTCCTCCTCGCTTAGGAGGCAATCAAAAACTGGGGGTATTTGCCACACGCAGTCCTTTTAGACCTAACGGCATAGGTATGTCTGTGGTCGAGTTTGTGGCCGTGAGTTATCAAAATAAGCAACTAAGTCTAACTGTTAAGGGTATAGATTTATTAGATGCCACCCCTATTTTAGATATAAAACCTTACGTACCCTACGTAGATAGTCTTCCGCTAGCGTCAGGAGGCATGGCGCAGCATAGTCCAGAATTGATGGCCGTTACTTTTACCGAGCAAGCCAATAGGCAATTGGATCAGTTCGAACAGCGCTATCCGGCATTAGCCTCACTTATTCGAGAAGTACTCAGCCAAGATCCCCGACCTGCCTACCACCAAGACGCTCATCCAGATAAAACTTACGCCATGACCTTGTACGATCTCAACATTCAATGGCAAGTTATTAACCATCAAAATATAGTACTGGCAATAGAGCAGAAATAATTCAGCGATAGTGACAATAATGGCTTTAGCCAAGGTAAACCTACTGTTAGAATAAGTGCCGTTTTTCACCTCAAAACCAGAGATTTTATCGTTCATGCGCACTAGCCAATATTTATTATCCACGCAAAAAGAAACTCCAGCCGACGCAGAAGTCATTAGCCATCAGTTAATGTTACGGGCAGGTATGGTTAGAAAATTAGCTGCTGGATTGTATACTTGGCTGCCCTCTGGTCTGCGTGTGCTTAATAAAGTAGCCAATATAGTGCGCGATGAAATGAACAAAGCGGGCTCGATAGAAATATTAATGCCTGTGGTTCAACCTGCGGATTTATGGCAAGAGTCAGGTCGCTGGGAAGAATACGGACCTGAGTTATTACGCATAAAAGACCGACACTCACGTGACTTTGTATTAGGCCCAACGCATGAAGAAGTCATTACGTCATTGGTTAAAAATGAAGTCAACAGCTACAAGCAACTGCCGCTTAACTTGTACCAAGTGCAAACTAAATTCAGAGACGAAATCCGCCCTAGATTTGGCATTATGCGAAGCCGTGAATTCACTATGAAAGACGCCTATTCATTTCATTTGGATCAACCTTGCTTAGAAACAACTTATCAAACTATGTATCAAACCTACTGTAATATTTTTGAACGTATTGGTTTAGATTATCGCCCAGTAATAGCCGACAATGGCTCTATTGGGGGCAGTGCGTCCCATGAATTTCATGTTTTAGCCGAATCAGGTGAAGATGATATCGCCTTTAGTAATGGCTCTGATTATGCGGCAAACATCGAAATGGCGAGTGCTTTAGCACCCACTGGTGACTGCCCACAAGGCACTCAAACGCTAGAAAAAGTGACCACCCCAGGGCAAAAGACTATCAATGATGTGTCAGAATTTTTAAAAATATCTGCTGAGCAATCAGTTAAAACATTGATTGTATTGGCTGAACCGGATGAAAAAGGCAAACAAGGATTAGTCGCTTTAGTCTTACGTGGTGATCACCAACTTAACGAAGTCAAAGCAGAAAAACAAACGGGCGTGTTTGCTCCACTGACCATGGCCAGTGAACAACAAATAGAAGACACACTAAACTGCACCATTGGTTCACTTGGACCAGTTGGCATGACCATCCCAGTAATAGTGGATGCAAGTGCCGCTCATTTAGCAGACTTTGTTTGTGGTGCTAACGAGACTGACTTTCATTATACCGGCGTAAACTGGTCACGAGACGCAGCTGAATTTGAAGTAGCAGATATTCGCAATGTCATTGCCGGCGACGCATCGCCAGACGGCAAAGGCACCTTAGAGATAAAGCGTGGCATTGAAGTGGGTCACATATTCCAACTCGGCGATAAGTACTCACAAGCGATGAATTGCGGAGTGCTCGACGAAAACGGCAAACACAAAATCCTTAGCATGGGTTGTTACGGCATAGGTGTATCTCGCATAGTGGCTGCGGCCATTGAACAAAACCACGATAAATATGGGATTATCTGGCCCGATGCCATTGCCCCTTTTAAAGTTGTGATTATTCCGATGAATATGCATAAGTCACAGCCCGTTAAAGAAATAGCCGAATCTTTATATTCACAACTAGTTGAAGCCGGTGTTGAAGTATTATTTGATGACAGAAAAGAACGCCCAGGCGTTATGTTCAACGATATGGAGCTTGTCGGTATCCCCCACACAATAGTCATAGGTGAGCGTAACCTTGACGAAAATAAAGTGGAATATAAAAATCGCCGTAGCGGTGAAAAACAACTGATTGAAACTGAGCAACTCGCAGAGTTTGTGAGTAACTTATAAGTTACTGAAATATGTTTAAAAGCGCCTTCAAGGCGCTTTTTCATTATATAAAACAACTTCTTAGAAACTTACATATATACATCCGTACATACCTTTAACAATAAGTTTATACTTATTTCCGTTTGGCTTTAGTGTTAATGTTTAGATTCATGGATGCAACAGCTTATAACGAGATCATAAATGCAAGTGACCTTCTTCGGAGTACGAGGCTCCTGCCCTGCTCCTGGGCCTGAGTTTATCAAATATGGCGGCAATACCGCTTGTGTGCACGTTTGTTTAGATGATGGTACCGATATTATTCTAGACGCAGGCACAGGCATAAAAAATCTTGGTCAAAAGCTGATTAAACAAACTAACGATATTCATTTGTTGCTGACCCACAATCACTGGGATCATATCCAAGGTTTTCCTTTTTTTGCGCCCATATATCAACCCAAGCGCAATATATTTATTACCCCAGGACAGATAACTTTCGACGCAGACCACGCCATTTTAGAACAAATGAGTGGCAGCTATTTCCCAGTAGATTACAAAACACTGCCATCTAACATTCAAATTATACCTCAGCCAAAAGAGGTCAATCACTGGAAAATTGGTGAAGCCAAAATCAGTCGTTTAGCCATGAACCATCCTGGTAGCGGCAGCTCGTTTTGCATAGAAGCCGATGGCAAAAAAGTCGCTTACATCACGGATAACGAGTTATATCCTCCCTACAAAAAAAACACCGACTTTTTAGACTGGGTTGATTTTAGCCGTGATGCAGATTTAATTATTCACGATGCACAATACATGATTGCTGATATGCCCGCTAAGTCAGGCTGGGGGCACTCAGTAGCAGAAGAAGCAGTAAAGTTGGCCATGGGTAGCCGGGCGAAACGCATGGCATTATATAGCCACGACCACATTCGAACAGATGATGAAATTGCCGAAATAGAAAGTCATTGCCAGGAGATAATCGAAATTGGCGGCGCAGACTTAGAACTTTTTGCCGCGGCTGAAGGTTTGACAGTTATATTATAAGGAACAAAGCTTTTGTCTGAGCGTAACCAATATGCATTATTGTTATCAGGGGGAGGCGCAAGGGCGGCCTACCAACTAGGCGTACTAAAAGCTATTGCCACCTTCTTACCTCGTAATCAAGGTTTACCTTTCCCCATAGTTTGCGGTAACTCAGCCGGCGCAATCAACGCAACAGGTTTAGCCTGCTATGCATCTTGTTACCACCTAGGCCTGAGAAAATTAGAGTGGGTATGGAAAAATTTTCATACCCGCCAAGTCTATGACAGTGGTATCAGAGACGTATTTAAACATTTAGCCGGTAATTACCTGAGTAGTTTCCAATCCGATCAACATCAAAGACACCCCTCTAGTTTATTAAACAATCAGCCATTGAGGCGTTTGATCAGAAGTCACTTAGACTTTCATCGCATCGATAGAAATATTTCCAGCGGCCACTTACGCGCGATCACCATTAATGCCTCTAGCTATACAAGCCATGATTCCATCAGTTTCTACCAAGGGCAAAGCGATATAAAACCTTGGCAACGCGAACAAAGGCGAGGCATACCATGTACTTTAAATTCAGAACATTTGATTGCATCATCAGCAATCCCCATGCTCTTTCCCCCAGTAAAAATGATGGGAGAGTTTCTTGGTGATGGCTCTATTCACCAATTATCGCCACTGAGTCCGGCCATTCATTTAGGGGCAGAAAAAATACTGATCATTGGTGTCGAACAACCAGAGAAAAAATCCCGTTTTACCGATATGACTCGATACCCAAGTAGCATCGCTATTGCGGGGCATTTGCTCGACACTATTTTTGCCGACACGCTTAAATCAGACCTTGAACGTCTTACGCGCATCAATGAAACCATCGCCCATATGACTCACAGACAACAGCAACAAACCAAACTAAAAACCATCGACACTTTAGCAATCAACCCCACTCGTAATTTTAACGAAATGGCAGCCAAACATTTTCACCGCATGCCGTCGGGGATCAAGATTTTATTACGTTTGATGGGACTACACGATAAAGCTGACTCTAGTTTGTTGAGTTATTTATTGTTTGAAAAAGAGTTTTGCCGCGAGTTGATTGATTTAGGGATGCAGGATGGGTTGGCTAGGCAGGATGAGTTACGGAGTTTTTTGTCTATATAAAATAAGGCTTTCATTTTAAGAGCATGTGTTCCGCAAACTGGCTTCCATACTATTCATCAAGTAACATCCCGTGCGACGTCCGCATGTTACTTGACTGACTACTTTTCAACAGCCAAAAGAAGTAAGAAAGGCCGCTCACGACTAAAGTTTTTAACCGCACAAAAGGACTTTTTATTGGGGTGAAACAGGATACTGTAGAAACACTACTTCGCCCAGTTGAACATCTCGACGAGCGACCTTTATTGACGGCGGAAGGTAGAACAATGCAGGAGCAAGTGTCGAGAAGTCGAGATTGGGTACCGATCATCATGGAAATGTAATTGACGAAGTCAAAGTGATTACATCAGGCAGCAAAACATAGAGTAACTAGAAAATGCCACCGACTTGTAAACTCTTAAGCGTACAAAAAGGCTGAAACCTTAAATGCGGAAAATCGGTGGCAAAGCGACCTAAGAATGGCATAAAAGATATAGCTGTGCACTACAGCCTCCTGCACTACCAACCATAACCCTTACCCCATTAAT
>JAWUXT010000023.1:0-15002 GCA_034111205.1 Paraglaciecola sp. | reverse complement strand
GGTCTAGCTGTTTGGCAACCTTTAATCGGCCCTTTTGAATGTATTCAAGTTGTGCGGTTTGCGTAAGTTGCATATTTTACTCTTGGGTATTTCACATTAAGCTCAGTTTACCTTGTTAGTATTATACGCATTAATTTATGTGGTTTATTCTTCCCATTCATACAGAAAATCAACCTTATGTATTGGTTAGTTCTGCCCCCACCTCTCCAATCAGTCTTCTTAGCCATATGTGTCCAGCATCGTGTTGCAGCAAAGCACTCCATGCCATTTTTAATGCTATAGGAGGAATATCAAACGGCGGGGGGAGTATTTCTACTTCAGGGTCGTCTTTATACATATTGGCAGCCCTACTAGGTAAGGTTGCAATTAAATTTTGGGCTTTGGCCAGTTGTAAGGCGACATGATAGTGCCGAGTAAACACACGTATATCACGTTGTTTACCAATCTTTGTTAACTCTGCATCGACCCAACCCAACTTTTGTACCTCTTTGGGATCGATACCAACGCCCACCCCAAAGCCGGTTTTACTGACCCATATGTGTTTGTTGTCTAAATACTGTTCGAGAGTAAAGTTTTGTACTATTGGATTGTGGCTATTTACTACACAAGAGAATGTGTCATACCACACTACCTTTTGATGGAACGAAAGCGGTAATTCTTCAAACCGGTTGATTGCCATATCAACTCTACCTTGTTCTACATCATGAAATGTCACATCGCTGGGGGTAATCAAGTCCAAGGTAATATTCGGGGCTTGTTTATTTAGCCTTCCAATAACTTCCATTAGTAAAGTTGATTCTGCGTAATCGCTGGCCATGATCCTAAAAGTACGTTCACTTTTAAGAGGACTAAAATCAGTTTCTGGTTGAATTGTTGTTTCAAGTTTAGACAGTACTTCTCGGATAATAGGCTTTAATTCTAAGGCGCGTTTGGTAGGAGTCATACCATCACTGGTACGCACCAGAAGTGGGTCTTTAAATAAGTCTCTTAGTCTTCTCAAGCCATTGCTCATTGCAGGCTGAGTAATACTTAATTGGTTTGCGGCTTTAGTCACACTGCCTTCTCTTAGCAATACATCTAAATAAACCAATAAGTTTAAATCTACCTTAGCAATATTCATGGTTATTATCTCGTTGTGAAAACTGATGTGATAGTAGAATGTTATCAGTATTCAATACCTTTACCAGATATTAAATTTTCGTTAAATAACAGTTGTTTATAGTTAATGTGAATGGGGCTGTGAATTGATGGGGGCTAGTTGGCCATTGTTGGCATTGATTTGTTGAATGATGTCGATAGCTTACAGTAGAGACTGCAAGCTATCGTAGGTCATTTATAACGGCATTGATTTATATCGGCATTGATTTATAACGTTATTCGGCGTCGAACTGATTCATAGTATTATCTTCACCTGAAGCTTTAAGCGCTTGCTCGCCAGAGAAGTATTCTTTATGGTCATCACCCATATTAGAGCCCGCCATCGCCTGGTGTTTAACACATGCAAGACCTTGTCTAATTTCTCTACGCTGCACACCTTTAACATATGCCAACATACCTTGGTCACCAAAGTAACCTTTGGCTAGATCATCAGTAGACAACGCTGCTGTATGATAAGTAGGTAAAGTAATTAGGTGATGGAAAATACCTGCTTCTCTGGCAGCATCTGCCTGGAAGGTTCGGATTTTTTCATCCGCTTCAAGGGCCAAATCAGTGTCGTCAAATTTAACTGACATCAATTCGTCTCTGTTGTATTGGCTTAAGTCTTTACCAGCTTCTGACCAGATATCAAAGATTTGCTGACGGAAGTTCAAGGTCCAGTTGAAAGAGGGTGAATTGTTATAAACCAACTTCGCGTTAGGAATTTCGCTTCTAATGGCTCGCACCATATCGCCTATTTGGCCAACGTGTGGTTTTTCTGTTTCAATCCACAATAAGTCTGCACCATTTTGCAATGACGTGATGCAATCTAGTACTACACGGTCAAAACCAGTGTTTTCTTTAAATTTGTATAATCCATTCGGTAAACGTACAGGTTTTACTAGTTTGCCGTTTTGTTTAAGAACAGAATCGCCATCTACCAAATCATCTACAGAGGTGACTTCACTTGCATCCAAGAATGCATTGTACTGAGCGGCCAAATCACCAGGCTTTTGTGATACTGGTATTTTTTGAGTCAGTCCAGCCCCTAAAGAGTCGGTACGAGCAACTATCACACCGTCATCTACGCCTAGCTCTAAAAATGCGTAACGTACTGCGTTGATTTTGGATAAGAAGTCTTCGTGTGGTACGGTAACTTTACCATCCTGATGACCACATTGTTTAGCGTCAGATACTTGGTTTTCTATCTGTATACAACAAGCACCAGCTTCGATAAGTTTTTTAGCAAGCAAATACGTTGCTTCTTCATTACCAAATCCTGCATCAATATCAGCAATAATGGGCACTACATGAGTTTCATAATTATCAATAGACTGTTGTATTGCAGTTGTATCGCCACCGTTTTGTTTGGCGTCATCTAGTTGTCTAAATAAATCACCTAGTTCACGTGCATCGGCTTGGCGTAAGAATGTATATAGTTCTTCTATTAATGATGCTACCGAGGTCTTTTCGTGCATTGACTGGTCGGGAAGGGGACCGAACTCTGAACGTAATGCCGCAACCATCCATCCAGATAGGTATAAATAGCTTTTATCAGTGGTACCTTGATGTTTTTTTACGGACAACATTTTCTGTTGTCCAATAAATCCGTGCCAGCAACCTAGTGATTGAGTGTATTGGCTTGAGTCAGCATCATATTCTTGCATGTCTTTACGCATAATAGCTGCGGTATATTTTGCAATATCCAACCCAGTTTTAAAGCGATTTTGAGCTTTCATACGAGCAGCATAATCCGGGTTAATTGCGTTCCAAGCACCTGCTTTGGTTGACCTTAGTTCTGCAATCTGTTTAACATCATTTTGATATTGTGACATTTGAATATTCCTGTAACGGTAAGGTAAAAAATAAAACAACCGATAACGTGATGTGGGTTGCTGTTGTTAATCATCCTATATAGTTAAGTCGCATATTTATAATCTATATAAAGTATTCTCGTCATAGTTTGTGTGAATGTTAGTGTTAGGTAGTAAATAACGTTTATTAGGTAATTGTATTTTTAAGTGTCTACAATTGGTAATGTTCACAGGTGTAGAATTACTTGTTTATTATCGTAAATAAATCAACCAGAGAGCGTGTATGTCAGAGTTAATGTCTTCAATTGATCAACGCACCAAACTTGTCGGTGAAAACAGACTCGAGTTGCTAATGTTTAAATTGGGCACACGGCACACATTTGCATTAAATGTATTCAAGATCAGAGAAGTCATCACAGTGCCTTTAATGAACCAAATGCTCGGATCTCACCCAAACCTCAAAGGTGTGACAAATTACAGAGGGGCTTCCATTCCAGTCATTGATCTTCGTGCAGCGATTAAAATCACCACCAATGAAGAAGAGTACGAAGCCGTCAATGTTATCATCACCGAGTATAACCGAAGCGTACAAGGTTTTTTGATTGGGAATGTGATGCGCATTATTAATACCTCGTGGAGCGATATTCAGCCGCCACCCTCTTCAGCAGGTAAAAATAACTATTTAACGGCTCTCACACAGGTTGATATTGATGGTAAAAATGAATTAGTTGAAATTATTGATGTAGAAAAAGTGTTATCTGAAATTGTCGAGTACGACACTACTATCTCTGAAGACGTGTTGGACCAAAAGGTTGCGTCTCATCTCAAAGGTAAAAAAATACTGATAGTGGATGACTCCTCCACAGCAAGATGGCAAATAAGAGAAACCTTGACCCAGCTGGGCCTTGTTATTATCGAACAAAAAGATGGCTTAAAAGCACTCAACCTTTTAAAAAGTTGGGCTGATGAAGGTAAAACTGTCACCGACGAAATTTTGATGATGTTCACCGACGCAGAGATGCCTTCAATGGACGGCTATCGACTTACGGCTGAAGTGAGACAAGACCCGCGCATGAATGATCTTTTTATCGCTTTAAACACGTCATTAAGTGGTAGCTTTAATGATGCCATGGTAGAAAAAGTTGGCTGTAATCGCTTTATTTCTAAGTTCCAACCAGACTTGTTAGTCGATGTTGTACAACAGAGGATGCGTGAGATACTCGATGTCAAAATTTGATATATATCAAAAATAATTTTTTTGCGTCATTTTTTGTTCATCTAAATAATTTATACTTAAACTCAATTTGAACATCCTCTTTGAACCTAGCGTATAATCTAAAGTTATTTTGACGCTTTTTATTCAATTTTATTCAATTCAATTTAATTTATTTTTCATCATCGGAGACCAGATGAAGCCAATTGCTACTCTTTTATTCGCCGTTTTATGCCAATCTGCATTAGCGACTCACTCACCTGAACATCTTAATTCACCTAAAAATATTATTATGATTGTAGGTGACGGTATGGGCCCATCGTATACCACTGCTTACCGTATGTTCGCAGATGATCCGAGTACGCCTGAAGTCGAAGAAACTGTGTTTGATAGATTATTAGTAGGCATGGCTAGCACACATCCTGATATGGACACCGGTTATGTGACTGATTCAGCAGCGGGGGCCACAGCCTTATCAACCGGTTTTAAAACTTATAATGGTGCAATTGGCGTTGATGCCAACAAGAAGCCGGTGCAAACAGTATTAGAGCTGGCTAAAGAGCAAGGGCGTAAAACGGGTGTGGCTGTCACTTCACAGATTAATCACGCTACGCCTGCAAGTTTTGGTGCTCATAATGAGAGTCGCCAAAATTATGATCAAATAGCTGACAGTTATTTTGATGAAAAAACCAATGGGCAGTTTATTCTAGATGTGATGTTAGGTGGCGGATGGAAATATTTTATTCGCGAGGACCGGAATTTAGTCGAACAATTTAAAGCCGCTGGTTATCAATATGTTGATAAATTATCTCAGTTAGAAACTGTTAAAGCGGGGACACCTTTACTGGGTTTATTTGCAGATTCAGGCATGCCTTGGGCACTAGACAGTACTAATCAAATGCGACTTCCAACATTAGCAAAAGCCGCAATCCGTCAGTTAGAAAACGATCAAGGATATTTCTTACTTATCGAAGCAAGCCAAGTCGATTGGGCAGGGCACGGTAATGATATTGGCTCTGCAATGGCTGAAATGCATGATCTTGCGGTAACCCTCGAATGGCTAGAGCAATACCTTGTAAAAAATCCTGACACTCTTTTAGTCGCCACTGCCGATCACAGCACAGGCGGTCTTAGTATCGGTGCCAATGGCAATTATAGTTGGAGTCCTGAGTGGCTGAAACACCTAAAGGCTTCCCCCGTTGAGATTGGCACACAATTAATGACGGCTAAAGACCGAGGTACATTGGCAACTGATTTATTGGGATTTGAGCTGACTCCAGAAGAAATATCCAGTTTAAGTGTGATTGAATCTGATAAACCTAGGCCTTTCCACAACGCGATTTCTAAGATTTTAGATAACCGGACAAAAACTGGTTGGACAACCACTGGACATACAGGTGTTGACGTACAAATATTTGCTAAAGGATTAGGGAGTGAGCACTTTCGAGGTCATATGGATAACACGCGTATTGCAAAAACTATATTTGAACTGCTAGGAAATAAAAAATAGTCCTTTGCTATTCTTTTCCGAATCCTTTTGCCGCTGGCACTTATTCACAAGTGTCAGCTAATATCCAGTTAGCTCAATAAATCCTACACCTGAGTGGGAGCCTGAAATCACCGTTCCTCCTTCATAATATGAAATTATTCCCGGGTTCCATTGATTCGTTTGCATGGGTGCAATCTGGATATCAATTTGATGCTTGGGCAATTTTATCGACCAGTACAAGGGTAACAACCGACCTGCCACTTTATCCTGCTGGGTCACTTCACCTTGAATATCTGATTCAGACAAATGTATCGTTTTGCCATTTTTTGTTATCAATGTACCAGACCAGAAGTCTTGATATTGCTGGTGACGCATATTAAACAACATCAACTTAGCACCATCGTCTAAGTGAATTGAAAACCAGTCCCAGCCTTGTGCCAGTGGGCTTAAATATTGAGTTGTCCATTCATGATCATACCAAGCATTGCCTGTTACCTTAACTGTTCCAGTTGGCAGTTCAAGTTCACCCGAGACTTGGATGTGTGGCTGGCTATAATAATATGAGGCTTGTTCTGAGTTTCGTAGCTTACGACTAAAACCTTGCTCTCCATGTTTTACAAAAGGTTTGTCAGCAGTGAAGTTTAAGTTGACCTTGATCTGTTTATCAATCGTAAACTCAAGAGTTGACGGGAACATTTCGGTTGATTGAGCAAGCCACTGCCAATCATCAATAAATACATTGAATGGGGTCGTAGATATACCTGCATTACCCACACCACCACGGGCAAAGCGTTCTTCGAACCAAGCCTGTTTACCGTCTCTTAAGCCAACATGCCCCATGTATTGCTGAACATTCGCCCAAGGCGTGTTTTGAGTGTCACTGGCAAAGCGAAACAATGTCCATTGCAGTGCGTAGGGATTGCCTAATGTGTCAGTAAGATTGGCGGTGATATACCACCATTCCACTGCAAACTCTGGGTGACTGTCATGATCAAATGGAAATGTAATATCGTAGCCAGGGACAACGCTGGCAAAAGCTTCGCCAGATAGGTTTACTGCATCACTATTCTTAGGTGTTTGCTGCGCTAATGCATTACGACTCAGACTAGAAAACACCGAATCTGTTGCTTGCTGGGTATTATCAGGA
Source organism: Paraglaciecola sp. (assembly GCA_034111205.1). Classification (GTDB taxonomy): domain Bacteria; phylum Pseudomonadota; class Gammaproteobacteria; order Enterobacterales; family Alteromonadaceae; genus Paraglaciecola. The sequence goes on along the minus strand of JAWUXT010000023.1, from coordinate 8,202 downwards.
TTTTTAGAGCATGCTGTGACTACAGATACTAATAACAAAAGCACTAGATATTTGGCTACAGACTCAAACACTTTATATCCTCAACTAATTTGCGACGACTTAATTTGTAAAGAGGAAGCGCTACCACTATCACAATCAAAACTATACTCATCACCCCAGCAGTGAACAGTTTAGAAGGAGTGATCAGTATCGGGTAACTCCAACTAAATGCTTGCACGTTAATCAGGTTGATCAACAGCCATGTTAAGCCGATGCCAAAAGGTAAGGCGACCAAACAAGCCAATAAACTGAGTAAGGTATATTGCATAAGTGATAAGCCAGTAATCTGATAATTAGTCACTCCCATGCTTCTCATTAATGCCCTTTGAGGCCGATTGTCTATATCAATCATCAGCACCGATGTGGCCAAAGACAAGGCTGCAACTAATAAAGTGACAATGTTCAAGCCATCGGTGATCACGAACGTGCGCTCAAACGTTTGCATCGACAACGCTAATAATTCACGGGTTTGTATTGACCTGACTTGATTAGATATTGGAGCAGATGCCAGTCGCTCAGCAAAAAGATTTTGTTGTTGCTTAGTTGTAAAGTGCAAAGCAAACAACGTAGTGTTGGCGTTATATTTTGTGAAATAGTCTACATCCAGCATGGCCTGAGCACTTTGATTACCATAATCATAGTAAATACCCACTATCTGTTTAGTGTCTGGTTGGCCTGACTCAACTTGAAAGTTTAAGGGGACTCCCAAGGTTAAACCATGACGTAACGCCAATTGCTGATTGATTAGCACGCCTTTACCTGCAGCAAATATTTGCCAAGCATTCGCTTTTTGTTCAGCAAATAACATCGCTTGTTGATATACGTTATTACTGGGGTATGACCTGAGCTCAATGTTAGTTCGACTTTGGGTGTTACTTTTTGGTTGATTAAGCAAACTTGCATCAAGGCCTTTGCGTTCAATAACATCCACCTCGATGTCTTGGGTTGCTAACCATTGGGTAAACACCTTGGGTGATTGAGTCGAAATATATTGATCGGCCACTAAGCGCTGACTTAACCATTGGTGTGTGGCTTGGCGAAAGCTATCCACCATTAAATTCATACCAATATTACTGGTGAGTGCAATGAAAAAAGCGCAGCAGGCAATTTTACTCTTTTGGGATAAACGTACCCCATCTGCAGCTAACCAGCGAAATAATACCCAGCGCTCTGGCAAGCTATGAAACAACATCTTTAGACTCTTCGGTACGGTGTAAATAAGCAAACTGCAACCGGCAAAAATACTCACTGCAATAGCGCTAAAACTCATTATCATATTGTTAGAGTAATAACCTAACCCCACGGCAATGCAGCCTAATATTATGCTGGCGTATAACCATGGTAAATGACGGGTGTTAACAGCGACACTTAAGTTACGTAAAGCCAACTTAGTATTCAATTGCCACATAGGCAAAATGGCCGCTGCAAATGCGCCCAAGATACAGGCAGCAAAACATTGTGTCATTAATGTCACATAGGCTATTTGTGTGTAACCTATTCGCACATCAAATAAGCTTTGTAATGTTAGCGATACCATTGGTGACGCTAATTGCGCGAAAAATATTCCAATGAAAGCGCCAAGTGGTGCGCACAGTAAGCTGATTGATACTAATTCGCCGCCTTGCGCCCAATATATTTGTTTTCTGGATACACCTAACTGGCGGGCGATACGTAAATTTGTCCAGCGTTTCATTATCAACAAATGTAAGGCGTTCATAACGACAAACATGCACACCACAAACATCAAACATGCCATTGCTAACAGGTTAAGGTGAAAACTGCCGGTGAGCTGCTGCGCTTGTTCGCCAGTATTAATATTTTCAATATAAAGGTGTTCTGGTAATACAGCTGTTAGCGCGCTAGTGACACTATCGTTTTTCTTACCTACTACCAACAGTTCACTTATCTTTTGGGTATCTAAGACGCGCTGCAATTGTCCGATGTCCATAACGATTTCTCGTCCTAAACCATCAATAGCCGTCACGGATAATTTGGGTAATAACTGGCTGTTTTCAAGGGACAACGTTTGGCCGCTAATGAGGTTTAATTCAGTCGCAAAGTCTGGGTGGATAACACTTGTAAAAGGAGGTCGCCATAATTGATCAAGCAGTTGTGTCGAAGTTGCAGCATTCTTAGGTGCAATCTCTAATACATTACTGGCGGAATAACTGATAATCGAAAATGTATCGATGCCCAACAACGATAGTCTCTGCGGCTGGCCTGTTATGGGGTGAATAATAGTTTGCGAGCTACGTAATACTGGAATAAGTTGGGTAAAGCCGAAACGACGCAGTGAGGTGAAATCTTGTTTACTTAAAACATGGCCACTTCGAGCTATTATGCGCTGTTCGACTTGCTGTAAAAATGGCTGGCTAGCAGCTGCATAACTATTTTTGGCGGCGCTATTGATCACCAAAACTGCACTGAGCCCGGCACAAGCGGTTATCAAAGCAATAAACACCAGTGCCACCCGTAAAATATTGTGTTGATAACTAGCCCAAATAAGTTTTAGCAAAGGTGCCATTATCAGCTTGATACGCTATTTGGCGTCGGATATGGGCTCTGGCTAGCGCTCTGGTTTGTGGTTTGATCTGCAACAGCATGCAGCTGTCCCTGCTGTAACAATAACCGGGTATCTGCAAAAGCGGCTACCTTGGGGCTATGCGTGACAACAACTAACGTTAGGCCTAGCTTTTTACATAATCCAAACAATAACTCACTTACAGCTTGGCTATTGTTATCGTCTAAGTTTCCAGTCGGTTCATCGGCCAATACTAAGCTGGGTTGATGAGATAAGGCGCGGGCAATAGCCACCCTTTGTTGTTCACCGCCTGATAAATTAACCGGTAATTTGTCTTTGTGTGAGCTTAATCCCAGTTGTTCTAATAAATTTTTGTGATAACTGCCGATTGGCAAACCGTTTAGTCTGGCTGGAAAGGTAATGTTGTCCCAGACCGATAAACAATCAATTAAATTGAATTGTTGGAAAACGATGCCTAGGTGTTTTTTTCGAAACTGATCAGCTTGAGCTTCACTCATGGTGTTAATTGCCAGCCCCGCCACTTTGACCTGTCCTTTATCAGGATTATCTAAAGCAGCGAGAATATTCAGTAAGGTTGACTTACCTGAGCCTGAATCTCCGCTTATGGCTACAGACTGCTTCGCCTCTAGATGAAACTCGAGGTTGTCTAAGATACTTTTGTTGGAATGACCATCAGTAATCTGTTTGACTAAGCCGCTAACTTCGATCATCTCTGCCTTGTGGTATCGCTGAGTAAGATACTATTAAGTACGCTAAAACAAAATATTAGTTCTAAACATCTGCCAAAAAGTTTTCTAGATCTTCACCGGTTAGTTTTTTAATCTGTGAAAAAATGTACCACAACGCCGCCATTAACATCAGCATACTGGGGATCACAATTACTGGGTAACTCAAGGCTGTCATTCTACCTAGCTCCTCGGTGTATTCAGAGCTTCCAGGAGGGCTGACTAATATAACTTTAGCCAAAATGTAATTTAGCGCCGCAGACAAGAAAAAAGAGCCAGCGACAATATAAGAGCTAATTGCCATCTTTTTCTCAAACAGATTACTGTTACCAGAATTTGCTAGGGATTGGTTCAGGTTTTGCCAATTTATGATTTGTTCGCTTAGCACAAACACTTTCAACAATGGCTTGCTGGTGCGCTGAGTGAACAGCACCGCAAGACCAATTATCGCGGGGATGGTGGCTTCTTTAATCGCTATATATTCAGCTGGGAGCTCTAACAGACTAATACCGCCAGTCAAAAAGACACTGACGATACCCAGTACTGAAAACGGGTTTACTTTGGCTGTTTGTTTGAGATCCCAAATGCCAAAACCGATAGGGAATATTAACGCAGCTACAATACTCCAAGCAGGCCCCAAATATTCGTCGCTGCTGAGATTGGTTAAAATCAACACCGGGATAATAATATTAAAAGCTAGATTACCGAGTAGACCTGTTTTTTTTTGTGGTTGAGCGTCAGACATTGATTACCTGTTGTTATGCATATTGTTGCTTGAAAGGATTATACATTCGTATTCACTCTTAGGGCGAAGGTTTTGCCCATAATTTTGCACCTGCTAGTCCAGCAATAAAACCAAATAAGTGAGACTCCCATGAAACAAAGGGGGCAGAGGGTAAAATTCCCCAAATTAAACCGCCATAAAAAAAGGCAACTAATACAGAGATAATCATCAGTTTAAATTTTCCGCTTAAAAATCCAGCTAAGACTAAATAACCAAAGTAGCCATAAATAACCCCGCTGGCACCAATGTGGGTTGCTGGCCTAGCAAATAACCATATCAATAAGCCTGTTATTAACATTATCCAAACGGTTAACTGCAAATAGCGCTTTAAGCCATATTGCAGTAGTAAATAACTGAATATACATAAAGGTATAATATTCGAAAAATAGTGCTGCAAGCTGCCATGTAAAAAGGGGCCTAAAACAATACCTCTAAGTCCAGGCACATAGCGTGGAATAGTACCTAACTGATTAAGGATCCTTCCTGTCAGCAAATTAATCACTTCGATCGCACTGATCAACAAAAATATCGCTAGTACAAAACGAATTTGTTGTTTGGTGTTTGAAGCTCTACCTATTGAATTGATCATTGAAATAAACTGCTATTAAATATTATGAGGCTAGTGTGACTGATAATTGTCAGCATAGTTATGTCAAATTGTCACAAAATAATATGTGGTAAATAACGTGACATATCTTGGGTGATGGGCGATGAATCTTCTCTCAACGAAATGCCTGCTGCTTGGTCGTTCACCAACCACGAACCTATCAAGGTATGATGATTACCAAATTGTGGCAGGGGATAATAAGCTTGATAAATAAAACCTTCCTCACCGTACGGGCCATCTGCATGTAACACGGTTTTACCATCTTCAATGACACTGATGTTGGCACCTTCGCGAGAGAAAATAGGCTTTTTAACGAGCTTTGTTTCTGTGGCCTTGGCTAGTTCATCTTCGAAATAGGACGGCAGTAAATTAGGGTGATTGGGAAATAATTTCCATAACATCGGCATTAAGGCTTTATTCGATAAAATAGACTTCCAGATAGGCTCCAGCCAATTAACCTGTGCGCTTTGGATTGACTCACCAAACTCTTCTCGTTGCATAAACTCCCAAGGATAGAGCTTGAACAGGGTTTGGATTTTATTGTCTTGTAAATCACTAAAGCTGCCACACTTAGCTAGGCCAATATCCTCAACAAATACAAAATCGTTACTCAAACCGGATTCTTTGGCACAATCTTGAAGATACTGCACTGTGCCACGGTCTTCATCCGTATCTTGGCAACAGGCAAAATGCATATGGTTGATATCGTAATGCTTAGCAATAGCGGCTAATCGATTGACTAACTTTTCTTGTAATGAATTAAATTGGTCAGCTTGTTTGGGGATCTTACCCGCATTGACTTGTTCTTCTAGCCATAACCATTGCCAAAAACCTGATTCATACAATGATGTGGGGGTATCGGCATTGTTTTCATATAGCTTGGCAGGGCCTTTACCATGATACGCAAAGTCTAAACGAGAATAGAGGCTAGGATCTTGGTTTTTCCAGGAGTCACTGATCTGCTGCCAAAAGTGTTGTGGAATTTGGAATTTTTCGAGTAACTCTTGAGAGTTGACAACTTTGTCTACCACGGCCAAACACATTTGGTGAATGTCTTCAGTGGGGGCCTCTAAGTCTTGTTCAATTTGTTTAAGAGAGAACTGATAATAAGCCGACTCATCCCAATAAGCTTCACCGTGCATGGTATGGAATTTAAAGCCGAACTCTTCGGCTTTTCTTTTCCAATTGGCACGTTCAGGAATAGCGACTCTTAGCATGCTACTAACAAATTTTTAATGAAGCTCACCCATTAACGAAACTTTGCTATGAGAGTTAACCACCCCAACCACCTTTTTTAGAGCTGCTGCCCCAACTAGATTTAGCCCGCACACTGCTACCAAAGCCACCACGACTCATAGTTTTAGTTACAGTCGGTTTAGGTTTTAGTGACTTTTCACTAACACGCATGGTTCTGCGTCGATTATCGCCAAAATCAGCGCCATCTGCACCAATCCAACGATTTCTATAAGACGAGTTTCTTGAGTAGGAGGTGAACATGGGCTGCGAATAATAGCCTCTAGGCGACATTAAATTACTTAACATGTAGCCAGCCATAAATGGCATAAAAAATGAACCTGATTCATTCCGAACCACATTACATTGGTTGTTACCAAATTCAGCTTCACAATCCCTTTGGGAATTGTATTTAGGTCCGGTACGCTCTGCTTCTTTTAATGCGTCTGCATAAGCAGTTTTACATTTTTCAGCAAACTCAGGGTTTGCATCAGTACAGTCATTTACACTGGTAAATACGGCGGCGTCTTGTTTATCACCACAAGCGGTAAGAAATATTGCTGCAACGCCTAGTGCTAAAGGTTTGACACTAAAGCTTTTGCGCATACTGGCCAGATTGATTGATTTTGAACGCTTAGTTTTATTGGATTGCATAGGGCCCTCCTAGTAACTCATACAAGCAGCGTTAAGCAGCCCAACAGAAATAGAAACCGCTGCTAAAATAGTGCCTGCAGATATTTCATTCTTATCAATTCTGTCTGCAATTTTAGGCATAAAGGTAAAACGTAATAAAGCAAAAGCGAACGATTGAGCAATAATTGCCACCACACCCCAAACAACAAAATCAATTAAAAACTCAGAATTGGCTACAGCACCTGCTAAGGCAATACTAAAGCCAACTATTGCACCACCAAAACCTATGGCTGCTGCTTGGTTCTTATGTACCTTAACTAATTCCCACTCATTATGAGGAGTCACAAAGGCATACACCACTTTAAACACAAACAACAACAAGATTGACACGCCAAAATACAGCGCAAAATTGCCTAAGCCTGATATCGAATTTATTATCGCGTCCATTATTTATCCTTTGTTTACTGGGTAATATTTCACTGAGCGTAACATACGCACTTATACACACTAACGATTAATCATCATTCGGTGTTTGTTAACCGTTAATCGTAATATCTGCTTGACCAATATTAAAGCCAGTGCTGATGACAAAGCAACGGTCAAAATTATTATTCACTAATTTTTCTTCAGCTGTCACCAATAATGTTTCCATTTCGTCGCCTTCGAGCTGACGTTCGTACAACATCACAAATTGATCGGTCTCGCTGATATCGCCATCTTGTTCATAGGTTTTTTCGGTCATAGCAACAGGTGGAGACTCTTCTCCTACTGCATCCCAGACTCGTTGATATATTTCGTCTTCAAGCTGATAAGTGGGTTTAGATACACCTGAGGCAATCGTTTGTTTCCACTGTGCATCTGAACCGATGGTTTTGGTTTCATAAAAATACCATAGCTTCACATCTGTGATGTGATTTTCTGTATCCCCACCATCTAAAATAACTTGTAAAAAGGCATCATCATCGGTGTAAAAGCGCAATATTTTACCGCCCGTGTCTAAATTCACTTCACCCACTGCTTGGATTAGGTGTTGGCTAGCCGCTTTTTCAATCATCAGTTCTGGCTCAATTAAGCGTAATTTAAGAGGGTCGAGTTCAAACGAACCTCCTAAGTACAGCCCCATAATTTCGGGTGCTTTAGGTTTTGTTATGGTTTCTTTTTTACCAAATAATTTACTAAACATAGGAGCGCCTTTTATTTTTCTATAAAGTCATTCCACTGAAATTTAATTATCCTCTCATCGGCTATGTAGAAAATTTTATCACCGGGGGAGAGCATCAAATCTAAGTCGGGATTCACTTGAATATTTAACTTTTCATCTGCTTTGACCATACCTATCAAAGTAGCACGATATTTGCGTTTTAGAGTTTCAAAAATATTTTCAATTTTTATAGGTGGGATATTAGCGGGGATGCAGACTGAATATTGCGCCTGTCCATGATTAATATCTAACAGGTCGTGATGTAACAAACTTGAGCCAGGATCAAACGCCGATTTGGCTAGCATTTCAACCGCAACACTAGGGGTACACTCCACGTTAGGGCAATGTTTTTGCAATAAACCGACTAAGCTCTCATCATTGAAATAAGCCACCATTTGTGCGTTAGGGTTACGTTGACTGCAATATAATGCGGTGGTC
>JAWUXT010000022.1:0-21681 GCA_034111205.1 Paraglaciecola sp. | reverse complement strand
TTATAAGCGCCAGTTTGCCTAAAAACCTACTTTTATTTGTTTTAATTCATAACTTTACTTGCTTTGCCACATGACCAAATACTCTACTTTTGTTAGACTCACAAATAAATAAAGCACTTGATGAAATCTAATAATTTGTTCACAATAGAATTTCGTATACAGTTCTACCTAATCGTGAGGGTATAGTTATTCGTTTTCAGCGCAGTCTCATTTTGCTTCTAGTACTCATAATTGGTGGTTGTAATGACATCAAGCAGTCTTCCAGTTTGGGAGATATATTAGATACAGGAGTATTAAAAGTTGGCACCACTTATGGGCTAACCACATATTACAATGGTGCCACTGGGCCTGTTGGCTTTGAATATGAGCTAGCCGAGGGCTTTGCAGATTACCTAGGGGTTAAGCTTGAAGTTTTCCCTTATTACAATTTAGATGATTTATTTCCTCAATTAACTGATGCTCATCTGGATATGATTGCAGCAGGCATAAGTGTTAGTCCTGAACGATATCAAAAATTCAAATTTGGCCCCGGTTATCAGCGAGTCAGTGAGAAACTGGTTTTTAAGCAAGGTAAAGAGTGGCCGAGAACGATTAAGGATTTAAATGGTGACTTGGTTATCGCTGCGGGCAGCAGCCACCATGAATCACTACTTCGGTTGCAACAAGATAATCAGCAACTTAGTTGGCAAGAAACTGACGACAGTGATATGGAAGAGCTGTTAGAAATGGTATTAAGTGAAGAACTAGATTACACAATAGCCGACTCCAACATTTTGGCATTAATGCGCCGCCGTTACCCTGAACTTTCTATAGGTTTCTCCATCAGTCCCGAACAAGATATTGCTTGGGCTGTCAATAAACACAGAGATGACTCGTTGTTGGCAGCGCTAATTGAGTATTTTGGCATTCTTCAGAACAATGGCACTCTAGCGGCTTTAGAAGACAAATATTTTGGCCATGTACGACTTTTTAATTATGTTGATACTAGGGAGTTTATAAAATCGTCTAGGGAAGTGTTGCCCAAATTCAAACCTTGGTTTGTACAGTATTCGAATGATCTAGATTGGCGTCTAATAGCTGCTATGAGCTATCAAGAGAGCCACTGGCAACCCAAAGCGAGGTCTGTTACAGGTGTCAGGGGCATGATGATGCTAACACTGACTACGGCTAAAGAATTAGGCATTGTTTCTAGGCTCGATCCAGAACAAAGCATCAAAGGCGGTGCAAAGTACCTAACTAAGCTGCTTAAACGTATCCCAGATCGCATTACTCAACCTGACCGCTTATGGTTTGCACTCGCATCGTATAATGTAGGTTTAGGACATTTAGAAGATGCTCGTATACTAACCGAGCGCCAAGGCGCCAATCCTGATATGTGGGTTGATGTGAAAATAAGGTTGCTGCAGTTAAGGCAGAAAAAATATTATAAAACAACTCGTTACGGCTATGCACGTGGCAATGAAGCTGTCGCCTATGTAGATAACATTAGGCGTTACTACGACACTCTCGTTTGGTTAGACGAACAACAACCGCAAATTTTAGAGCCTGAAATTGTCCCGGATGATACATCTGAACAAGACGACTCAGAAGTAGCTGATTAGGCCACTATTCATATTCGCTGGCCGCATAACCTAGTTGAACATTACGTATTAAATAGAAGGTGGCTTGAGCATACTCATCAGCATCACTACCTTCGACGCGACTTTCATGAGCAAAATAGATTGAACCTTTGTCGATGTTTGGCAATTTTCGGTAATACAAACGGATTGGTTCATCATCATTGGCATGCAGATTAATAAAACCAACATATAGATAAAACCACTGAGTTAGGCTTAAAAAATCAAATTGTCATAAATATTTAACAAAGATAACTTATGTTGATTGAAACTTTAATAGCTTTTGTCGTGTCTACCCAAACAACTTAAAAGGAATTCATAATGAAAAAACGTAACACATCCATCAATAAAAATAGGTTAGGTAGCAACAATAGAAGACGTCAATTGCTTAAACGAGTTCATCAAAAAGTGGCATCACGTCGCCAGCATTTCCAAATAATAGAAGCGACTGAAGAATTAGCACTGGCCGGCTAATATAGTTTATTAGACTTTCTTCTTTAATTGTTTCTTTTGTTCCCTGCGCAACTTGAAAAATGCTGACAATTTATCACCACATTTTTGAGCCAATACGCCACTTTTCACTTCAACACGATGATTCATTCGAGGATCGCCGAGTAAATCGAGTAAACTCCCGACGGCCCCGGTTTTAAAGTCTGCAGCTCCAAATACTAACCGATGAATACGACTGTGGATCAATAAACCAGCACACATGGAACAAGGCTCAAGAGTCACGTACAAACAACTGTCAACTAACCGGTAATTCTCAATATTTCTCCCTGCTTCACGAATAGCCATCATTTCTGCATGTGCGGAAGGATCATGTAAACTAATAGATTGATTCCAGCCTTCTCCAATAATCTTATTATCTTTGACTAACACAGCACCTACAGGGATCTCACCTTGCTGCTGCGCGTTGTCAGACAAAGATAAGGCATGGCGCATCCAATACTCGTCTTGTTCAATGCTCAATAGTTTTATTTCTCTATTTTTGGTTAATTACGTCACTCAACTGGCCATTTTCGCCAAAAACAAAAACAAAGACCTAATGTAAAATCCTAACTATATGATATATATAGCTTTATAATTATGGTCAATTATTTGCTTTATAATTAGCATAAGCATAAACTTTTTATAAATCGTGACAAGGTAAACGGGATAAAACATGAATATCACAGCAATAGTAATAGTCGCATTAGTATGTTGGGCAATAGTCGAACTAGTCAATGGACCAAGAGGTAAGAAAAAAGACAAAAAAGAGGCCGACCAAATCAACTTGGCAAATAATCTTGAACGTGACATGGCCGTTATGCGTGAACGCATCGAAACCTTAGAAAAAATTGTGACCGATGAAAAATATGACCTTAATCGTCAATTTGACGACTTGAAAAAAGATAAGGTGGCCTAGGGTATAAAGATGATTGAAACTTGAACTAAAGTTAGACACTCAATCATAAAACTTGATGTCGTGTTTCCTGCTTAAATTTTATTCATATACTAGGTTATCTTTGGTGAATCGAGCTATGTGTAGTATGTGGCGATTTCCTAGAACAGCGTACTTAAAAGATATAAGGGATGAAAAAAATTAATATTGCAATTCGCATCAATGATGGCTCTTTTCAGCTTGACAAATTTTGTTATGACAGACGAATGGAGTAAAAAACAAACAGCAGCTTGGTCGGTCGTAACCCAATCATGGCAGTATGAAGTAGCTGGAACTGGAAATTGGCCCGCCAATTATATTCATGATGACTTGCTGTCATGGGCCCCAACCTGGCCCCTAAATAGAAACAAAACCTAATTGAGTATGGTCCTAGATAGGCTAAGTTACCGTCATCAATAGGAGTTGTTTTCTTTTAAGCTGCACTATGCTTGAGTATTGCTATGTTTGTGTCTATGCCTCAAATTTTCCAAGTTCGTGGTGCAGACCGCCCACCTCCTTCTGTAAATCCATCAATTCATTCAAATTTTCCTCGATACTTTGAACTTGAAGGTTTGTTAGATGAGATAATTTCTTGGCAGAGTCGGATATTGTCGTAGACATTGCTGAATGCTGCTCAGTTGCAGCCGCTACCGAACTTGTGTTTATACTAAATTTCTCAATAAGGTTATTAACTCCCTGAATGCTTTCACTAGCCTCAGTAGAGCCTTTGACGTTATCATCAACTCGACTAGCGCACTCAGACATCATTTTAACGGCCTCAACAGAGCCTTCTATCAACTTGTTAGTTATCTTGCCGATTTCTTCAGCGTTTTTACCTGTATTAATAGATAAGGTCCTGACTTCATCCGCGACCACAGCACCCCCCCGACCATGCTCCCCAGCCCTTGCAGATTCTATAGCCGCATTTAAGGCTAACAAGTTGGTTTGATCAGAAATACTCTTGATAACAGTCATCGCCAAATCAATCTCATTACACATTTTAGATAGGTTTTCTATTGGTTGAGCTGCATTATCAATGTCAAACTTTAAACTTTTAGCATCGTCGGAATTATTATCAATAATCCCTTTTGCTTTTGATGAGCTTATTGTCATTTGGTCAACTTATTTGCCATCTGCTGACTGCTATGTTTCATAATCAATTGACTGCACCCATAATTTTACCGATATAAAAATAAATTATGGCAATTAGTCGCTTTAGTTCATATTTATCCCATAAAATAATTCAAGATTTCTGAAAATGCTAAGCATACGTGGTTGAAAAATATATTTTTTAGCTGTCATAGCTGGGATTATGATTGATAATTGCTTTATTTTTATTCTAATTTGATACATATTTAAGTTCAATCAATCATGTTATGTGAACACAATAACACTCCTACCCAATACAAAAATGGATGTGCTAGTAATACGGTCCTTATATTATAGAAGGTAACAATGCATAAAATAATCATATTATTATTAATCTCTTCTGTTCTTTTCTTTGCTTGTGAGCGAAGTGAAATCTCTGACACAAAACCGCTTGTTTCGGATACCCAAGCTACAAGTGAAACTACTTCAGTCACAGCTGATACGATTATTCAAGCTGACTCCTCTGGGTGGTTGTCACATGGACGCACATACTCAGAACAGCGACATTCCCCGCTAAATGAAATAAGTACTGAAACTATCGATGATCTTGGTTTGTTTTGGTCATTTGATCTTGGCACAAGTCGAGGTATTGAAGTAACGCCAATCGTGCATGACGGCATTATGTATGTCACATCAACTTGGAATATCGTGCATGCCCTTGATGCCAGAACGGGTAAGCAGTTATGGCGATTTGATCCTATAGTGGATAAAGAACAAGCGAGTAAGGGCTGTTGTGACGCCGTAAATAGAGGTGTCGCAATTTGGGGTGATGCTGTATTTACCGCCACTATTGACGGTCGGTTAATTTCACTCAATGCAAAAACGGGGCTTACGAATTGGGATATTAATACCATTGATAAATCATACCCTTACACCATTACCGGCGCACCAAGAGTTGTCAAAGGTAAAGTGATTATTGGTAATGGAGGAGCAGAACTTGGAGTACGGGGTTATATCTCCGCTTATGATGCGATAACTGGCGAGCAAGTATGGCGCTTTTTCACCGTTCCAGGAAACCCAGCCGATGGCTTTGAAAATGAAACCATGAAAATGGCTGCAAAAACTTGGACTGGCGAATACTGGGCTGCCGGTGGCGGTGGCACCGCTTGGGATTCGATGGCCTACGATCCTGAGCTAGACTTGTTATATGTTGGGGTAGGTAATGGTACTCCATGGAACCAAGCAATTCGGAGCCCTGATGGCGGCGACAACTTGTTTTTGTCTTCAATTGTTGCGGTGCGCCCCGATACTGGTGAATACGTTTGGCATTATCAAACGACACCCGGTGAAACTTGGGATTACACAGCAACGCAGCATATGATATTAGCGGATTTAAATATTGCTGGTAAAAACCGAAAAGTCATCATGCAAGCACCTAAAAACGGTTTCTTTTATGTAATTGACCGTGCAACAGGTGCGTTTATTTCTGCGAAAAACTTTGTGCCCGTAACTTGGGCTACCCATATAGACCAAACCACGGGTCGTCCCGTTGAAACGGAGGGGGCACGTTATGTAGGTAAAACACCTGCGTTACAATTGCCTGGACCGCTTGGTGCTCATAATTGGCATCCTATGTCATATAGTCCAGATACAGGCTTAGTATATATTCCTGCCCAAGAAGCACCGCATGTGTATGCAAATCAAACTGATTATAAAAGAACTAACGGTTTTTGGAATACCGGTACAGAGCTTAGTGCTGCCGCGTTGCCCACTGATAAAGCGACGTTTAAAGCTTTAAAAGCGATGGTAAAAGGCCGTTTGTTAGCTTGGGATCCTGTCTCCCAAAAGCCAGCTTGGTCTTTTGAACATGGCGGTCCTTGGAATGGTGGGGTGTTATCCACATCTGGAAACCTAGTTTTTCAAGGGACGGCTGATGCGCATTTTGCGGCTTATAATGCCCTTACTGGTAAACGAAAGTGGCGTTTTTACACACAAACAGGGGTAGTAGCAGCGCCTATTACCTATGAGTTAGACGGTGAACAATTTATAGCGATTGCTTCTGGTTGGGGCGGTTCTTATGTCTTGAGTGGAGGCGGTGTTTTTCCAACCGGTAGTAAGGCTAATGTAGGCCGAGTAATGGTCTTCAAACTTGGAGCAAAAGCTGCATTACCAAAGTTACCAGACGCTAACTTTGTATTACCAGATCTTCCGAAGTTACTTGATGTTTCTGCAGAAACCCTCGCCCTGGGTAATCGTGCCTACGACAATAATTGTCTAGTGTGCCATGGATTTCAAGCCTACTCTTCAGGCCTCATTCCAAACTTACGTTATTCTTCCATAACTAACAGCCAACAGGCTTGGAATAGTGTGGTGGTCGGTGGCGGACTAGCAGAACAAGGTATGCCAAACTTCGGCAAGATAATTAATGATGATACTGCAGAAGCAATAAGGGCATATGTTATTTCTGAAGCAAACAGTGAGCGGAGTCAGGAGTTCTACCAAACTGTCGAAAACTAAGCCTTGTAAAGCGAATCAGCCATAAAAAGTTAAGACTAGACCCATATGCTAAGCATTGTAGTTTATACAGCGCTGCAAAGGGTCTAGTTTATTTTTCTAATATGAGCGCAAGCGTACATACTAAGTAGCTTGTTTTGTTCTTCTTTAGATAGGTTGACTAACCTAGCTTGTAAATAATGAATAGCAGCTTGGGTATAATGGTCTGACTCGGCAACATGTTTACCTAAAGCGTTGTCATCGCTGTTGAGCATGTCTGCGGCGACAGGCCCAGTAGAAAAAGAGTCGTAGCCTTGTAATATTTGCTGATCGATGTGTGCAGCGACTTCTTTTGCGTTACTAAACTCAGACGCGAGTACTTCACCAAAATGAATATGAACCCTACCCTTTTGACCGGTTATGCCGTTGACAATGCTTATAACGTCTTCATTATCAGGCTTATCATAACTACCTTCACGTTCAACCTCTTGTAATTCTATGGCTTTATTGATGTCGCAAGGATCGAACTCATAGGATATAGACACTGGCACAATACGTAAGCTTCGAATATATTGTGAAAACTGAACTTCTTTAGTTTTATTTAATGCCAACATCGACAGAATAGCGGGATTGGTGATGTCGTTACCGTCTTTTGCTCGTCCTTCCCTTTGTGCTATCCAAATATGCTGTTTCTCAATATTCAGAGAAAATTCAATATATTCACTTAATAGTTTGGCGGCCGACAGTTTCTCACGTCGGTCAGTGGCTGAACGCTTAACAATAAAACACTTATTTAGCCTAATAAGGTCAGCTACCCATTCTTTTTTAAGTAAATTATCACCTACCGCAATCCGCACGGTATCTTGTCCATTTATGTGCAATGCCCAGTTCACAAAAGCAGGGTCTAAGGCAATATCACGATGATTGCTCATAAACAAACAGGTTTGAGATAAATCTAACCGGTCTAATCCACTCACAGTAAAAGATTCTGTAGTCGTGTTAATCATTCTCTCCATATAAGGTTCAACTAAACGTTGAAAATCTCTATGTGTGGTGACCTTAGTGATTTGTTTTATGATGTAATTGCGGGTAAAAAAACCTAGTGCTGGTCGCATAAATCGAGGCCAATCGCTAAACTTGAAAGCGACGATGCTCTCGATGAATTCTTTATTATTAAAAAGTTTCGGTAAAACCACACATAAATCTGCGTCGTCAAAGGGCCGAATTGAGTCAAATTTAGTAGGCATATTATTTTTATTATCTCTACTGTAAAACAGGCGGCATATTTTGCCGTCTAATTTGCCAACGGGCAAACTGTTTAGTAATGGTCTGCGCAGTAAACACGATTTTTACTATCAAGCCGATTAAAAACAATTTAGTCTTCATCTAATTGTAAGGCTTTCCAGTTTACTTCCACTTGCTCATGTTGACCGGCTACAAATGCAGATTCACCACTCAAGGTGACTGACAAATCCATAGTCCGAGCAAGCAAACCACTCAACGCTTGAACCTCTTGCCAATCAAAACTGAGTACATTCACCGGCAAGGTACTAAATTGTGCTTGTGATTGTTTCCACCAAGCAGAGGATTTTGAATTAAAACTGTAAACATAAGTTTGTTTTGCCAAACGACAGCTTTTTTTGATTCTTTCAAAACTAGGTTCGCCAACATCGACCCAAAGATATAGCTGATCATCTAGACCTCGCAACCAAATATCAGGCTCATCAATTGCGCTTAAACCTTTAGTAAAAGCCATCAAGTTTTCGTGGTCTTGATAAGCATGCAAACAAAACACTAATACCCGCACCATCATTCGTTCTTTAGTTTCTGATGGGTGTAAAGCAACCGTTAAGTTAAGGGAATCAAAATAGTCATGATTGAGATCAGATACAGACAGCTTGAATTTATATATGGTTGGCTTTAAAGCCATAGGAACATCCAAAATATTAAGGCATACGTGTGAGGCAGCCGATTAAGATAATTTCATTTCAATTAGCGTGGTTTTAAAACCTAGCTTTTCGTAGGCTTTCAGTGCTGAATTATTGTCAGCATAAGCTTCAAGATAAAAATCCTGCATGCCTTGAGATTTTCCCCAATTGATTAACGCTTGGATAATCAATTGATTGATACCTCGTCCTCTGTGAGTGGGTGCGACATACATAAATCCAAGATAAGCATGAAACTCATGGGTTAAATGTGCTTTTGATTTTTTGATTCGAGCATAGCCGGATCCTACAATTACCCCACCCTCTTCAGCTACCATTACGCTGGAGCTTTCACCATCAATTAACGCCCCAATATCGTAATAACAAATGTATTCAGACTTTAAACAATCATTAAAGGGTCGCTCTGTTTCGATAATGCCTTGCTCAAATTCTCGCAATATCGGCAAATCTGCTGACACAGCGGCTCTTATTATTAGGTTACTCATAGGGCGTTTTCGCCTTCTTGATTTAGCGGATTAATAACTGGTTTATTCCCACTCAATGGTAGCTGGCGGTTTACCTGAAATATCATAAACCACACGGGAAATCCCATCAATTTCGTTAATTATACGATTCGATACTTTGCCTAGGAAATCATAAGGTAAGTGTGCCCAATGGGCGGTCATGAAATCTATCGTTTCTACCGCTCTTAATGACACTACCCAATCATACTTGCGAACGTCACCCATCACACCGACAGATTTAACCGGCAAAAATACTGTAAAAGCTTGACTGACTTTTTGATACAAGTCAGCAACGTGTAATTCATCAATAAAAATTGCATCAGCGCGACGTAACAAATCACAATATTCTTTTTTCACTTCACCTAAAACCCGCACACCTAAACCCGGACCAGGGAAAGGATGGCGATATAACATGTCGTAAGGTAAACCTAGCTCTAAACCAATTTTGCGCACTTCGTCTTTGAAAAGTTCTCGCAATGGTTCCACTAACCCCATCTTCATATTTGCGGGCAAGCCACCAACATTGTGGTGTGATTTAATCACATGTGCTTTACCGGTTGCAGAAGCGGCAGACTCAATAACATCTGGATAAATTGTGCCTTGTGCCAGCCACTTAGCATTCACTAACTTTTTAGACTCTTCGTCGAACACTTCAACAAAGATACGTCCAATGATTTTGCGTTTAGCCTCAGGCTCAGAAGTGCCAGCTAAGGCGTCGAGAAATCTATCTTCAGCTTCAATTTTGCGGATATTCAGCCCAAAATGGTCGCCAAACATATCCATCACTTGTTGCCCTTCATTAAGACGCAACAACCCGTTGTCTACAAACACACAAGTCAGATTTTCACCAATAGCGCGATGTAACAGCATAGCCACGACTGAAGAATCGACACCGCCGGATAAACCGAGAATAACTTGGTCATCACCGATTTGCTGTTTCATTTTCTGTATTGCATTTTCGATGATAGCCGCAGGTGTCCATAATTTTTCGCAACCACATATGTCTAATACAAAATGCGATAAAATCCTTTCACCTTGGCGAGTGTGGGTCACTTCAGGGTGAAATTGAACGCCATAAAATTGTTTATCTTTATTCACAAAAGCCGCAAATGGGCAGCTATCAGTCTTGGCTGTAGTCACAAAACCCGGAGGTGCGGCGCTTACCTTGTCACCATGCCTCATCCACACATCAAGTAGGGCATTACCGTTGGCACCTACGTGGTCTTCAATATTGTTCAACAACGCCATATCATTGATCACTTCGACTTGTGCATAGCCGAATTCACGTTTATTTGAACCTTTTACGGCGCCGCCAAGCTGCTCAGCCATCACTTGCATGCCATAACAAATTCCCAATACAGGCACGCCTGCTTGATACACATATTCAGGTGCTCTTGGTGAATTTTCAGCATGTACAGACTCAGGACCACCAGATAAAATAATTCCGTTGGGGTTAAACTCGCGGATCTGTTCTTCGCTGACATCCCATGCCCAAAGTTCACAATAAACGCCAATTTCTCTGACACGGCGGGCAATCAACTGGGTATATTGCGATCCAAAATCAAGGATCAAAATACGTTGGTCATGAATATCTAAGCTCATTTGGGTACTCTTTTAAAAAATAGAATATGAACGCTACTTGATTCGCAAACAACGTTCATTGGAAATAACAGAAACTAACCTAACCGATAGTTTGGTGCTTCTTTAGTAATACTCACATCATGCACATGGGACTCTCCCATACCAGCAGATGTCACTTTCACAAACTGTGGTTTGGTTCGCAACTCTTCAATAGTAGCGCAACCAGTTAATCCCATTGCTGAACGTAAACCACCCATTTGTTGGTGAATAATATTTGAGATAGGTCCTTTGTAAGCAACACGGCCTTCGATGCCTTCAGGCACTAATTTCTCTGCACTCTTACTATCTTGGAAATACCTATCAGAAGAGCCGTTATTTTGGTCCATAGCACCCAACGATCCCATGCCACGGTAGGATTTGTAATAACGACCTTGATATAATTCAACTTCGCCAGGCGCTTCTTCTGTTCCTGCCAGCAAACTACCGACCATCACTGAACTAGCTCCTGCGGCTAAAGCTTTTGCAATATCACCAGAAAAACGAATGCCACCATCAGCAATCACTGGCACATCGGTGCCTTTAAGAGCCTCAACCGCATCTGATACCGCAGTAATTTGTGGAACGCCACACCCTGTAACAATACGGGTAGTACAAATTGACCCTGGGCCTATTCCTACTTTAACCGCATCAACACCAGCATCAGCTAGGGCTTTTGCCCCTTCACCTGTAGCAACATTACCAGCAATTAGCTGCACGTCTGGATAATCTTGACGTACCTTCCTGACTCGATCGATGACACCTTGTGAATGACCGTGGGAAGTATCAATCAGTAATACGTCAACCCCAGCTTCAATTAAAGCCCTTATACGTTCATCGGTTCCAGGTCCAACACTTACCGCAGCTCCAACTCGTAAGCGGCCTAACTCGTCTTTACAAGCGTTAGGTTTGCTTTCTGCTTTTTGGAAATCTTTAACGGTAATCATGCCTTTCAATTTGAAAGCATCGTCTACCACCAGAATTTTTTCTATGCGGTGTTCATGCATTAACTCAAGCACTTGATCAGAGGGGGCCCCTTCTTTAACTGTAACCAAGTCATTTTTCTTAGTCATAACGCTAGAAATAGGTTGCTCTAAGCTTTTTTCAAAACGTAAATCACGACCTGTGACTATACCGATTAAGTTGTTGTCTTTATCCACAACTGGAAAACCAGAAAAACCATGCCTTTTACACAAGGCATTAATTTCAGAAATCGTAGCGGTGGGTAAAACTGTAACGGGATCAGACACCACGCCACTTTCGTATTTTTTTACAGTGCGAACATGTTCAGCCTGTTGTTGTGGCGTCATGTTTTTATGAATAAATCCAATACCGCCTTCTTGTGCCAATGCAATAGCTAAACGCGCTTCAGAAACGGTATCCATTGCGGCAGAAATCAGGGGTATATTTAAGCTAACACCGCGAGTTAATCTTGTTTTAAGATTGGCGGTATGGGGGAGAACAGTTGAGTGCCCGGGTACTAACAAAACATCATCAAACGTAAGGGCTTCTTTAGCGATCCTTAACATGCAATATCACCTATAAATGCGGATTTAATTGCGGCGCAATTCTAGCGGCTTTAGGCATATCAGTCTAGATATATATCAGAATTGGCAGTAAATCAGGTAAACTTATTGATAATGTTTTATTAGAGAACCCTGCAATCAATGTTTACTGTCCAAACCTCAACAAAAAACATCCTTACTGTTAGCAAACTCAATCGCTTAGCACGCTCAGTTTTAGAATCCAAAATTGGTCAAATTTGGCTTTCAGCTGAAATTTCAAATTTTGTTGCGGCTAGCTCTGGTCATTGGTATTTCACTCTGAAAGATGATCGTGCACAAGTCAAAGGAGCAATGTTTAAAGGTGCAAACCGCAAAGTGCATCAAAAGCCTAAAGAAGGTGACAACGTTATAGTTAAAGCAAACATCAGCTTGTATGAGCCCAGAGGTGATTACCAAATCATCGTTGAGCATATGGAGCCAGAAGGTGAAGGGCAACTTAAACAACAATTTGAAATGTTGAAACGGCAATTGGCCTCAGAAGGTATATTTGCACAAGATTATAAAAAGCCAATACCCGAAACTGTACTAAAAGTAGGTATCGTTACCTCACTCACGGGTGCCGCTTTACATGATATTTTGACCGTTCTACAACGCCGTAATCCTGCCATTGAGGTGATTATTTATCCTAGTCAAGTCCAAGGTGATAGCGCAATCTCTCTTATTTGTGCGGCGATTACTCAAGCTAACCTCAGAAAAGAAGTAGATGTGTTAATTGTTGGCAGAGGTGGCGGCTCTTTAGAAGATCTCTGGTGCTTTAACAGTGAACAGGTGGCCAGAACAATATTCGCCTCTTCAATTCCCATAATCAGTGCTGTGGGTCACGAAATAGATGTGAGCATTGCTGATTTTGTAGCAGACATGCGTGCCCCAACACCTTCGGCCGCCGCCGAACTGGTCAGCCAAGATCAGTCAACTTTGCACAATAAAACCCTCGTCCTACAAGACAAGCTAATTAAAGCTTTTAGTCGTGTGCAACAAGTACTACTTCATCAGCATCAGACTTTAAATCAACGATTACTGCAAAATCACCCAAAAAAGCAGCTAGAACAAAAGAGTCAGTATGTCGATCAACTACAAGCTACGTTGCAATCTGCATTCACACAAAAACTGACTCAGGCAAAACAACAACAACAGCATATATATAGTCGCCTTTCTTTATCTTCGCCCCAAAAACTGCTGCAACGTCATCAAATAAGACTGCAGGACCTGCAAACTAAACTACAAAGAAACTGCCAACAGTTAGTAGAAAACAAACAGCAAAAGTTACTTAATAATATGCATCTATTAGACACAGTAAGCCCATTAGCCACATTAGCAAGGGGTTACAGCATTAGTTTTAAGCAGGGAAAAATAGTTAAAACCACTCAACAAGTTCAAATTGGGGATGTCTTAGTGACTCGTTTAGAAGACGGAGAAGTATACAGTGAAATCAATCAGATAAAGTAGTCACTAACTTGAGTATGCTTAATTGTCCCATAGTATTTTCAACCGCAGAAACTTCCACTGAGCAAGAAATTAAATGCTGGGGTGCAGGTGCTACTGAATTTGTTAGCAAGCCCATCGTTGTCCAAACTCTTGTCAAACGAATTCGGGCGCATATTCAAGCTAAAATACAAAATGATCTTATTGAAAACATGGTATTAATTGATCCTCAAACTGGCTTGTACAACAGACGTTTTTTTAATGATTAATACCAAAACAGGTCGCTTTAGCAAAAAGAAATGACGCGCCATTATCCCTCATCATGTTTGAGTAAAAAAAATTTCACATTATTTCACGGACAACCAACATTACCAATATCAATATCAATAAGACACTTAAAAGCATTGTCTCAGATAATATCTGACAGTATTGAGTCGTCCAACCGACACATTGACTAGATACAGTGATAATGAATTTGTGATTGTGTTACCCAATACTTATATATTTGGAGCCAAATATATTATTCAAAAAGTACTGACTTTGGTTGCAGATTTTAAAATCAGGGATGAAAATTTAACATTTGAAAAAATAGATATCACTGCGGGAATGCCTTCACTCGAAGCCTTACAGAAAATACGAATTTAATCGAACTGATAGAAAAAAACCTAGCACAAAACAAACAATCTAATAATGCCATGGTATCGCGCTACTATATTAACTGAAGTAACGCCCCACCTAAGATTTGTTCTATCCTACTAAACAACTTAACCAATTATTTTCAATATACTCATTATAATTAGTGTTGTTATTTAGCGTTTTTGTGCAAACGCATAAGTTGTCTACGTTTACGACGTTGTGAATCGTTAAGGCTGCTGTGGTCTGTTTGGAAAGGGTTAGCGCTCTCTCTGAATTCAATCTTAATGGGTGTACCCATGACTTTTAATGATTTACGGAAATAATTCATTAAATAACGTTTATAAGAATCGGGTAAATCTTTTAGCTGATTACCGTGGATAACGATAAGTGGAGGATTGTATCCACCAGCATGAGCATATTTCATTTTGACACGACGACCCCGAACTACAGGGGGCTGATGGTCCTCTTGGGCCATATCCATGATACGCGTCAACATAGACGTATTAACCCGTTTAGTTGCTGAAGCGTAGGCTTCTTGAACTGATTCAAATAAATGCCCAACTCCCGTGCCATGTAAAGCTGAAATAAAGTGTAAACGGGCAAAATCTATAAAACCTAAACGTCGGTCTAACTCACGTTTGATTTCTTCTTTAACGGTTTTATCTAGACCATCCCATTTATTTACTGCAACCACTAACGAACGACCAGCATTAAGAATAAAACCTAACAAACTCAAGTCTTGATCCGTAATACCTTCCTGAGCGTCAACCACAAATAACACCACATTTGATTCTTCAATCGCTTGTAACGTTTTTACAATAGAAAACTTTTCCACTGCTTCCGAGATATTTCGGCGTCTTCTGACCCCAGCTGTATCAATCAGAATATATTCTCTGTCGTCACGTTCCATGGGGATAAAAATACTATCCCGAGTCGTACCAGGTTCGTCATAGACCACAACACGCTCTTCGCCTAAGATACGATTGGTTAGAGTAGACTTACCCACATTGGGCTTACCCACTATCGCTAATTTTATCGGCAGAGCTTGCAATCTAGCTAGTTGCTCATCGGCGTCTATCTCTTCAAGCTCTTCATCACTCTCTTCAGGGATGTGCATATCAGGAAATTCTGTAGCAATTGGGGCTAGAGCATTTTGCAGTAATTGGGTTACACCTCTGCCGTGAGCAGCAGCTATTTGATTCACATCCCCCAGACCTAAGGCGAAGAAATCGGCGCTTTCACTATCACCATCAATCCCATCAACCTTATTGGCAACTACATAAACAGGTTTTTCTTGTCTGCGAAGATGTTCAGCAATACCTTGGTCGGCTGCGGTCATTCCAGTACGGGCATCAACCAAAAACAACACTACGTCCGCTTCTATAATAGCCAACAAAGATTGTTCAGCCATGACCACATCAATGCCTTGTTCGTCGCCACTGATACCTCCAGTATCGACCACAATAAACTGTAGGCCTTCATATTTGGCTTGCCCGTATTTTCTATCCCGAGTTAGGCCGGGAAAATCAGCCACCAACGCATCACGTGTGCGGGTAAGACGATTAAATAGGGTCGATTTTCCAACGTTTGGGCGGCCAACTAAGGCAACAACGGGTAACATAAATACATATCCTGTAGACAAAAACGGCTTAGAAAATTCCAAGCCGCTAAAAATTATTAGTATGATTCTTTATCTAGAATGACACTAAAACTGCTCTATGGCGTTTTAATAGCTACTAATTTACCATCTCGAGTTTGGGTGTAAAGAATATCTCCGTCCACCACAGGCGAGTGATAAATGCCTTCATCTTCATCATCATCACCCACTTCTAAGCGTGCGACAATTTTACCATCAGTTTGATCAAACCAATGTAAAAAACCAAATTTATCACCTGCCACTAAATAATTTCCAACAGGTGTGACACCGGTTAACAAACGTTCTTTGAGCGCTCCTTGACTCCATAACTCAACCCCGTTGCGACTATCTAATCCATACACATTGCTGTTGACATCAACTAAATATAGCGTACTACCTGACAATGATAAACGACGAAACGACTTGTATTCCCGCTTCCAAATAACTCGACCGGTACGCAATTCAACTGCAGCTAGAGAGCCATCGTAAGAGATAACGTAAACATTACCAGCCGCCACTAGGGGCTCGCTATCAATGTCTACAATTCTTTCTAACTCGGTAACACCGGTCGCAGCCGAAATCACCTGCTCCCAAGCAGTTTGACCCGTTTCAAGTATATTAACGATAAGTTTTCCAGTAGCAGTACCTATAATAGCACCACCGTTAACTGCTGCGGGGGAAGATACACCTCGCAATGATAAAGGTGGGACATCAGATTCAGAAGACCAAACTTCTTCGCCAGTATCTGCATTTAAAGCAAATATAAATCCAGACCCGGTGTTGATCAGTACAATACCCGCGTCAATCGCAGGTGAAGCTAAAACTTCCCCCTTAACCGTTGTACTCCACTTTTGTTCGCCAGTATTGGCATCCAGCGCCACAACTTCACCATTCTCAGTGCCAAAAAAGACGGTTTCATACGCAACACTAATACCGCCAGCAATCTTAGCGGACAAACCATTTGAAAAGAGGTTACTGATACTTGAAGTCAAACCTTCGTTGTCATATGTCGCAAAGTTTTTAGACCATATCTTTTTACCAGTCGCCTGATCGTAAGCATTGACTTGACCTTGACGGTTCGCTGCAAATACTTTGTCATATGCCACTGCCGGCCTAAGCTTTGAATAGAATTTACCAATCCCAGCACCTAAATTTTCCGACCAAATTTCGGTTGGAGTAAATTGTGCTTCAATAGGCTTCAGCCTACGAATCTCTAACTCTTCTTCTTCGTAAAACAAATCGCTAATTGTTGTACAGCTTGATAATAAAACAGAACTGATTAAAAGTATGAATAAAAAAGATTGTTTCACTATTTTCACCTTAGCCATTTGCCGCAATGGCTAAATTATCTAGCTTCATTTTCAAAATTTGGTCACGTCCATTGGTTTCCAATGCACTACTGTATGCAGCTCTAGCTTTGTCAAATAACTGTTGAGCTAAGTATACGTCACCCTTAATCTCTTGGCTTTGAGCTATAAATGCTTGGTCTGATACTTTATCTGCACTTGCTAATGCAAGTTCGAACTCACCTTGTTCTATCTGAATACGCGCTAAGCGAAGTTGAGCGATTGACTGAACGGCTGATAACTTGGCATTGCTTACCACAAATTCAAGCTGTTTGACTGCTTCATCTAAGTCTTTGCGTTCGATAGCTTGTTGCGTCATTTCCAATGCCATTAATATGGCATAACCTGTGTCACTATGACTTTCGATAAAAGTTTTGGCTTGGCCGAAGCCCGCCTCACCTTTTATTAATTCTTCAGAGGCTTTTTCATAAGCAAAAGAGGCTTGCTCTTTTGCTTCAATTTGTGAGTCGTTGTAATAGCGCCATCCTAAAAGTCCACCTAAGCCTAATAACGCACCAATAACTAGGGATAGACCATTTTCTTTCCAAAAGCGTTTAATGGCTTCAACTTGTTGTTCTTCTGTTTCGTACTGTTCCATCATCCATTCCTATTACTGCTTGGCCATCGAAAATTTGATGGCACATAATGTTAATTCAAAAAATCCACACGTCTTAGACGTTAAATAGCTTTTGCGTAAAGTGAGTTAATTCGTTAAGTAAAACTGTTTCTTGTGGTTGTTTTTCTCGCAAATATTTAATAGCAACTTGCTGAGACGTCATCTCATCCTGACCGATGATAAAGGCAATACTGGCACCACTTTGATCAGCTCGTTTCATTTGTTTCTTGAAATTTCCACCACCACAATGATTCATCAATTTTATTTGTGGTATGGCATCTCTTAGTGTTTCGCTAACCTGCCTAGCATAGAGTTCGACTGATTCATCCATAGCAGTAACATAAATGTCGACTACAGAAACTACATTTTTATCTAATTCCAAGGTTTGCAGCATCAACACTAAACGTTCTAGTCCCATTGCAAAGCCTACGCCCTGAGTGGCTTTACCGCCAAGTTGTTCAACTAAACCATCATACCTTCCACCGGCACATACTGTGCCTTGGGATCCTAAACTATCGGTGACCCATTCAAAAACAGTACGATTATAATAATCAAGTCCACGCACCAAAGCAGGGTTAACTCGATATTTGATGCCAAGGTTGTCTAAACGTTCACATAATCCTTGAAAATGTTTGGCTGACTCTTCATCAAGACAATCAATCAGTTTTGGCGCATCTTTAACCGCGTTTTGCACTTGTGGGTTTTTACTATCAAGCACCCGCAGTGGGTTGGTCTTCAAGCGTCTTAAACTATCTTCATCTAACTCAGACTCACGAGTCTTCAAAAATGCCACTAGTTGTTCTTTATAGGATACTCTTGCCTCAGCAGAGCCAAGAGAGTTAATTTCTAGGGTGACGTTTTGGCTAATCCCAAACTTTTTCCATAATCTGGCACTAAGTAATATCACCTCAGCATCGATATCTGGCCCAGCTAAACCAAATACTTCTACGCCAAATTGATGGAACTGCCTGTAACGTCCCTTTTGCGGTCGTTCATGGCGGAACATTTGGCCCATATACCAGAGGCGCTGCTGTTGGTTGTATAATAAGCCATGTTCATTTCCAGCACGTACCACACAGGCAGTACCTTCTGGTCGTAATGAAAGACTGTCTGAATTACGATCCTCGAAGGTGTACATTTCTTTTTCAACTATATCGGTCACTTCACCAATAGACCGCTTGAATAAATCTGTGCTTTCAACGATGGGGGTACGAATTTCTTGATAACCATAACTAGCCACTACTTGGCGAATGGTAGATTCAACGTACTGCCAAAGCCCTGACTCAGTGGGCAAACAGTCGTTCATTCCTCGAATAGCCTGAATTTGTTTCGACACTAAAAATAATCTCTGATTTAATAATTAAAAAAGCCCCGCATTATAGGGGCTTTATAGATAAACGTAAAATAATGAAACTAAAAAACCACATAAAGCTTATGAAAAGTTAGGTGTCATGATGAGATTATTAACTAAGTTAATGTTTTTATCGCTATCTTACGGCTTTCATCCAACTGGCTGGCCTTTGCACGGATACGCTTTTCTAGTTGGTCGATTAAATTATCATTAGATAAGCGTTCTTTTTGCCGTATACCATCTAAGTAAAAACCACTCATGTTACGTGCGCCTGTTAAACCTAAATCGGATATTTCTGCTTCTCCTGGGCCATTAACTACGCATCCAATGATAGATACATCCATTGGGGTAAGTATGTCTTCCAATCGCTGCTCCAAGGCATTTACTGTACTAATTACATCGAATTCTTGGCGAGAACAACTTGGGCAAGCAATGAGGTTTATACCTCTAGACCGAATTCGTAATGACTTTAATATGTCAAATCCAACCTTTATCTCTTCAACAGGATCAGCTGCCAACGATATTCGAATGGTATCACCAATGCCTTCTGCCAGTAACATGCCTAAGCCAACGGAGCTTTTAACAGCCCCAGCACGAATGCCACCCGCTTCCGTAATTCCCAAATGTAAGGGTTGGTCAATTAGTTTAGCCAGAAGTCGATAAGAGCCCACAGCTAAAAATACATCTGAAGCTTTAACACTCACCTTAAATTGATCAAAGTTAAGTTTATCCAGTATGTCTACATGACGCATGGCGGATTCAACTAACGCTTCCGCAGTAGGCTCACCGTATTTTTCTTGTATGTCCTTTTCTAAAGAACCACCATTAACACCAATTCGAATTGGAATACCATAATCTCTAGCACAATCTACTACCGAGCGAACTCGGTCCATACTGCCAATGTTGCCAGGATTAATGCGCAAACAGTCCACACCATATTCGGCCACTTTCAAGGCAATGCGATAATCAAAGTGAATGTCAGCAATCAGGGGGACTGTAACTTGCTGTTTGATTAACTTAAACGCTTCAGCCGCATCCATAGTAGGTACTGACACTCTGACTATGTCGCCTCCCACAGCTTGAATTCGCTTTATTTGGGCTACTGTTGCCCCGACATCTGTCGTTGGAGTATTGGTCATAGACTGCACAGCAATGGGTGCACCATCACCTATAGGTACATTGCCTACATTGATACGTTTAGAAGGTCGGCGTTTAATCGGTGATTCGGAAAACATAGTGATAACTTAGCTCTATTTATTCAGTCAATTATTCAGATAAGGGTAAATCAAACTTGGCAATACGCCCTGCAGGCAAAAATGACATATCCAAGGACTCACCTTCGTAGCGAATTTTTACTACTTCTGGCGCACCTAAAGTCACGACAAAAGGAGGGATACCTGTCACAGGCATAACTCTGCCTTTCACTTTGACACCATAAGCAATGTTTTCGCCTGTGGCGTCAGATAGATTCATCCAGCAATCACCAGAAAATTCAAATATCAACTCGACTGCCTTAGCAGTTTCTGAGACCGTTGTGTCTAAAACATCAGCCAATACAGCCAAGTTACTCCTATCCTCCGGTATTTCTGCACCAATAGATGGGTCAACAGGTTTTTGCTCTATAAGATTTTGAGCAAGTTCAATTTCTGTTGTTGCAACTGCCAGTTCGTCTATAGGCACGTTTTGATCTTGAGAAACCGGTATTAGAAGTCCAGTATCTGATGCTGAAGTTTCTTCAAATGGCGATGCTTCTTTAGCAATAACATCTGGTGAAGCAACGCTTTGATTCACCACTTCTGGAAAATCATTCTCACTTGATGCTGAAGTAGAATCAGTTGAACTTTGTTGAAACCACCAAATGACCACTAGGGCAATGACTACTGCAACAATAAAATAAGTGACTAACATCAACTTGTCATCATTAGCCTGATTGGCCACTCTGCGAGAAAAACTTTGTAGCTTGGCAGGTTCTTTATTCTGAGTACTGAGACTTTCAAAAGCCTTCAGGATTTCTGTTTCGTCAACATGAACGTGTTTTGCATAAAGCTTCAGATAACCTCTGATAAATGTCAGAGAAATATTAATATCGTAATTATCTTGTTCAATGTCTTCAATCAGAGCTTTTTTTAATTTCATTCTGTCAGCAATGTCTTGGCTCGACAAATTCACACGTTCACGGGCCTCTTTTAAAACCTGCCCCGGCCCTAGTATAAGCACTTTGGGTTGCTGTACTGCTTGTTCTTTCACTTTTTCAATCATAGTTTAGATTTACTCTACAACACTTGGGTCAACTAAAGATAACGTTTTACCATCGAAAATAGCCGACGCGTCCGCTAAACTATTCCAGTCTATCACACGTTGCATTTTGATGTTATAAAGAAGTGAAATTCGAAATAAGTTCTCTCCTTTAGCAACAACATGAAAA
>JAWUXT010000021.1:0-32158 GCA_034111205.1 Paraglaciecola sp. | reverse complement strand
CTTTGCTTTTCTCTGTGCTCTCTGAGCGCGGCACGCGGTGATCTCTGTGATTCAAAATCCTTTTTTCTTTGGCTTTTCAGCATTTAAGAGCTTTCTACCACATAGGACACCGAGCGATCCGCTACACAGAGGAATAGCAGCAAATTGGCAGGGGATATGGTTGTGAGTGATTATGTGGTGGGTATCAGTGGTGGGATCGGCAGTGGTAAAACCACAGTCACTGATTTGTTTGCTAAATATGCGATTGAAGTGATTGATGCCGATGTGATTGCCAGAGAAGTGGTTGAGCCAGGAACACAGGCTTTAAAAGCTATCATTCATAAATTTGGCGAGTCTGTTTTAGACCAGTCTGGTAGCTTGGATAGAGCGAAACTGCGTAGCTTGGTTTTTAATGATATTGAAGTTAAAAACTGGCTCAATCAACTTTTACATCCTGCCATTAGGCAACAAATGTTATTACAGACACAACAGGCCAAATCGGCTTATTGCCTTTTGAGTGTGCCACTGTTGGTTGAAAATAAATTAAATGAGCAAGTTGATAGGGTGGTTATTGTTGATCTAGATGAACAAACTCAACTACAACGAACTCTGTTACGTGACAAAACTAATGCACCACAAATCCGTGCGATTATGAATGCTCAAGCAACTAGACAGCAGCGTTTGGCCGTGGCAGACGATATTATTGATAATAATGGAAAAGCAGATGATTTAGCCAAACAAGTGGCGCATTTACACCAACATTATCTGCAACTTGCGAAACAAACAGGATTTTCCTGTTAAACACAAATTGATTTTAGCCTATTGATTTGACTAAAAATTCTTTACAATGTTTATTTCCTGCAATTATCGCAGTTTAACCAATATAAACAGGTCATCATGTCTCAAGCAATTTACGAATTTCCACTCAATGAAAAGGTGCGTACTTACCTTAGGCTTGAGCAGTTATTTAAACAGCTTGAGCAAGGCAAAATTGCCAGTGAAGATTGGCAATATATTAATTTTCTAAACTGCCTTTTTACTTTGCTCGATTTGTCAGAGCGCATCGATTTGCGTAACGACGTGCTTAAAGACATTGAGTCGCACGAAAAAAACTTAGTTATTTGGTCGCAACACCCCAATATTGATGACGATGCCTTACAGTTTGCATTACGCAAAATTTTACGTTTACGTGAGTCATTAAAAAGCAATAAAAAAGTGGGCGCAGAACTCAAAGAAGATCGATTTTTAGCATCCATAAGACAGCGTTTTTCAATTCCTGGTGGCACCTGTAGTTTTGATTTACCCAACTTACACTATTGGTTACAGCAGCCGAATGAAAACAAACAGCGAGATATCAACAGTTGGTTGCAAGAGCTCACACCAATTCAGCAGGCGGTGGAAATAACGCTGTCATTTTTGCGCGAAAGAGGGCGTTTCAGCTCAATTGAAGCAGAGAAAGGTTTCCATCAAGGCATTGCTGAAGATAAAAATGAGTTAATTCGAGTATTGAGTCCAACTGACGAGGGACATTATCCGATGTTGTCAGGTAATAAATATCGCTATGCCATTCGTTTTACTTTATTTACGCCTACCATGCAGGGGAGCGTATCGGTAGATAACAAAGTGAGCTTTAAATTAGCGTGTTGTTAAACGTTTCAATTTACCTATTTGAGGTGATGTATTTCTATGGCAAATAATGTCAACTGTCCTAATTGTAAAAAAAATGTGGAATGGATCGAAAGTAATCTTTTTCGGCCGTTTTGCAGTAAAGTTTGTCAGTTAATTGATTTGGGTGAATGGGCCGACGAGGAAAAGTCTATTCCTTGCGGTGCAAATAAAGATCAAGAAACAATTACATTGCCTGACCTTGATATTGAAGATATTGAGGCGATGTTAAGTGAACACTCTGAAGATTTTTTTAAAGAATAGATTAATCAAACAAATATTAATTAATCAAATAACTATTAACCAAATAACGATTGATT
This sequence comes from Paraglaciecola sp., assembly GCA_034111205.1. Classification (GTDB taxonomy): domain Bacteria; phylum Pseudomonadota; class Gammaproteobacteria; order Enterobacterales; family Alteromonadaceae; genus Paraglaciecola. Next base: position 30,194 of record JAWUXT010000021.1, on the reverse strand, counting down.
AATTAAATTGATTTACTCAATCGATAATAATTATTTTAAATGACTAATAACAATATGTATATTAGCCGCAATCAGTTTTATTAACCTCAGATGGAGACTAAAATGTCTAACCCAAATTTTGAAGATAAATCAGGACAAGCAGTACCACAGTGTACATTTGCTGCACGTGTAAACGATGAGTGGGTAAAACTCACTACTGACGAATTGTTTAAAGGTAAAACAGTTGTTGTTTTCTCTTTACCGGGTGCTTTTACTCCAACGTGTTCTTCTACTCACCTTCCTCGTTACAATGAGTTGGCTAAAACATTCAAGGCTAACGGCGTAGACGAAATTATTTGTGTATCTGTTAACGATACATTTGTAATGAACGCATGGGCAGAGCATCAAGAGTCAGATAATATTACACTTATTCCAGATGGGAACGGTGAGTTTACTGACGGAATGGGTTTATTAGTTGATAAGTCTGAGATCGGTTTTGGTAAGCGCAGCTGGCGCTATTCTATGCTGGTTAAAGACGGCGTAGTAGACAAAATGTTTTTTGAGCCAGATTTACCAGGTGACCCCTTTGAAGTATCAGACGCTGATACTATGCTTGCCTATGTTGCTCCAACTGCAAAAGCTTCAGTAGCTACTGTTGTTCTTACTAAGCCAGGCTGCCCTTTCTGTTCTAAAGCCAAAGCATTGCTTGATGCAAAAGGTTTTGAGTATGAAGAATTGGTTATGGGCAAAGACGTTTCTTTCACCGCTCTTAAAGCGCTTTCAGGCAACGAGTCTTGGCCTCAAGTGTTTATTGGTGGCAAGTTGATTGGTGGTTCTGACGATTTAGAAGCTTATTTCGCATAAAGCTTACTTAAATTAAAAATGGCGCTTTTAAGCGCCATTTTTAATGCCTACAAATTAGTAAATTGTTTTGCAACTGGATATAGTAGAGCCTATTAAATAATAGAAGTTTTGACTGAATGAAGTTACTTTTACCGCTGCTAATATTCGCAGCTAGCACAACCATTTTCAGCGTATCATCTGAGCCTATCGAAGATGAATTTGATAAATTTGATGCCATTTATCAAACACAACTTGGCACTACACGTGGCTGCCAAACACCTGGCGCGAATATGTTTAAGGTCTGCTCTGATAGCTTAAAAAATGATGGCAATGCCCCCTATATATTACATCATAATAAAGTCACAGAAAAAGTAGTGGTGTTGTTTCATGGATTAAGTGATTCGCCATTTTACTTAAGTTCTATTGCGCAATCTATACACCAACAAGGTAATAATGTGATTGTTGCATTAATGCCTGGTCATGGTAAAAACCAAGCCGATGAAGATATGCAAGACGATAAACTGGCAGATCGCTGGCGGGCGCATGTGTCTGAGGTGGTTGAGTATGCAGCGAATTTAGGCGAACAACGTTATTTAGGTGGCTTTTCGACGGGCGGCGCTTTAGTCACTGAGTATATTTTACAACATCCTAAAGCGGCTAAAGGTTTACTGTTGTTTTCTGGTGCCTTAGCATTGGACTCAAGTGTAGAGTCAATGGCCAATATCTGGGGAATACAGTGGTTGGCTAAATTGTTAGATGGCGACTATGAAACCAAAGGACCCAACCCTTACAAATATCCTAGTGTTGCGCGTTTTTCTGCATTTGAGTTAATGGAAGTTATCTTTTCAGTTCGAGAATTAATTGAAGAAGGTGCGTCACTTAACTTACCGATTTTTGCCGCTCACTCAATGGCAGACAAAACTACGCCAATACTAGGCGTTAGAAACCTTATAGCTTTAAACAAAGGGCCTAATACATTATTTGAAATTTCTATAGACATAGATGTTTGCCATGCTGATGTGGTGATAAACCAAGATCAATTGTCTGATATGCAGTATGACGCCTCATTGCTTGAAGAAATACTGCCTTGTGATGTGCCCAAAGCTAATCCTAAACATGCAGATATGTTAGTTTCTTTGACTCAGTTTTTGAAAACGTATTAGGTTTTGTGTTTATGAATAGTTGGATAGTACTGTTAAGAGATGTCAATGTTGGAGGTAGAGGCATTGTACCTATGAAACAACTGGCTGAAATGCTGGGTGGCTTAGGTTGCCAAAACGTGCAAACCTACATTCAAAGTGGCAATTTTTTGTTGCAGCATGCTGAATCAAATACCCAGGTGTTATCTCATCAGATAGCCGAGAAGATTGCACAGACATTTGGCTTTAAACCTCATATATTACTTTTGACATTCACTGAATTTGAGCGCGCTGCCGCAAATAACCCATTTCCAGAGGCTCAATCTGAGCCTAAAACCTTACATGTGTTTTTTCTTGCTGAACCTAGCGTCAAAGTTAATTTTGATGAATTAGAGCAGATTAAAAAAGATAACGAATCTTTCAAACTTATTGGCAACGTTTTTTATTTGCATGCACCTGATGGAATTGGCCGGTCAAAATTAGCAGAAAAAGTAGAAAAACTGCTGGCAGTGTCAACCACTGCCCGAAACTGGAACACTTTAAGTAAGCTACTTAAATTAGCTAGCAAAAGTTAGTGTCGCTTTTGGCTGCAATAATTCATATGGTTAATGAGGTCAACAGACCTTATCGCGCTAGCCGTGACTTTTTGTTTTTTAAGCTATTTTTAATCAGCTTTCCAAATTCCTTGTCTTTCTGGTGCGACTGAGCAAGAGTCAAACTATTCCTCGCTTGTTCTTTTAGCATTTTTTGATAGTTAGCTAAGCTACGAGGCTCCAAATTTCCAGTTTCTAAAGCCATTAAAACGTTGCAGCCGGGCTCAGATTGGTGTTCGCAATCCTTAAATCTACACTGTTTTGCGATGAGTTCTATATCGGAAAATACGGCTCTAATTCCCTCCTCACAATCGGTGAGTTGTAACTCACGCATTCCGGGGCAGTCTAAGATCAATCCACCTTCATAGGTAAAGTACAAGGAGCGGCCTGTAGTCGTTCACCCTATCTGCTTTGGTTAAGATTAATACCGCATCTACTTGTGCTTCTTTTGCTAGTGCCAAATAGCGCTCGATACGAGACAAGTTAAAGTCGTGATTACACGAGCTAACAATAAATGCAGTATCCACGTTAGCTGCAATCAGTTGGGCGGTATTTGCACTGGGGGATTTTCGTTGAAAACAACTCCACCGGTCTAATAGGGTAGGTGTTTCGGAGTGTATTTTTGGCATCAGTAGCCAGTCACCTACCGTGCATTCTTGCAAATTGGGATACTGGGCAAAATCTAGGTTAAGTTCGCCGTTTACGCCTAGCACAATGAGACGATTTCTAAAAACCTGAGTGATTCTATTGGGAGCCGTTTGCTCTAGGTCGTCTAAAGTTAGCTGTTGATTAAAAAAGGCTTTCCAGCCTAATTGAGCTAAGGTGTAATGTTGTTCAGACATAATAAACCCTGTTGTCTTTTAAGATAAAAGGGAAATCCAAAACAACGGATAAAAATTCAGAATAGTACATTGTTCTGTTAAATAGCTACCCATTGCACCCTTTTAGAAGAGCAGTAAAAATCATCATCAAATATCTCTTTAGGTATGCCAAAAATTAATTGCTTAATAAAAATATCAGGGCGGTGATGACGTGTAAAGCTCAAATATACTCTATGACCGCCTATGGAGATGAAAGGTTATAGTTAACCATCAATCAAAAAAATGGCGAATGGCTGAAAGCCTTTTACTCTAGAGTCGTTATATACTCTTGCACTCTTGCACTAGGTTAAGTCATCTAAAGGATAAAACATGTCAGAACAATACACACTTTATGGCGCCCCAATGTCTTTATATACGGGGAAGGCTAGAGCCTATTTGACTTTTAAAGGTCTGCCCTACAAAGAAGTGTTTTCTTCGCTAAAGGTTTACAAAAGTGTGATTGTTCCCAAAACTGGAGTCCGTTTTGTGCCAGTTGTGAAAACGCCTGAGGATGAATATTTACAAGATACAGCCCAGATTATCGATACGCTAGAGCAACGTCATCCTCAACATTCGGTTATGCCTACAACGCCTAAACAGAAGTTGGTTTCATACTTATTTGAAACCTGGGGTGATGAATGGTTAGTGATACCTGCTATGCATTACCGCTGGAATAAAGACAATTTTCCTTTTATTTATGAAGAGTTTGGGAAAGTCATAGCACCTAATATGCCAGGGTTTATTCGTGCTTTTATCGGTAAAAAAATCGGTGCGAAGTTTAAGGGGTTTGTGCCGATGTTAGGGATTACTGATAGGAGTATTCCTGCCATAGAGGACTGGTATGAAAATCATGTGTTACCACTATTAGATAAACATTTTGCAGAACATGACTATCTTCTAGGCAGTAAACCTTGTTTAGGCGATTTTGGTTTGATGGGGCCTTTGTATGCACATTTATATCGCGACCCTGCTCCCGGTGCCTTAATGAAAAAAGTGGCACCTAATGTGGCGAAATGGGTTGAAAGGATGAATCAACCTCAAGATGTTCAAGGTGAATTTGTTGCTGACGACGTTATACCCGACACGTTGTTTGATCTACTAAAACGTATATTTAAAGAGCAATGGCCGGTGTTGACAAACACTGTGAAGAGTTTAGATGCGTGGATTGAGCAAAATCCAAAAAAATCAGAAATCCCCAGAACTATCGGCAATCATAATTTTACAATTGGTGACATCACAGAGCAACGCGCCATTGGCACGTTTCATCAATGGAAAGTGCAACGAATAGTAGACTGTTACCAGCAATTCGATGAGCAACAAAAACGTTTAGTGAATACCTTTCTAGAATCGGTTGGTGGTCTAGATAGTATGCAGATAAATATTAAAAAAAGATTAAGTCGAGTTAACAACAAATTAGTATCTCCCAATTAAAAGTATCTCTCAATTAAATGTAGATAGACCACTTATTAGGAAAACATATGCACATAGTTTGTTCTCATTGCCTCGCAATAAACCGTATCCCAGAGGATAAAAGTCATACACAGGCCAAGTGTGGTAAGTGTCAGCAAGCTGCTTATTCTTCGAGTCCAGTGGAGTTATTGGATTCTTCATTTTATCGTTATATTGAAAAAAATGATTTACCAGTGATTGTCGATTTTTGGGCAAGTTGGTGTGGCCCATGTAAAGCTATGGCGCCTGTGTTTAGTAAAATTGCCAGACAATCTGAAAGTTTGCTATTTGCTAAAGTGAATACTGAACAAGCGCAGAAAGTTTCATCTGACGCAACTATTCGTAGTATTCCTACCTTAGTCTTTTTTTACCATGGTACAGAAATCGACAGAATTTCGGGCGGTTTAAGTGAGTCACAGTTGAAAAATTGGATAGTGCAGTGTATGCAAAAAATAGCATAGTTTGCAAAACTAAAAATATTTGTCCAAAAATGCCTCCTATTTGAGTTTTATTACGTAACTAAGGTTTTTACTCAGTTTGTAAAGTCACAAGTGGTCTTTCAAAAAACAGTAAGCCTTTCAAAGAACATAAGGAACTCCATGAGTAAATCTTCTCGTGATTTAACTGTAGGGTCATTGTGGACAGCTATTGCTGCACTGACCTTACCCATGATAATTGGTATTATGGCGACTATGTCTGTGTCGATTGTTGATACCTACTTTGTAGGTAAACTCGGTACCAACGAATTAGCTGCGTTGTCATTTACCTTTCCGATCACGATCACTATCGCAAGCTTAGCTATTGGTTTGGGGGCGGGGGCGGCGGCTGTCGTTTCACAAGCGATTGGCGCTAAAAATGAAAAAGAAGCAAAACGCCTGTCTACCGATAGTTTGATTGTTGCGACTCTAATTGTAGTGATTATTTCAATCATTGGGCTGCTGACGATCAAACCTTTGTTTATGCTCTTAGGCGCGCAAGGGGAAGTGCTTTCGATGATCGAACGTTATATGTGGATTTGGTACATCTCTATGCCGTTTTTGGTCATTCCTATGGTTGCCAATGCGATTATTAGGGCGGTGGGTGACGCCGTATGGCCAAGCATTATTATGATCGGTGCAGCTGTTATCAATATCATAGCAACACCTATTCTAGTTTTTGGCTGGGGACCTATTCCTGCTTTTAATATTGAAGGTGCGGCATACGGCACTCTTATCGCAAGAGTTTTCACTTTAATATTAGCTTTATACGTTGCTTACCATCGTGAAAAAATGATTGTTTTGTTGGTACCCGCGTTATCAGAAATTGTTAAATCCTGTAAAAAAGTACTTAAAGTGGGGATACCGGCAGGTGTTGGCAGCGCCGTTAATCCTTTTGGCGTCACAGTAGTGACTAGCGTTATTGCGACTTTTGGTGCCGAGGCTGTTGCTGCTTTTGGTGTGGCCACGCGTATCGAGTCTTTTGCTTGTATCCCGATGTTTGCGTTGTCTGCTTCTATAGCACCTATAGTAGGGCAGAACTGGGGCGCTAATAAAAAGAGCCGAGTGCTGCAAGCGGTTAAGTATTGTTACCTTATGTGCTGCGTTTGGTCAGCTTTTATATTGATTATATTATATTTTTTGGCTGAGCCAATTAGTCAAGCATTAGCGTCTGATGCTGCTGTGGCAAAAGAGTCATCTAGCTATCTCGGTATCGCCACTGTTGGGCTTTGGGGATATGGCATTGTGATTGTCTCAGCAGCTGCGTTTAATGCCTTGGGTCGACCGTTAAGCTCATTAGGTTACTACTTATTTAGAACTGCATTATTGTATGTGCCTCTAGGTGTAATCGCGGGCATATATTTCGATATTAAAGCGGTTTATTACGCCATTGCTGCTGCCAATGTCATATCAGGCTTGGTTATTGGTTGGTATACATTATGGTGGCTTAAAAAGGCAAATTTTTGCGACAGCCAACTAAACCAATTAGAGACAGATATCAGTCAGTAATATCTGAATGAAAAAGCTATATGAGACCCTAAATGATAGCCCTCATTTAAATAACAACGGTGAGGGACGTCATGGGGTATTGCTGTTGATTACTTCTGCGCCGCAACTACCGATATTTCGACTAATAATTCAGGTCTAGCCATTGATGCCTGAACACAAGCTCTAGCAGGTGCATGTCCCTCTGGTATCCAACTATCCCATACCGTATTCATGGCCTGAAAGTCTTGCATATCTTTGATGTAAATTGTGGCGGATAACAGATGTTGCCTATCGCTGCCGGCATCTAATAATAATTGCCCTACTTTATCGAGCATAGTTTGAGTTTGGTGTTCAATATTCTGGGTGGCGTCGGCGCAGACTTGCCCACAAAGGTAGATAATGCCTTGGTGGATCACAATCCGGCTCATGCGCTGTTTGGTTTCTTTACGTTGAATAACGGTCATTTTTTTCGCTTAATACGTTGTATTATTGATATCGTGATATTAACAAAGTTGAGATTAACGATAGGTTTTATATCGCATCGGTATCAGCAACGACTCATGTCGTCACTTATAAAAAAGCGCCATAACTTATGACAAGAAATGGCGCTTCAAAACTCAGTACTTAACCGAGACGTGTAACTTATATTAAGGCTTTTACAGCCTTAGGTGTGATAGGTAAGTCGCGCACTCTTGCGCCAACAGCATTAAATATTGCATTACCGATAGCAGGGGCAACCGCAATTAAACCTGGCTCACCTAATCCGGTCGGGAATTCGGTGTTTTGTACAAAACTGATATCCAATTCTGGTACATCTGCCATGCGCAGTGGCGTATAGGTATTCAAATTTGTGTCAGCAACTTGCCCATCTTTAATGGCTGTTCCTTCGTGTAATGCAAGGCTTAATCCCCAAAGCATTGCGCCTTCCGTTTGGGCTAGCGCACCATCAGGATGAACCACGGTGCCACAGTCCATTACATTCGTAAGTTTTAACACTTTCACGTCGCCAGTGGCGGGGTCAACTCTAACATGTGCGACACAAGCACTCCATGTGGGCATCGTACGCTCTTGACCTGCGGCAATTGCCACACCCATTCCTTCATTTTCAGGTAGGTTTTCACCCCAACCAGATTTCATTTTTGTTTCATTTAACACATGGGCAAGACGTTTTGCTCCACCTACGGCCTCGGGTGCTTTACTTGCATTTTTACCCTTAGCGTCGAGCAGTTGCATTCTGAAATCGATAGGGTCCATATTTTGTGCATGGGCGATTTCATCCATAAACGATTCCACTCCCCATCCAATCCAACCCGGTCCAACAGCACGTAAATAACCTGGTACAAAGGTCTTTTGCGCAAGTGGGTTGTTGATAGCTCGAACTCTATGGTTGTTTAGGCTGTACCAGTGGTCGGCACCACTAATTGAAAAGGCATCGACCTTGGTTTTCTTGTCTACGCTGTCTGGCATAAAACCGGGCGCCATAGTCAAGGATGGCCAACCCGCTGCAGCGGCATGATCAATACCTTGCAAGGCATTTTCGCCATCCCAGTAGGCAGCAAAATGTTGTACTGAAGGCGAGCGGATACAGTCGAAGCGCGAGTCATCTTCACGGGTAAACACAAGCTTGACTGGTTTACCTATGGCTTTGGCAGTCAATGCCGCAGGGATCATGTAATCACCGGCTAAGCGCCTACCAAAACCACCTCCAAGGTAATACTGATGAATAATAATTTTGTCATCAGTGAGTCCCACAGATTTAGCCACAACAGGTAAAAATAATGATTGCCATTGGTTACCCGTATGTACATGACAAATGCCGTCTTTGAACTCGACTGCTGCATTGACTGGTTCTAAAGCAAAGTGCAGCGCAGAAGCTGTCCTGTAAGTTCCATCGATAGATTTTTTAGCTTCTGCAGCTGTTTTATTAATATCACCATGATCAACAAAAAGCCCACCTGAGGATTTATCAGCAACCAGTCTTTCACCTTCGTCAATTAAATCCTGTTCATTGACATTCGCTGTTTCACCGGCCTGATATTCTATTTCAATGTCCTGTGCCGCTCGAATTGCACCGTAATAGGTATCCGCTAGAACAGAGACCCAACCTTGTAGGATATTGCTGGGGTCCTGCAAAATTTCGTAGCCTAAGTAACCTTTAACATTCGTCGCTTTAGTATCATTTACTTTAAGAACCTTCGAACCATAACGAGTTGGCGGTATTAACGGACGTGCGTACACCATGCCTTCGAGTTCAACGTCAATGCCATATTGCGCTGTTCCTGTGGATTTGGCCGGTATATCTAAAGCCTTACTAGGCTTCGCAATAAGTTGTCTGGTTTGCGGATCTTTAGGTGTGAACTTGGCAAGTTCTTCGGGACTAAATGTTTTATCTATTTTGCCTTTAATAACAATGTCGGCGAAGCTAATTGACTTGTCACCGCATATCACTTGGCTATTTTGTGTTTTACAGTCAGTTGCTTGAACGCCCAGTAATGTTGCTGCGGCTTCAATTAAAGCTGTTCGCCCCGCAGCGCCTGCTTGAGACATGGGCAAGTATGATTGGAAAACAGACCATGAACCTCCCGTCACCATATAACCCCATTTGGGATCGGTATCTACATGTTTAATTGTGACCTTATTCCAGTCGGCGCCTAATTCATCTGCAACAATACGGGCGATCGCAGTACCTACGTGTTGCCCCATTTCGGCTCGTGAAATGTTGACCAAAATTGAACCTTTTTGATCAATTTCAAACCAAACGGTTGGATTAAAGCGTTTTTCAATTATAGCAGTAGCAGCAGGTTCTGAGGAACATGAAGTCAACACCGGTGCAAAAGCCATGACTAAGCCAGTGCCCACTGTCCCAATAAGAAACTGACGGCGACTTTGTTCAATATTTTCGGTTTTATTGAGGCGAGTCATATTACACAACCTCCTGTTCATTGCTGTTTTCTAGAATGCTTTCTCTTTTAGGATCATAAATTTTTACTACACTGGCACTTGCAGAGGAGACCTGTTTAATCGCGTCTTTGATGCGTTTATAGGACATACAACGACATAGGTTTCCGGTCATATGATTGACAATTTCTTCATCTGAAGGGTTTGCATTAGTGGCTAATAATGCAGAGGCTTGCATTATTTGACCTGATTGGCAGTACCCACATTGAGGAACCTGATTGTCAACCCAGGCCTGTTGTAAGGGATGTTTGTTTTCAAGCCCTTCGATGGTGCGTATTTCGCTACCATTAAGCGCGGCAATGGGCAATGAGCAAGACCTAACCGGACCACCATTTAAATGCACAGTACAGGCACCACACATCGCAATACCACAACCAAACTTGGTGCCTTTAAGCCCAAATTCGTCTCGAATGACCCACAATAATGGTGTGTCTGAAGGTGCGTCCGTGCTAATTTTGTTACCGTTAAGTGTAAATGTAATCATAGTTCCGCCCACTGAAGGACTCAGCAATGTGCCTAGTCTTGGTTGTTAACATTGTAGCAAGAAAAAATCAGGTTGATACTGATCCCCTTAAATTCTGACCAAAATTAACATTTTATGCATTACGTTTGGTCATTAGTTATTCATTCTATTGATAGGTCAACATGTAGAAAAGCTATTTTTTGTTTTCTGTTTGAGTTGATAGTCTTATGATTGATAAGAAATAGAGAGTGAATTAATGGGTAGTCAGCAAGGGTTTTTAGATAAAGTTGTATTAGTAACAGGCGCGGCGGCTGGAATAGGGGAAGCTGCCGCTCGGGCTTTTGCAGCACAAGGTGCCAAGGTGGTGTTGGCGGATATAGATAACAGTGGTGAACAAGTTGCGAATAGTATTTGTGATCAAGGTCACAAGGCCTTTTTCCATGCCTGTGACGTAAGTAACAGCGGATCAGTGACCGCGCTTTTTGCTTTTATCCAAGACACTTTCGGTCGCATAGATATTGCGTTTAATAATGCCGGTATTGATATCGAGTCAGGTAAATTAGCCGATGGCAGCGAGGATGTTTTTGACAAAATCATGGACATCAATGTCAAAGGTGTGTGGTTGTGTATGCAACTCGAAATTAAAGCTATGCTCAAAACTGGCGGTGGTGCGATTGTAAATACCGCGTCTGTCGCAGGTTTAGGTGCAGCGCCAAAGATGAGTATTTATGCCGCTAGTAAACATGCGGTGGTGGGACTGACTAAGTCTGCTGCTGTTGAATATGCTAAGAAAGGTATCCGTGTCAATGCTATTTGCCCTGCTGTTATCGATACCAACATGTATCGTCGTGCGGTAGCGAGTGACGCAAAGAAAGCCCTTGCGATTGGTGCTATGCACCCCGTTGGCCGAATAGGTAAAGTGGAAGAGGTGGTTGGTGCTGTATTGTATTTGAGCTCTGACGCAGCAGGTTTTACCACTGGGGTAACCTTACCGATTGATGGTGGCTCAACCGCCATTTAGGGAATGGATGCAAATGCTAGGGCGAATGATCCATCGCCCTTCACTTGCTATACAACTCAGGTTGGTTTCAGCCATGATGCAACATTGTAGCAAGATAAGTACTCGATTATAGAGGTGTTAATGATCACATGACTTGAGCTCTTTTCTCTTTCAGCGTTTACCTCCTGCTACGTCAGGCTTTGCTAGGAAACTTGCCTACTTCTTCTGAGTTGAGCACATATCAATAATGCTTTTATCGTTACCAGTTAAAGTGTTTTTTATACAAGCGTTAAATTTTTCAATTATGAACACTGTTTCATTTAACGCTTGGTAGCGGACTCATAAAACAATAGCTAAGAAATAAAACCTTGAGGGATGAAATCAATGTTACGATTATTCTGTGTACATACTTACGAAATGCTAATTTATGAATTTTATAAGAAACCTGAACACCTACTTCCTTCGTAAAGTTAGAGTGTTTCAAAAAAAAGAAATTGTTAAAAAAGAACAAAAATTATTAGAATACAAAGATTTTGTTATTATCTCTGACAACTGTTGGGGAGGTGCGGTATATCAATGGTATAAAAAACCTTACAACAGTCCATTTGTTGGGTTGGGGGTTTATGGCGAATGTTATATTAAATTGCTTTCTAATTTTGACTATTACATGAATTTGGAGTTAAAGTTTAAACCTCAAGAAGAAAGCATACATCCCTATAAATTTAAGAATTCGTTTTATCCCATGGGTGTATTAGAGGATGTTGAAATACATTTCGTGCATTACAAAACCATAGATGAAGCTAAAGAAAAGTGGACAAAAAGAACAAATAGGATGTTAAAAATAAAGGATAAAAATAATTATTTTTTTAAAATTTGTGATGACTGGAAAGCCAATGATGAGCAAATAAATGAATTCCATAACTTACCATTTAAAAATAAAGTGTCATTTGTCCCAGATAATAAAAAAACAATTGATTCTCCCTTTCAAATAGCCATTTACGAACGCCATAAGAAAAATAAAATCAGTGTTCCTAATGGTCTTGGCTTATTTAAAATTACATTTTTATATTTCAATCTTACCGAATGGCTTATCACCTCAAAAATTTATAGAACTATTAATAAGAGATAATTAAGGTTGAAAGACTATAATTCGCTCAAATTAGAAACAATAAAAACAAATCTGACCGTCCACTCACGCAGCTACTTGTAATAAAAAATTGTATTATGTTGTTAGGAGTCATTTAAAAAACAAACAAATCATAAAGCAAAAGCCCTTAAACGTTTATTTATAATGCTGATGTGTCAATTTCCTATCTTATATCCATAAGATAGGTCTTTTAACTTCTGATTCAGGGCTAAAACCCCCTTAGCATTACCCAAGTGGTAACTGTGTTCTTTATTTGGCTGACATGAAAATGGTTATCCATGTTCTGCCTATGACACAGTTATATGTTAAGCGGTATATATACCCTTGAAGGTCATACGGAAAGCGTTATTGAGGTCGGCGATTAGATCGTCCGAATGTTCAAGGCCGATTGAAAGGCGGATAAGGCCATCTGTTACGCCGAATTTCTTACGTAAATCAGCGGGTACACCTGAGTGAGTGGTACTACTTGGATGGCAGGTAAGGCTTTCGCTGCCTCCGAGGCTGACTGCGGATTTGAAAATAGACAGATTGTTGATTAGGCGAAAAGCGTCTGACTTTGATACGTCCAATACAAAAGAAAATGTTGAACTAGGCCCAGAACATTGGCGTTTATAAACGGCTTGGTAGGCTTTATCTTGGATGAAGTCGGGGTGAAGGACTTTTGCACCGATATAAGTATTATCTGCAATCCATTGTGCCACTTTACGGCCACTGTCAGCGGAGCGTTCCATTCGAATACTCAGGGTTTCGAGTGAGCGGGAGATCATCCAGCTGGTATGCGGATCGAGGTTAAGGCCCAAGATACCGCGGGTGGCGCGAACTGGTCGCAGCATTTCGGTGCTGCCACAAACAGCGCCAGCGACCAGGTCACTATGGCCGCCCACATATTTAGTCAGTGAGTACATCGCCATATCTATACCTTGAGGCACAACTTGTTGAAACACAGGACCCATGAGGGTGTTGTCGCAAACACTAATTGGGCGGTGGCCTGTTTCTGTTTTAATGATATCTAGCACGCGGTTTAAGGCTTCGAAGTCAACAAGGGAGTTGGTTGGGTTAGCGGGTGATTCAATGAAGACCATAGCAACGCGCCCTTTTTTTGTAGCTTCACGCAGCGAGATAAGCATAGCCGCCTCGTCCAGACCATCGTGGAATTCAGCAGTTTCGATGTTGAATTCGGGCAAAAATTTACGGATCAGCGTTTCGGTACCTCCATATAATGGGGCGCTTTGCACGATCACATCACCGGGGCGAAGGTAAGCAAGTAATATCGCGCTAATGGCACCCATACCGCTGGAACAAACCACTGAGCGCTCTGAGCCTTCATAAAGTGATAGTCGGTCTTCGATTATCTCAACGTTGGGATGATTGAAACGACTATAAATTAAACCTCCAACACTGCCTTGTGGCGCGGGTTTTCTGCCAGCCATGATATGGAAGAACTCTTCTCCTTCCTCCGGTGTTTGATAGGCGAATGTCGAGGTTAAGAATACAGGTGGTTTGACGGATCCTTCGGATAATTGCGGGTCATAACCATAGGACATCATCATTGTTTCAGGTTTGAGCTGGTGATCACCGATTTTACTTTTTTTGTAGTTTCCGTCGTTAGCCATTATCTGTTTTTCTCTTTATCAGTTTTATTTTACAGATTTCATCTTAAGCCTTGTTGATTGTTACACCAGCCTTTTCTAATAATTACGTCAAAGTAATTAACTGCAGTGTGATACTTCTACAATCCGCAATGTCATTGTTACAATTATTCATTAGGAAATGAGTCTTTATTAAAATCAAATATAATAAAAAAACATAAAATACAATGAGTTATATTTCACAGTAAACTGGTATATATACTGCTGTAATAGTTGAGGTAAAAGTTAAACAAGATTGCTTTTTAAATTTGAACCTATAAATTAGGTGCATCACTAGGCAGCTCAGTTCTTATAAACTCAGCTGCTTAATCTAATTAATTTTAAATTTAGGATAGGCATGGAAAAGTCGAAAGCTGACACACATCCAGATTCGAATAATGACCAACAAATGGCAAAGTTAACTGATATTCCTTGTATAAAATGGATTTTATTTTTAGCTGTTATCTATACTTTATATTTTGCACAGTCACTGATTATTCCACTGGTTTTAAGCATACTTATCGCTTTGCTACTAAGCCCACTGATGTAAGAACAATCGCTGATATAAGAATTACTTTTAATTATTCACTCAATATATCAATCATTTCCTTCAACTCTATTAACTGACTAGTTAAATCAGCAACTTGTTGCTCCAAATGACTAATCCGCACTAATGCTTGCGAATCGACTAATGACTCATTTTGCACATGACCAGTGTTAGCAATTTTTGATGGTGCTTGCGACAATATTTGCAATCCATCTTCACCACTGAATAAGTGCCCATAACGAGACTCCCGTTTACCGGTCTCACGCTCTAGTTTCACTACTAATTTTTCGCCGTTTAACTGGTGTAACTTGTTTAGTGTTTCTTCTATTTCATCCACATTATCAAATTCGGCTAATCGGTTGGTGCGTGTCTTAAGTTCGCCAGGAGTTTGTGGGCCGCGTAATAGCATCACGCAGACAATAGCCAATTGTTGACGGCTAAATTTCAAATCACTAAATTCGGTATTGCAGAAACGATGTTTATACTTCACCACACGGCTTCCAATGCCAGTATGTTCGAAAATCAGTTTCTTATCTATCAGTTCATCTAAACCATTTTGCACCTCTGATTCACTCAGGATCATCACTGGGTCTCGATTACTTTTTTGGTTGCAACCTAAAGTTAAACCATTCAGAGATAGTGGATATTGCTCTGGCGTAGTGACTTCTTTTTCGAGTAATACACCGATAAGCCGAGCTTGAATTGAGGAGAGTTGTATAAGCATCTACGTGTCCTTTGAACCGCTAATTAAGCTTTATTATATGCTGCGAATAGGTTTTGCATATCCACTTTTGCTTTTAATTTTATCGCCAATAAAAATAATCCCCCCAGCTTACGATGCAAAAATATCGCGTTAGCCGATGGTGTGTGTGCGTACTCTTTTTCTAACCCCAATTGCATTCCCTGTTGTTGTAATCGGGAAGACAAGTCAGAAGCAGCAAAGTCGTAAGGTGATTCCCCATACAAAGGCTCGCAGGCCATATAAGCTAAATCAGTAATATTCTGCTGAACTTTTTCGGGCAAGTCATGCCTGATTAGACCGATATCTAAGATTGCTTGGCGTATTTTGGTTTTGTCATGTTCACTGGCTCCCTGCATAAGACGACGATAACTGTTGGCCATCTGTATAGTGTAAATACGGGTTGCACCAAAATCTAATAAAACAATCTTTTGAGTTTCTTGATCATATTGGTAATTCGCAAAATTAGGATCGGTTTGTACCAATTGGAAGTCGAATAGTTCTTTAAAAAACAAACGCATCATATGGCTCATAACTTGATCACGTGTTGTTTGTGGCGCATCGACCAACTGTTCTATCGGTATACCATCAACAAAACTCATGGCAAGAATAGTGTCACAACTGAATTCGTTATCTACAACCGGCATGATAAAAGCATCGTCATTATCAATAACTGCTGCATATTGCTCTAAATATTGTCCTTCAAGCGCATAATCTGCTTCGTCGTGAAGTTGTTTTTTAGCTTCGGACAATAAAGGTTTAATATCCAGACCTTTAGGTAGTAACCCCGTCATTTTTATTAAAGTCGCCACGTTATCTACATCGCTATTGATGCTTTGTTTGATGCCTGGATATTGAATCTTAATAGCTAAACGTTTCAGATCTTGAGTGATGACTTTATGCACTTGACCTATAGAAGCTGCAGCGATAGGTTGCAGTGGAAATTGGATAAACTTTTTCTGCCAGCTTTCACCCCATTCTGCTTCTAATAAACTAATGAGCTCTTTTTCTGGCATAGATTTGGCGTCTGAGCGCAGCCGAGCAAGTAAATCTCCCAATTCCGCAGGTAACATATCGCCCGCATCCATCGATATCATTTGACCTACTTTCATTGCCGCACCACGCATTTGCGCAAGTTGGTCTGCCACCCGCATGGCATTGCCAGGTGTCAGTAATAAGTCCTTAATTTTAGGCCGATTACCTTTAGCTAATTCGCTAACGCCTTCAGCGAGAATATTTCCAGCCACTCGCCCTGCTAAAGAACTGAGTTTACCCAAACGACTTAATCGTCCTTTTGGTATAGAGGCTGTATCTGTCTTTTTCTGCATAAGTAGATGACCCTATAAATGGACTTATACGTTGGTCTGCGTGTTCTAGATTACTCTGGCTTTATTGTTTCCACTATAGCGCCTACTTCTAACATTGGCGCTGCATCTAATTTTTCAGCATCCATCATGGAGGCAATACGCTGCATAGTTGACACTAACTGGGTTTGTTCCCAGTCTTGAAGTTTTTCAAAACGATCAATAAAATGTGTTTGCAATGGTCGTGGCGCATCTTTGATTACCGCCTTTCCTTGCTCAGTAAGGTATAATCCCACTTTACGTTTATCTGTTACCGAGCGCTCTCTAATGACATAGGCACGCGCCTCGAGTCTATCTAAAATACTCGTCACAGTGGCTGAGCTAAGATTAATACTTTGGGCTATATCCTTAACCATGTAGCCGTCATGTTTATCAATTTCTTTAAGAACAATAAGCTGAGGACTGGTAAGCCCACTTTCTTTAGACAGTTTTTTTGAATAAAGATCGATAGCTCTTATAACCTTTCTTAATGAAACCAATAACTCTTCATACTTTTGCATAACACTTCCCTCTAAACATCTTTGAAAGGCACTTATAAAAACACTTAACCGACGCCAAATAATGGCGCTAATGTATGAGTAATGAACCTGAAGTTCAATTTTTTATTAGATACCAAACTTTGTAAATACACTTTAAAAGTTCAATACTATCTAATTGTTGCGCCTTTGTACTATCTTATATTGATTATTAAGTGGATTTTCGATGATTAAATGGTTAGTATACTAATCATTAGTTCACTGTTTAATTTTAATCGGCTATTGATCTAGGTTGAAATAAAGCTTTGAAACTAATCAAAAACATCAGTAGCTATCAAAAGTCCAAAAGTAGGGCAACACCTTTTCTCGGTTGTGGTTGTGTATTTTTGCTTTGAATTGCTGATTAATTTGTAAATAGTTTTAGACCGCAAGGCTAAAAGCATATTGTCTAATAGACAAATCAACTGTCAGTAACATTGGCGGTATTCAAGTACTAGGTTAATAACCTACCTCTTAAACAGAAAAACTCTAGCGTTAGGGCTTTTCAACATAAAAAATCATTAAGAATGGCACTTATGCCTATCAATATTCACGCGTTGAACAACGCAAGGTAAGTAATTATTTACATGAATAAATTAGAATGGAAACGTATTGTCATAAAAGTCGGAAGTGCATTGATTGCGCCTCATGGAAAGGGCTGTAGTAGCCAATATCTAATCAGTATTGCGCAATTTATTGTGAGCTGTCGTGCTCAAGGCATCGAGGTGGTGTTGGTGTCATCAGGTTCGGTAGCCGCAGGATCACATTTGTTCCCTGATGAGTTACAACAAACTATTCCAATTAAAAAGGCTATGGCTGCTGCGGGTCAAGCAGAGATGATGGCGACATGGGATAAATTATTTGATTTTTCAACAGCTCAAATGCTGCTAACTCGTTGCGATTTGCGTGATAGAGAACGCTATGTGAGTGTTAGAGAGACAATATTCACTTTGTTAGAGCATGATGTGCTGCCGATTATTAACGAAAATGACACTATTGTGACCGACAAATTGAAAGTAGGGGATAATGATAATTTATCTGCGATCGTCGCAGCGGCTGCTGATGCTGATGCCTTGATTATTTGTTCCGACATTAACGGTCTGTATAACAAAAATCCAAATAAACACGATGATGCCGTGCTGATCCCAAATATCTCAGAAATTAATGCAGATATTTTCGCCATGGCAGATGGAGCTACAAGTGCTGTTGGCACAGGTGGAATGATAACTAAGGTAGAGGCGGCTAAAAAAGCGACGTTACACGGTATTGATACCTATATAGTAAATGGTTTTACTGAATCGTCATTTACCAAGTTGCTGAACGGCGAAAATCCAGGGACGCATTTTTCATCAGATCCCTCGCCAATGAAAGAGCATCTACATTGGATGACACATACATCAACTGCTCAGGGTGAAGTAATAGTTGAAGATGACTTTAATGCCAAATTAGACGCACACAGTGAACAGCTAACTAGTGATGATTTAGTCGATGTTAAAGGAGAATTTGCTGTAGGTGATACGATATTAGTACGAAGAAATGACGGTACTAAGTTGGCAAAAGCCAAGTCTAACTACAGTAGTTGTTTGTTGAATTTTATCACTAACCAAGAAGATAAAAACTTTGCTAGTGATTTTCAAGAGCAAACTGGACCTATTATTTCAGACAAGAACGTTGCCCTGTTGGAGGCCCCATGAGCATCATAAAAGCGTTAACCTTAGGCGCAGTAAAAGCATCAAAGATTTTAGCAATTTTAGAAGAGTCAATTAAAAACCAAGTCTTGATTGCTATGGCGATTGCGCTGCGTGAGAACAAGCAAAATATCCTTGTTGCGAATGAGCAGGATTTGACTCAGGCGAGACAAAATAGTTTGAGCAGCTCGATGATCGATAGGCTCACCTTAAATGATGAAAGAATTGAAGCAATGGCATCGGGAATCGAAGTCATTGCGGGTTTAGCTGACCCTGTTGCTGCTGAACGAGTTGTTAGCGAACGTCCTAATGGATTACAAATTCGCAAGATGCGTGTGCCTCTTGGCGTTGTTTGCATGATTTTTGAAGCTCTCCCTAATGTCACTGCAGATGCTGGCGCGTTGTGCTTTAAATCAGGCAATGCGGTTATTTTACGTGGTGGTAAAGAAGCTTTGATCTCTAGCTTAGCTATCGCTCAAGTTCTACAAGGTGTATTAGTAAAGTTTGATTTACCTAAAGAGCTTATTACTGTTGTACCGGATCCTAGCCGTGACTTAATGTTTGAGTTGATGCAGCAACGAGACAGTATTGATGTAATCATCCCAAGAGGTGGTGAAGGGTTGATTAATTTTGTGACCGACAACAGTAAAATACCCGTCATTCAACATTTTAAAGGTGTATGCCATCTTTATATAGACAAAGACGCTGATCTGAACGTGGCGATGGATTTGTTAGTGAATGGTAAAACCCACAGAACGGGTGTCTGTAATGCGATTGAATGTCTGTTGGTAGATAGCTCAATTGCTGCTGAATTTTTACCTAAAGTGGCTGAAAGACTCAAAGAGAAACAGGTTAAAGTGAATGCCTGTGCCGATACCAGTCAATATTTTAGCCATGCCACTGTTTTAGCTTTAGAGGATTTCGGTCAGGAATACCTCGACTTAGAGATCGCAGTCCGAATTGTTGATGGTGCTGAAGATGCAATGGCGCACATTGACAGGTTTGGCAGTCACCATACTGAGGTTATCTGTACTAAAAATGAATTAACCGCGAGACGTTTTCAACGATCTGTAGATGCCTCTGTGGTGATGGTTAATGCATCTTCACGTTTTTCTGATGGCAGTGAACTTGGATTAGGTGCTGAAATAGGTATCGCAACAACCAAGTTACATACATACGGCCCCATGGGTGTTGAATCACTAACGACCGAGAAATACTTGGTCATGGGTGATGGTCAAATACGTACTTAGTTTAAAAAAAACATACTTAAAATATATACTTAGTATAAAAAAACAGAACGGATTAATCACCGCTCTGTTTTTTTCTTAGTCTATACTTATATTTTATTATTCGTTAATTACTCGCCAAAAGCGCCTGCAGCGCCGGGAAACACGACCGGACTCTCAAACCCTTCTTCGCTGACACTCGCTACACCAAAAAAGTAATTGTCTATTACCACATTTTCTAAAGTGTACTCGGTCACATTGCCTACAAACTTGCTGTATTGCCATTGTGGTGCGTCGGTGTAGCGCCAATAAATTTTATATTGTTTTGGTTTTTGTCTAGCGCCGCCCAGCTCAACGTAGTGCTAGGTTGAACGGCACCTTTTATTGTTACCTTTGCTGGTGGAGAGGGCGCCCACGCCATACCTGCTAACGATACTGCATTTAATGCGGTGAGCTTAGCAGCGTAATCAAAATTAACACCGTCAATCGTATCACCATATGTGACAGCATTTTCGACGCGTAAATCTTGATGTTGACGGTCATAATGTTCATTGGTTTCCATAATGCGAACACCCGGATAACTTAAATCGTTGAAGGGGCGGTGATGACCACCGCGGCCGAACCTGTCTAAGCGATACACGACCATAGTATCCAAGTTAGGGATATATCGGTCTGCCATTAAATCGATGTATCGGGCTAAATTGCGACTAGGTGAGTCTACTTCGCCACCTGTATATCTGCGGTTACGTGCTTCTGCATCAGTTTCGGTGTAGCGCGTACCTTCGGCAAAAATACGAGCCGTGGTATTGTTGATAACACCATTGATACCAGCAATATTGCCAATCATGTCATTATTTAAAACGGCTTTTAAACGCCATCCTTCCTTTTGTGCTGTTTCAGCTAATATTTTTCCACCAAAAAGCCCCTGTTCTTCGCCAGCCAAGGCCGCGTAAACAATGCTACCGCTACACTTGTATTGACTGAGTATACGAGCGGCTTCTAAAGTGCCGCGACGCCAGAGGCATTATCGTTAGCATCGGGTGAATCATCGGTGAAGTTCATAACATCTGAAATACGCGAGTCAATATCGCCAGACATCATGACGTAGCGATTAGGATCAGTACTTCCGGTTTGCACCGCAATCACACTTATTACTTCTGTCGCATCTGGATTACATTTTTCACCTTGAATGGTTTGTGACTGGAAATACACTTTTAGACATCCACCACATGCTTTAGAAATATTATCAAATTCAGACTTGATCCAGCGTCTTGCCGCACCAATTCCTCGAGTGTCTGATTTTGTGTCGGACAAAGTATGCCGAGTGCCAAAGTTAACTAATTTACGGATATCATGTTCAATTCGCTTTGCATCAATTTGTTGTTGAATGTCATGTAATTGCCCTTGATCTTTATAACTTAAATCTTCTGCTTGTGCAGTAAATGCAAAGATACAAAACAAAACGGTAAATAACGTAGGTAGAATATTTTTCACAATCTGTTCCTAAATGATTTTATTTTTATTTGAAGATACATTAACGTATTTTGACCTGATATTGTTCATCTTTAGTATTCATTATTTCAAAACTGCAATTGGCTAACATTATGATCCCACTGGTATTTCATCCTATTTATAGTCAACTAGATTTGCCAGTACGGCATCGCTTCCCTGTTGAAAAGTATCAAGGGATCCGTGATGGACTAGCTGCTATGGGAGTTGCAGATGACAGCTTTAACATGCCAACTCCCATTTCTCCAAAAGATCTGCGGCAAGTCTTTAATCCGCAATATGTGCAACAACTGGTAGATGGAACTTTAGATGGTAAAGCTATGCGGCGTATCGGTTTTCCTTGGTCTGCACAACTTATTCAGCGCTCACTAACGGCTGTAGGCGGAACAGTTTTAACCGCTAAATTAGCCTTGGAACAGGGTAAAGCATTAAATTTAACCGGCGGTTATCATCATGCGTTTGCCAACTACGGCTCAGGTTTTTGTTTATTTAATGATTTGTATTTGGCCGCTTTGTCTATGTTGAAAAGTCCTAAGATTGATAAAGTACTCATTTTCGACTGTGATGTGCATCAAGGCGACGGCACCGCTAAATTAGCTGAAAACAACACCCAAATTTATACCGTTTCTTTGCATGCAGAGAAAAACTTCCCATACCGCAAACAGCACTCAAATATGGACTTTAACTTGCTCAAAGGAACACAAGATAGCGAATATTTAGATACAGTTGACTGTGCTTTGCATTTGGCCATTAACACTTATCAACCTGACGCCGTCATTTATGATGCTGGGGTAGACATTCACATCGATGATGACTTAGGACATCTGAACATTACTACTGAGGGCGTATATCAAAGAGACTGTTTAGTTTTTGATACTTGCAAGCACAAAGGATTACCTATCGCAGCAGTAATAGGAGGTGGTTATCAACGAAACATAAAAGCCTTAGTAGATGTGCATCTTCAATTATATAAAGCCGCTGGTGTTATGTAGCCCGAACTTCCACAATATTTGTACATTTATCCTTTACTTTGTTTGCTATCTTTTTAACTAGATTATCGATGAATAGATCGAATTAATGTTTGCAATTAATGTAACAGTTGTTTTATCTGAAGACGGTTGTACAGTCGCCCTTGATTCTGAAGGTAACGGTGATGTTTCACTGGTTGTTATTAAAGTTTTGATCGTAATGACGCTCACAGAGGTCCTGAGACTTATCACTATCACCTAAAGCCGAAAGCCATTTCATACGATGATGACTCCCTTGTAGGTATTATGGCTGATGGATTTTTGATTTTCGGGAGAAGATGTTATTCAACAGCAGACTACCCAACTGATCTTGATGAATCCAATGGACATACTTCAGTAACCTTGTATACAGGCTCAACGGTAGAAGATGCTGAATACCATTATCATGTATCCACTGAAAAATATCTAAACGGTGACTATTACTTAATTTTCCCAAGTAACTTCCAAGGTACACCAGGTGATATTAACTAATAAACGTATTGGACTAGCGCTGCTTTTTTGTTTGTTGGTGTTTGTATCGGCCATCAACACAACAATTGAATTGTGGTCTTCGAGTCAATTAACTATCGATAAATCAGAAATTTCAATGAACCAGCAGGGTCAGCGCGTATACAAAAACAAACCTTTTACTGGCGAAATGGTTAGTTACCACGACTCTGGAAAAGTAGCTACTGCCGATCAGTTTGTTAATGGCAGGCGTCAGGACTACGCTAAAAAATGGCTTGCTAATGGCTTACTGGGTTATGCATAACTTTATGCTGTGAGCGTTCGAGACGGTACTACCAAACTCAAGCAAATAATACTCTCTAGTGTTTTATTTTTGTTGGCAAATTCAGTTGTACACGCATCTGATCGTTTGCCTTACTATAATAGCTCTGAATTCACTCATCATTGGCTAAAAACGCTTATTTTGTCAGTGAATATTTAGGTGATATTCAAAAAACGGATGATTTTTTTACATACGGAAAGTCTTCTGCTTATTAACTGAAATCAACATACACGTGGCATATATAATGGACTCAATAGTGCGTCTGTAACCTATTTAATCTCAGATATTGAGACCCTTAAAACAGAAGTGCAAACCATGGTAAATGAATGAAAGGTTCAAGATTGAATGGTACTTAATATAAACAATGCGATAATTGGAAAATAGCCTTTGTTTACAATGCCTCGGTGATCACCATACTCATACTTAGTCACTTCAATAGCTTTTGGCATATAGCTAAAGGCAATCTTTAGTGTCATAAGTGCTTCTTTGTCTAATTTGTTAGTCATATACTATCTCGATGTATCAAATTGGCGTTTTTTATATACGTAGATGTAATCATAATGATTGCGTTTAGTAGGGAACTCACTTATTCTTTTATGATCTAGTCATTATGAGTCTATCCTGATGGAATACCAGATTAATTTAAATGAATTGCAAATACAAAAGAAGTTAGCAGAGTTAACCCATGCACAAGCAGACCGTTTGGCATTTATTGATTTTAGTTTGCAGTTTTTTGGTCACGTTGCTCGAACAGATTTGATCCAACGTTTTAAAACAGGGTTGGCTGCAAGTACTCGGGACTTTAGTACTTATAAGCAGCTTGCTCCACATAATCTCATTCTGCGACATCAAACTAAAAGTTATCATCGAACGAATGACTTTCAATCAATATTTAACCATGATCCACAGGTGATTTTAACGTCACTCAGCCGTGGTTTTGGCAACGGTATTTCGACTGGTATACAGCCGTCTGAGCAGTGTTTTGATGCGGTTAGGCTGATACATCCGAATGTTGTAATAATTGCCAGTATTATGCGGGCTATTCATAACAAACAAGCCATTAAGTGTGGTTATGTATCTGTATCCTCTGGTGAAACAGAGCGTGCATTAGTGCCTCACTCAATTATCAACAATGGTCATCGTTGGCATGTGCGCGCTTATGATCGTAAGAACAATCGTTTTCGAGATTTTGTGGCTACCCGTTTTACTTTTGTAGATGAGCTTCAGGGACCTGTGCATGTGCATGAAGCCAGTCCGTATGATCAGCAATGGCAACAAATTGTAAAAATTGTGTTGGTTCCCCATCCTAAAATTTTGCAATCGAAGGCGATTGAGATGGATTATAATATGTCGGATGGAATGCTTTCGATGCAACTACGAGCAGCAGTTGCTGCTTATCTATTAAGACAATGGCAGGTGGATTGTTCAGCGACTCAAACCGAGCACCATCAAGGTTGTCAGTTGTCATTGGCTAACCCTGAGGTACTCCAATTAATTGAAAATATTTCTTTAGCTCCAGGAGTTGGGTAGGTCCATATTATAGTTAATCGGTTTAGCGAAATGTTATTACACTATCAGTGGTGTTTTGGATAATGTCCAAAGTAGGTTTTTCAGATACTGAAAGTATCGACAAGCCAGGATATTGGGATAAGCGTTTTAAAATATAACTGACTTCTTGATTGGCATATTTGTGATGTGCATCTTTTATTTTAGACCGTCTAGAAAACAGAGCATCGGCCTCATCGAAGAATAATATCCAGTTTTCTATTTCAGCCTGTGCAACCAGTTTTGATAGGTGTTTCTCGGTTTCTCCAATGTATTTATCGACCAATCGTTGGCAGTCAATAAAACAGACTGGCTGTTTAGTATGGTAACCAAATTGATTTAGTTGCATGGCCTTATCGGCGGTATGCTTTCCGTAAAAAACCACCTTTGTGCTGATTTTTTTTACTGATTTGTCAGATGCCACTTTAAATTTATCGGTGTCGTCTTGGTTTATGGCTGCGTCGCGTGTTGTTGCAATAGGCTTAGATAACATATGGATGAACGAAGCTGAGCCATTGTGATATTCACTAAATACGGTTTTGTAGTCTGCGATTGCCACTATCATTCTCCTAGATTTATGGTTGTATAAAACAATTTAAGGTTTTTAAATTAACTATAGCAAATCCACAACTTTTCAATACGCGATAAACCTACATGCTTGTATGGTTAGCGGTGAACTAGGCCGTTAAACATTTTGTGCATAAACAATAACTATAAATCCGCTTTTATAATATGGTTTTAGTCATAATTGCCTTTCTAAACAGACTGATTTCTGGTATTTTCTCCTCCAAATAGACGTCCAGATGTCTCTAATTCAACTGCCAAGTGGAAATCTCATGAGCAAAGTGTCGTTGCCAAAAGAAAAAATCAAAATATTACTACTTGAAGGTCTTCATCAAAGTACCTTAGATACCCTGCATGCTAATGGGTATGAAAACATTGAGTATCTGAAAACATCACTTCCAGAAGATGAATTGATTGCCAAAATTAAAGACGTACATTTTGTGGGTATTCGTTCTAGAACGCAGCTGACTGAAAATGTTATTGCCGCTGCCCATAAATTAGTGGCAGTAGGTTGTTTTTGTATTGGTACTAATCAGGTCGACTTGGTTGCTACGCAGATACGAGGCATACCCGTTTTTAATGCACCTTTTTCAAATACCCGTTCAGTAGCAGAGTTGGCACTGGCTCAAATTATTTTATTGTTGCGTGGCGTGCCAGAGAGAAATGCCAAAGCACATAAGGGCATTTGGGATAAAAGCGCGGTTGGCTCTTTTGAGGCGCGCGGTAAAACCCTCGGTATCATTGGTTACGGCCACATTGGCACTCAATTAAGCATTTTGGCTGAACATCTTGGGATGCGGGTACAGTTTTTTGATATTGAAAATAAGTTAGTTTTGGGGAATTCAACACAAACTAAAACCTTAAAACAATTATTAAATACTTCTGATGTCGTTACTCTTCACGTACCTGAGACAGTACAAACTCAAAATATGATCGGCGCCAAAGAGTTAGCCATGATGAAAGATGGTGCAATTCTAATAAATGCTGCCAGAGGTACCATCATTGATATAGATGCATTGGTCAATGCTCTGAAAAGTGGCAAATTATCGGGTGCCGCTATCGATGTATTCCCAGTAGAACCAAAGTCGAATAACGAACCTTTTGAATCTCCATTGACTCAATTCGACAATGTCATTTTGACACCGCACGTAGGTGGAAGTACTCAAGAAGCCCAGCAGAATATTGGCATCGAAGTCGCGGGTAAATTAGCCAAGTACAGTGATAATGGTTCGACTTTGTCGGCAGTGAATTTCCCTGAAGTATCTTTGCCTGAACAAACTGATCGTTCACGTTTATTACATATTCATAAAAATGCGCCGGGTGTGCTAACACAAATTAACCAAGCCTTTGCTCAAAAAGGGTTGAATATTGCTGCACAGTATCTGCAAACCAATGAAAATATAGGTTACGTAGTGATTGATGTTGAAACTGACCATGCAGAAGCCGCATTTGAGCAACTACAAAAGATTGACGGTACGATCAAGACCCGAATATTGCATTAATGTAGTGGGTGTGAACCCAAGATAAAGTTAAAAATGCCTGCTTACTTTAGCGGGCATTTTTATAGGTCTCCGTGTATTGCCTGCAGCGCTGCTATAGCGGTGATTGCAGCTGTTTCAGTGCGTAAAACTCTTGGGCCTAGTTGGATAGTTTGAAATCCATTTTGTTCGGTTTGGTAAATCTCTTGATCTGAAAAGCCGCCTTCTGGACCAATCAATAATCTGGCGCCAGCAGGAGGCATGGACACATGTCTGAATGCCATCTCTGCCCTTGGATGCAAGGTGAGACGGACTTGATTAGTGGACAAGTTTACCCAGTCTGCAAATAAACTAGGGGCATGTAACACCGGTAATACGTTTCTGCCACATTGTTCGCAAGCTGCAATGGCTAACTTTTGCCATTGTTCATGTTTCTTAGACCATCTGTCTTGACTGAGTTTTACACCGCAGCGTTCAGTAATAAGAGGGGTGATCTCAGTTACGCCTAATTCGACTGATTTTTGGATCACCCATTCCATTTTGTCACCTCGCGAAATTCCTTGGCCAAGATGAATACTGAGCGGCGATTCTATGCTAATAGAAATTTTAGAGTCAACGCGCACTATGACCTTACGTTTGGCCACTTCAAATAACTGAGCACTATATTCGCTCCCATCCCCATTGAACAACACAACTGCTTGCCCAGTTTTAGCACGTAAAACATTAGCCACATGATTAGTTGCATCATCAGTCAAAGTGACATAACTGTCAGTGGATAATTCAAATGGGTAATAAATTCTGGTGATGCGCATTTTTGTTACTTACAAATATTTTTGTAGATGGTATCAACAGAATCAAATTTAAAGAAGTCATAAGAATGGCAAGAGTGGTAAAGAGTCGCAAAGAGTCGCAAAGAGTCGCAAAGAGTAAAACAAAAAATTAACGAATGACCCGACTAGTAACATTTTAACAATTTTATAAATTGTTTGAATATTTTAAAGCTGGCTTTCATCTTATTGATCAATTTATTCTCTCATCCAAGATGATAAAACCATAAAGTACAGTATATTATTAAAATGGTATTTAATAATTAAAAAGGTTGGAATAAAGATGTTTGGATTTGACGCAGAAAAAATGTCCCAAATAATGGATGCCTATATTATTCCGGGCACAATTAATATTGTAATGGCAATTGTTATTTACATTATTGGTCAATTTGTCGTCGGTATATTAATCAATGGTTTTGGCAAAGTGATGGCTCGTTCTAAGTATGACGATATGCTGATGGATTTTGTCAAAGCTATACTAAAAACCGTTTTAATGTTGTTTGTCATCGTTACATCATTAAACCAAATGGGGGTCAATACTACATCATTGGTGGCTATCTTAGGTGCCGCAGGCTTAGCCATTGGTTTATCTTTGCAAGGTTCGTTGCAAAACTTCGCCGCAGGCGTCATGTTACTGGTATTCAAACCGTTTAAAGCAGGGGATTTTATTGAAGCGGGCGGCGCAACAGGTGTGGTTAAAGGCATCAGTATTTTTACCACTATAATGACCACGGCCGACAATAAACAGATCATAGTACCAAATGGTGGTATTTATGCTGGCAATATTACTAACTATTCTGCCAAACAGACACGTCGAGTAGATATGGTTGTGGGCATTGGTTACGACAGCGATTTGAAAAAAGCGAAAGAAATATTGAAAGAAATGGTTGCTGGTGATAATCGAATCTTAAAAGACCCAGCTCCAACCGTAGCTGTTGCAGAATTAGCCGAAAGTAGTGTTAACTTTGTTGTGCGTCCTTGGGTTGCTTCAGGTGATTACTGGGGAGTGAAGTTTGACTTTAATGAAGCGGTTAAATTACGCTTTGACGCGGAAGGTATTTCAATTCCATTCCCACAAATGGACGTGCATGTACACAAAAACGACTAATATTTAGTTTTCATAAAAAGCCGCGATCTGCGGCCTTTTTTTCTTTAAAAACGTTAAATTTTACAACTGGGTTTGTTTACTACCAAGGTATAACCTTGCATTGCTTTTGACATATTGTTGGCTAAATTATCTATACGAGTTGTAGGCAGTGGGTGTGTCGATAAAAGTTCTGGTTGACGATTGTCGCCGCTGGCTTTAGCCATGTTTTGCCATAAATCAATTGACTGGCGAGGATCAAAGCCAGCTTTAGCCATTAGATCCAATCCAATCAGATCTGCTTCTGATTCATGCGTACGGCCAAATGGTAATTGTACGCCAACTTGCACTCCCAACCCAAGGCCAGCCATAATCAGATCACTACTGGCGATTTCATTGGTCTTTAATAGCCGATTAGTGACGTCCATTCCCATGCCAATAAGAGCACTGCTTGACATTCTCTCGTTACCATGTTGAGCAATCACATGACCCACTTCGTGGCCAATAACGGCCGCAAGTTGATGTTGATTTTCAGTCAGTTCAATTAATCCGGAGTACACACCAATCTTGCCTCCAGGTAAGGCAAAGGCATTAATTTGTGGTGAATCAAATACGACTAGCTCCCAGACACCTGCAAATACTGATTTTGGTACATGTTGAGTAATCGCGTCGGCAATACACTTCACATAACGATTCGATACTGGCTGGCTGGATACCTTTTGCTCCATCTTCATACTAGTAAAAGCTTGTTCGCCCATTCCTGCCAATTGAGAGCTTGAATAAAGTTTAAGTTGATTACGCCCTAGTGGTGATTTAGCGCATGATGTAAGGAAGATAGTGATGACAAAAATTAAGCACAAATGTTGATTTCGGCGCATGTAAATTATTCGTTAAGTCTAATAGTTAATTTATCATACTCCAAATTAGGTAATCGATTAAGCTTGCGTTGAGTTAAAAGCAGTTAATTTTATTTACTCATTAGTAAATTTTTAAGTTAAAACTAATATGTGCAAATATGTACAAATTTTCTGTTATTACTTCAGCAATATTAGGGATATTGTTCCTTTGTGTATGGGCAAATTCAAACCACGTCGACCATCAGGCAAAAAATTAATTTGTCACCGAGTTTTACCCGTGGGTTGAAAACGTCTAAAAATTTAGATACTCGCTTTAAGCTGTTCCGCAATATCGGTTTTTTCCCAAGGAAACTCTTCTCTACCAAAATGCCCATAAGCAGCTGTTGCTTGATAGATAGGCCGCTCTAGGTCGAGCATTTTTAGCAGTCCAT
>JAWUXT010000020.1:0-13968 GCA_034111205.1 Paraglaciecola sp. | reverse complement strand
GTAACGAAACATCTACCGTTTGGTTATTCAAAATACTCGACTCTAATTTGCCTTATGCAGAAGAAATGAGAGAGCATCAAGAAGACCTTGAACGCGCCATTAGCAAAATGAATACGGTAGAAGACGAAACTGGATTGATTATTGCTGATATCAAAGATATCAATCGCCGTATGTCTATTGGTGACGCCAAAGCGCGCCGTGCAAAGAAAGAAATGGTTGAAGCCAACTTACGTTTGGTTATCTCTATTGCTAAAAAATACACTAACCGTGGCTTGCAGTTCTTGGATCTTATCCAAGAAGGTAATATTGGTTTGATGAAAGCAGTAGATAAATTTGAATACCGTCGTGGTTATAAGTTCTCAACTTATGCCACCTGGTGGATACGTCAGGCGATTACTCGTTCGATTGCTGACCAAGCACGTACGATCCGTATTCCTGTGCATATGATTGAAACGATCAACAAGCTGAACCGCATCAGCCGTCAAATGCTGCAAGAAATGGGCCGCGAACCCACACCTGAAGAATTGTCAGAACGCATGTTAATGCCTGAAGACAAAATTCGTAAAGTATTGAAAATCGCGAAAGAGCCAATTTCAATGGAAACGCCTATCGGTGATGACGAAGATTCACACTTAGGTGATTTCATACAAGACGATACTATTACGCAGCCTTTAGACTCTGCTACAGGTGGCAGCTTAAAGGATGCAACTCAAGAAGTGTTAGCTGGATTGACCGCTCGTGAAGCAAAAGTACTGAGAATGCGCTTTGGTATCGATATGAATACCGATCACACGCTTGAAGAGGTAGGTAAACAGTTTGATGTAACCCGTGAGCGTATTCGTCAAATCGAAGCGAAAGCATTACGTAAACTGCGTCATCCAAGCCGCTCTGAGCAATTAAAAAGTTTCTTAGACGATTAATTAATACCGAAATGATTAAAAGCCCTAATAATCTACATTATTAGGGCTTTTTTATTTAAGTAACTATATTCTTCCCACGAATTAATTAGCTACTTTGCTGTCTCAATCTGGTCTGTCGTCACCAATTAAAAGATTAAACTTTTCATGGGTTTATCAGTTTTTACATTATTACGTCCTAATTTTCTATTAAGGCATGTGATCGTGCTCAGCTTAGATTTAAGTTTGTCAGGCTGCACTAGCATGGGTGTTAAAGACTTGTTTTCTGATTATGCTGCACAGCTTGAAAACGTTAGATCTGCTCAGTTAAAAGGTGAATTTAAAACCGCTGCCACATTAATTGTTGAGCCAAAAGCCAGTCAAAATAACTACACTCTAAATCTACTTGAAAAAGCGCGTTTATATTATCTAGCCAATGGCACGGTACGCATAGATAAACAATTATAATGATACTCCAAAGCGTTGCTGTTATTCACAAGCTAGGCTTCGGCTTTAAGTAATCAAGATAAAATATCCAAATCACCTTTATTATATTCGATAGTCTTTTCTAGACTAGCTATCTTTTGAGCTCTTGCATTGGGTGAGCCTGTATTTCTAGCCAATAAATAATAAGCAGTAGGCACAACATACAAGGTTAGGAAGGCCGAAACTGTCACACCAGCGAATATCACCATGCCAATCACTGTTCTGCTCTCAGCCCCTGCACCCGTAGCTAAAACCAGCGGTAATGAACTGAATATAGTTGTAAAGCCTGTCATCACTATGGGTCGCAATCTTTGAGTAGCGGCTTTACGTAACGCCTCTTCAAACTCTATCCCCGCATCCCGTAATTGATTGGCAAACTCAACAATTAAAATACCGTTCTTAGCGGCTAACCCGATTAACATCACCAAACCAATTTGACTGTATATGTTTAAAGTCATATCTGAAAAATACAACCCAATAAACGCACCAACTAATGCCAAAGGCACCGTTAACATGATCACCAGTGGCTGGATCCAATTTTCGAATTGAGCTGCTAAGACCAAATAGGTGATAGCTAGGGCTAAAACAAAGATAAACAAAATAGAGCTGCCTGAGTCCTGATACTGCTGCGACTCTCCTTTATAATCTATAGCTACCTCAGCAGGTAGTTCAGTATCCACAATGTTACGTAAATAATCTAATGCCTCACCTACTGTGTAGCCGTCGGCGAGGTTGGCACTAATAGTGATACTGCGCATTCGATTGTATCGATTAAGCCTCGATGAGGTGGCATTTTCGCCCACAGTCAATAAGTTATCTAAAGGGATCAATTGGTTAGACTGAGACGAACGAACATAAATATTCTCAATGCTCGAAGGACTGCGATAATCCTCTTCCCAGCCTTCCAAGATCACATCATATTCTTGACCTTTATCGAGAAAAGTCGAAACCCGTCTTTGACCTAACATGGTCTCAAGTGTTCGGCCTATATCACTTATAGACACACCTAGGTCTGCGGCTCGGTTCTTATCTATGTTCACCAATAACTGTGGCCACGTTTCTTTATAATCAGAATCGATTCGGATCAAATTAGGATTTTCTCTCGCCTTAGCTAATACAATGTCTCGCCATTCTACTAACTCTTCATAAGTATTACCCTGCAACACAAATTGCACCGGTCGGCCTAACCCTCGCCCTCCAATCCCACTGCGCATTACAGCAAAAGCGGTGACGTCAGGAATATTAACTAACTTCCCACTAATTTCGTCCATCAAATCAAAGGTCGATCCCTTCTTCTCTGGACCAATCGGCGTACCGACTATTGCAATACCTGCAGTGCCACCAAAACCCGGGGTACGCACGATAATACGCTCGGCTTCACCTGTTTCTGTATAGGGCAGCAATATACTCTCAATCTTTTTCAAATTAGCAGCATTGCTTTCAAAACTTGACCCTTCGGCGCTTTGCATCAGTATAAAAAAGTTGCCCCTGTCTTCTTTAGGCACAAACTCACTGGGCAATATTTGTATCAATTTAAATAAAGCCACTATGCTACCAATCACCAGCAAACTCATTAACCATGGTTGATGTAGAGTTGTGCCTAAACCGTCAAAGTAACCTTGTTCAATTTTTCTAAACTTAGTATCCACCCAATGCGCAAATCCCGAAGGCTTTGAGCGTTTTTTCAATAATTTAGAACACATCATGGGTGACAAAGTTAAGGCAGTCACACTAGAAAAGGCTACTGCTGCTGCAATAGCCAAAGCAAATTCAGTAAACAGTCGACCAATATTACCTTGTAAGAATACCAAGGGAACAAACACAGAGATTAAGACTAACGTGGTTGCTATGACTGCAAACCCCACTTCTCTTGCCCCTCGATAGGCTGCTAAAATTGGCGGTTCACCCATTTCTATTCGCCTGGAAATGTTTTCCAACACCACTATGGCGTCGTCAACCACTAACCCAATAGCTAAAACCATCGCTAGCAATGTGAGTAAGTTAATCGAAAACCCCAAGGCGTACATGACGATAAAAGCTGAAACCAAAGACACGGGCACAGTAACGGCAGGAATTAGGGTCGCTCGAATATTGCCTAAAAACACATAAATAACTAATACCACCATCAAGATAGCAATGGCTAATGTTTCATATACTTCATTTATAGACGCTTCAATAAACACCGAGGAATCATAACTTGAGACGATAAAAATATTGTCTGGCAGAGTCTGCTCGATAAGTTGGATCGCAGCTTTTGCGGCTCTGGCCACCTCGAGTGTATTGGCCTTTGATTGTTTAACAATACCTAAACCAATCATGTTTACGCCACCGCCACGAAACTCTGTCTCGTCGTCCTCAGCACCTAATTCAACTCGCGCCACTTCTTTTAATTTAACTAAGTAACCATCGGCACTGGCCTTAATGGTTAGGTTGGAAAAGTCTTCTGGACTGAGAAAACTTCTGGCCACTCGGACTTCAAAATCCCGATCGATAGATTCTACTTCACCAGCGGGTAATTCAACATTCTCAGAGCGTATGACATTCTCGATATCCGTCACGGTAATATCTCTGGCTGCCATAGCATTTCTATCTAGCCAGACCTTCATAGCGTATCTACGCCCACCACCGAGTTGAACGCGTGCAACGCCCTCTGCAACCGATAAACGGTCAACTACAAATCTATCCGCATAATCGGTTAATTCCAACACCGATAGGTTGTCGCTGCGTAAGTTGTACCAAACTATAACGTCTTCGTCTGAATTAGACTTAGACACCTCAGGGGGTTCGGCTTGATCAGGCAGATTGTTGAGTACTCGGCTTACTCTCTCGCGCACATCATTCGATGCGGCATCAATATCTCTGGACAGATCAAACTCAATACTGATAGATGAGCGCCCATTGCGACTACTGGACTCAATATTTTTAATCCCTTCGATACCACTAATACGTTCTTCGATTAACTGAGTGATACGTGTTTCTACAATCGAGGCGGAAGCACCAGGGTAGTTAGTGTTGATTGAAACGATTGGGGGGTCGATATCAGGATATTCTCGCAACGATAATAAACTAATAGAAACGATGCCAAATACCACAAGCAACAAATTCACAACTGATGCAAAAACGGGGCGTTTAACCGATATATCTGAAAGAAACATGGCTTACCCCTTTATCGCATCAACATTAAGAATTTTGACTTTTGAGCCATCTCTTAATTTTAACGCGCCTTCAATTACCACCAGCTCACCCTCGTTTAAACCCGAAACAATTTGCACTTTGCCAGGTTTACGCAAGCCTATTTTCACCTGTTTTCTGGTGACTTGTGCATCCTTAACTACAAACACAAAATGTTTATCCTCTACTGGTACTAAGCTAGCTTCTGGAAGAATTAAGGTGGTCAGCATTTTCTTCTGCAAGTTAATCTGTAACAGCATACCCGGACGTAATTTAAAATCTTGATTGTTAATATTGGCCCGAATTTGAATTGCGCGTGTAGCAGGGTCAACCCTAGAGCCTATGCTGACTATCTTGCCTTCGAATATTTCATCAGGGTAGGCAATAGACGTCGCTCGGATATTTTGACCAATCGCCAAGTTGGGTAAATGCACTTCGGCAATATTAAAATCAACTTTGATAATAGATAAATCATCTAAGGTAGTGATGGCATCACCGGGTCGAACTAACGCCCCAACACTGACTTGACGTAATCCCAATAAACCATCAAAAGGCGCCCTTACTTGGAGCGCGAGCATTTGCGTTTTTAATACATTCATTTCAGCTATCAGAGCATTAACTTCGGCTTGTTGCTCATCTAATAATTGTTCAGACGCCACATTGTTTTTAGCTAAGTTAGCGATGCGATTTAATTGGCGATTTGCTTCCTGTAAGTCAACGTCTAACGCGGCTAACTTCGCTTTTTCTTCTAAGTCAATTAAGGTCAGTAATACCTGGCCAGCCTTTACCCTATCACCGTCGTCAAAATCGATTTTATATACAATATCTGAGGTTTGTGTGGTGATAAGTACTGACTCATTTGCCCTACCCGTACCTAACGCTTCAACAATTACTTCGAACTGCTCTTCAGCTGCGCGATGTACTTTCACTAAAGTAGCATTGGATTGTCTAACTTGTTGAGACTCCTCCTTTGGCAAATATAAATACACCACCAAACCTAAGCACAACACAACAGCAATTAACAGAGGAGAAACTTTTAACCCTTTAGACATGATACAACCTATTTAAAATATAAAATTGAATAAAACTTCTGAAGCAAATTTTGAATTGTTAGCCTATACAATTAATCGTGGAGAATGTGGAATTTAATGTGATAATAACTAAAATTCATTTTGCAGGTATACGCAACATTGTGCTGAATAGATTATTTGTAGCAACAACAATTTTAGTATTTTTTGTATCAGGCTGCAGTAGAGACATTCCTGCCGACCCAATGTGCAGAACGGATATATTATATACAGAAACAGAGCCTGCAGCAGCAGCCTGTCTCATAAAATCAAACGTTCGACTTTTAGCGGTCAAAAATCACGATACCAATGGTTGGAATCTACCCACTCATAAACAACAAAATTTAATAAGCGCTCAATGTACCGCGCATCAAGCAGTGTGGGAAACAACAGGATTAAATGTTGAAGTGGGTAAGTTACTGTTTACAGCTCCAGATGAAACCCAATA
Organism: Paraglaciecola sp.; assembly: GCA_034111205.1. Taxonomy (GTDB): domain Bacteria; phylum Pseudomonadota; class Gammaproteobacteria; order Enterobacterales; family Alteromonadaceae; genus Paraglaciecola. The sequence continues at coordinate 7,900 of JAWUXT010000020.1, read as the reverse complement.
TTTTGAATGTAAACTCACCGATGACTTTTCTAGGCAACTGCAGGAGTTTCCAGTTCCAGAATGGGCTCAGCGCAAAACCAGTGAAATTTCTTTGGTTAACCCATTTAGCACAGAACAAGACCATTGGGTGAACAACATTAATTTGATTACATTACGTGAAGCTTACAATCAATTAGAATGATTTGAGAGTGTAACGTCGGCTAAAAGCAGCGAACATTCATAAAATGAGTAACGCCACATCAACACTTTTAATAGTCATTACATGATTTTTAGGAACTAAAACCATCAAATAACAGTACAATCGCTACAATATTAGATTTTTAGAGATTATTCCTATGTCCCAATACCATGCCCCAATAAAAGACATGCAATTTATACTGCATGATTGGTTAAATCTGTCGGCACATTATCAAAAATTAGGATTAGAAGATTTTGATCAGGATTTAGTCAACGAAATCTTACTTCAGGGCGCAAAATTTGCTGAAGAAATCATCGCGCCACTAAATCGAGAAGGTGACGAGCAAGGTGCTAAATTAGTTGATGGAAAAGTCACGACTCCCGATGGTTTTGCTGAGGCCCATAAAGAGTACGTGGCAAACGGATGGAACGCGATGTTAGGAAACGCTGACTTTGGCGGGCAAGATTTGCCTAATACCATTGCAGTGCCAGTCCATGAAATGTTGAATTCAGCCAACTTAAGCTGGCGCTTGACGGGTATGCTGAGCGAAAGCGCCATATTAGCCATCACAAAACATGCAAGTACTGACCTTCAAAATACCTATTTATCCAAACTTATTTCTGGCGAATGGACTGGCACTATGTGTTTAACAGAGCCCCATGCAGGAACTGACTTAAGTTTATTAGGAACTAAAGCTATACCCAATGAAGACGGTAGCTTTAATATAACCGGAAGCAAAATATTTATTTCTTCTGGCGATCACGACTGGACTGACAATATCATCCATTTAGTGCTAGCCAGACTCCCGGATGCACCTGAGGGTGTGAAAGGCATTAGTTTATTTTTAACACCAAAATTCTTACCTCTTAGCGACGGTGGTATAGGCCAAAGAAATGCGGTCACTGTGGGCAGTATTGAGAAAAAAATGGGGATTAAAGCTAGCCCTACTTGTGTCATGAATTTTGATGGTGCCCAAGGGTTTCTAGTAGGTGAAGCAAATAACGGCCTTGCCTGTATGTTTACCATGATGAATGACGCACGTTTTCAAGTAGGCCTGCAGGGCCTTGGTATTGTAGAAGCATCGTATCAAGGCTCTTTGGAGTATGCTCGCGAACGCTTGCAATCCCGCGCACCTCAGGGCATACAAGAGCCAAGCAAAAAAGCTGACCCAATAATTCATCAACCTGACGTTCGCAAAATGTTACTGACTCAAAAAGCCATAGCCGAGGGCTGTCGTGCTTTAGCTCTGCTTTATGCACAGCTGATGGATGTAGAAAGATTTGGTAAAGATCAAGAAAAGCATAAGGCGAAAAGCGTTATCTCTTTTTTAACCCCTATTGTTAAAGGCTTTATGACAGATATGGGTAGCGAGATGAGTAATCTCGGTATACAAGTCTACGGTGGCCATGGCTATATTCGTGAATGGGGCATGGAGCAACTCGTTCGCGACGCCAGAATTGCGCAGTTGTATGAAGGTACCAACGGCATTCAGGCTCTGGATTTAATATCCAGAAAACTGGCCCGTGACAAAGGCACTATGCTGGAAGATACATTCGAGCTGTTTAACAGTAAAATAGAACAGATGACTAATTCCGATATGCAAGCACAGGCATCTGCGCTACTAGCCGAATGGTTGGCCACAGCAACCGAGCTAAAACAACAAAATGCGGTTGATTTAGCAGGTGCTGCATACGACTTCATGAATTACAGCGCTTATTGTTTGTTAGGTGTAATTTGGTTGAGTATGGCCGATACCGCGGAGCGTTCGGATAATGAAAGTATCAAATCCGGTAAAGCCAAGACTTGTGCTTTTTATATTAAAAGACTGCTACCAAGGAAAGACGCGCTTAAAGCTAACTTGTTTAGTGGTGCAGATGACTTGATGGTGGTAAGTGATGCGGAGTTTGATTATCAGTAATTAACTACTGCAAGTAGCTAAAAACAAAAAGGCGGTTGATTTACATCAACCGCCTTTTTTCATGACTTCACTTATTCAGAATTACGCTTTACGGCGAAATCCAGCAAAAGCTATTAAAGCAATAACGAATAAACCAAGAGTGGCAGGTGCTGATACTGTTGCTGATTTTTGCTCAACTGCAGCTAACTGATAATCTTGATCTGCAATGAAGCTATAAAGTGTGTTCACAGCTAAATCAAATGTACTTGCTCCAGCAACATTGGCTTTTAAGTCAAAAGAAATAAAATATTCGCCGCTAAGGAAGCTTGAAAAATCAATAAACCCAAGACCTAAACCCGTTGCATTTCCTGCAATAGAGAAAATGGCATCAAACCCATCATTTGGTAAATCAGTTGATTCTGAGCCAGCTACAAAACTAAAAACACTGGTATCAAATAGGAAATCAAAGTCAAACTCGTCCACTGGATCAGTGAAGTTGGTAATCAAATTAATACTTAAGATATCGTTTGGTTGAACTTGTGTACTATCCAGTTCAATCTCAATCATGTTTGCGTTCACTTGAAAGCCAACAAATAATGTCAATACTGCTAAAAGTTTATTAAATTTCATTTTTTTACATCCAATTTTAAATTTTATAGGTTGTTACACAGCGCAACGGCTGCGTGTACATAAATTTCTAAGCTCTCTGACGTCTAGGGTATTAACTCTACCGTCGCCATTTAAATCAAAGGCTATATCAATTTCTTGTCTAGATAAGATGGCTCTATACAATCCGCGATAGTCATCCATATCTACATCACCATCTGCATCCCAATCACCGATTACTGGCTCAGCATCAAATTGCATAGCAATCAAAACAGGATCATGGTCAGACATGCGGTATGCATCATTTGAGTAATAACCAGTAACATTTGCAGGTGCCTTAAACTCAACATTATAATCAAGAGAAATCGGCTCATCAGCGTTGATATGCCACTCAGTCACATCCACCACTTTAGCAAGCGCTTCTTCATTCGCTAACGCATGGTCTAGATAACCTAACAGGCCTCTAAAGCTATACGAATAAGCGGCATCACCACCAAAATAATTCACTAGATTGGTATAACCCGCCCCTTCTAATGCGCTAATAGGATCTTCTTTTGCATAAGCATTCAAATCACCCATGATTAACGTGGCGGTATCAGGATACTGAGCATCTAGAAACGCACTTAGCGCCTGTGCAGCACGTGTACGAGTCAGATTACAGTTTCCTTGACCTGTAGTGGTATCATCATCGCCAACACCACAACCTGAACCTTTAGATTTTAAATGGTTAACGCTAATGACTAGCGTTTCGCCATTTTCAAGCAAAGCAAACTCCTGAACTAAAGAAGGACGATTTTTACCATCATTAAACAACGGCACATCATCTTCGTCAGTGATAGAATTAAATCTATTAAGTATTTTTGGTAAGCCAGCGAGTGATACCACACTCGGTTTATACATAAACGCAACGGTTATGGCATCTGTGCCTATAGCCGCGCCAGGGTCAACAATCGAATAGGTACCCGCTCCCATAACGGCATTGATCCCTGCAACTAAATCAGCAATTGCTGAACCTTCAGAGAAACCATTATTTTCGATTTCCATTAAGCCAACAATATCCGCGTCCATTGCTACAATCGCCGCAACAGTTTTTGCCTTTTGACGTTCAAACTCCAACTCACTGTCAGCTCCGCGGCAGCTAGAACTTGCAGTTGGGCCACAAATACTCCCAGAATCATCAATATTATTGAAGTAATTAAGCACATTTAAGCTAGCGACTTTCAAATTACCTAAATTCAAATCAGGCTCAGCAGTACGAGGATTGGTAGCTACAAATGTTGGATCTTGAGTAGGTATAATGCGGTAATCACCGAAGGCAAAGTCAACAACACCTGTCAGCAACGCTATTGTATCGCCTAAACGCAAAGTATTCGATGCTGACAAACCGCTAGTTGGGAAGGGCACCACTTCTGGGTTTTGACTATCATTACCGTCATCCAGTAATACGCGATCTAGGCTGTTGCTTTGCTCCAATGCAATGGCTTCTACTGAACCTGGGGTAAAGATATTAGTAGGGATGTAAAGACGCTTGCTCGACAATACAGCTTGACCAAAACGACCTAACGTAAAGACGTCTGTTACTATCAGCGCACCAGAACTGGTCACCAACATCCCTTCTAAAGCTTCAAGTTCATCAAGTGATGCAACTGGTAAAGTAAGAGTTGCGGCAGATGGCAATACTGAATCTTCAGCAATGATCGATGGAGCAGAAGATAAAGTAATTTGAGTTCTATTAAATAATTCAGAAACCAAACCTCTGGCCTCAACTAAGTCACCTACTGCCGGCATGTCAAATGCTCCATCAGTAAACACTAAGATACCTTCTGAGGTAGCTGGGTTAACATCAGTATCGACGTCTTCTTCCTGAACATAGAAAACATTTGAGTCAGGCAATACTGCCGTAACAATAGCTTGTACCAATACAGTTTGACCAATTAAGTTGCTAGCATTACCACTACCTTGCACTTCATGAATAGGCATAACAGAAAGTAATGCAGCAGTATTAAAGCTGCTAACAAAGTCGCTAGCCATCATGTCTGGTGTACCATCTACATCAGCTACTGACGCAGCTGGCACTGTGAAAGTACATGTATCGACGTTTTCGAACTCAGTAGCAGGCGTCAATGTGAACTCGGTACCGCTCAATGCACCGTCTAGCGACATTTCACCGCTTAGTTCGCACACTAGGTTTGGCCACTGAGACACAGTTACTTCTTCGCTAAAGCTCAAGCTGATAACGCTATCTACGCCGACTTCAGTTGCGCCGTCTGCAGGAGTGATGTCCACCACAGTAGGTGCAATATCAGGAATGGTACAGCCAGCAAACTTTGTTCCGTCTAGCTTAGTGCCAGGTGAGAACAATGCGCCGCTAGCTGCCTCAACCGATGAATGAGCACTGTATGCTTCGCCTGTAACATCAGGGTTTAACGTGAGAGACTGGTTGTTACCACCTTCAGAGCCATACACGACTTCAAAGGTACTCACGCCATTGGTCATGGTAATGGTATCGCCACCATTATTAAAACCAACTGAGCCAGCAGAAGCGGTTTGTACTAATGCACCACCGAATGCTCCTTGAGGTGCGCCGCCGCCGAATACCACTGCAGCACAGCCAGCTTCAACTATTGATCCTTCCGGAAAAGTATGACGCAATTGAACAGCATCACTTAACGTCCAGCCGCTTAAATCAAGATCAGAATTACCGAAATTTACCAACTCAACAAATTCATCTTGGCCGGAGTCACGGGTACCATCACCATTTGCATCACCGTTAATGCCGCTGGCAGGGTCCGCAAGAAACTCGTTAATTACTAACTCAACCACTACACTGGTGTCAACAACACTGAAGGTCACTGTTATATCTTCAGCCAAGTTATCTGGCTCACCATCTAAATCAGTTACGTCTGTCGCGCTTATAGTAAAGCTACAGCTATCACCCGATACAAAGTCTTGGTCTGGGTTGAGCACATAGCTGTCGCCTTCACCGGTTGCAGTAACCGTAATGGATGCTTCGTTTTCACAAACTATCGCATTGTATCCAGCAATCACCACGTCTTCATTAAAGGTAACGTTAATATTGGCATCTATTGCCACGTTACTTTCGCCATTTAATGGAACAATTGATGTAATGAAAGGAGCTTCATCTGCGCCACAAACATTTTCTGCTCCTGGTGTAGCAAGATGCTGTTGATAAGTACTAGTGTTACGTGCGCCACCGCTACCGTTTGCACAACGTTGATTAGACTCAGTGTCTTTCCCATCGCTTCCATCTTCATCTACTTGTGGCTGACCAGCATTCAATAACACTAAAAGCGCCGCATCGTCACTATCATCAGTGTCATACACTATCGCATCAATAAGGTTGTCGGTTGTAACTGCGCTGTTACTTGGAAAAGATAATGCTTCACCAGAATACAGCGCAATCGCATCTTGACCGTTTTGAATCAGATTTGTATTTGCCCCTACGTCTAAGTCACAATTTTCCACTTTTGAAACGTCACCACAAAGAACAAAATAACCGGCGTTGTTTGTTTTAAGGCCATCCAATTTAGATGATAAATAAGATAGATTATTTGAGCCGTTATAGAAAACAACGGTTAAACCAGTTAAGTCAGTGTTTCCTGAGCCGCCATCATACAATTCGACGAATTCAGCAGAATCAGTCCCTGGTGTATCTGCATCGACTTCATTGATAACCACGCTTGGTACTTGAGCAAATACTGATGGCGCACTTAAAAGTAACGCCAACAGAGCTGGATATTTCAATTTCATGTTCTCTCCTGAAAACTTGTTTGGGTCGGTGTTCCGACTTTTAATAATTATTATTTTTGATGCGAGCGATGTTCTAATACTTCTGTGACATCCATATGACAGGGAGTGAATTACATACTACTCAACAGGTAAACTTGACCTATTGGTCCGACGCAATGCAATTGTTGCACCAAAAATTTTTCTTAATAAAAAACAATTAATTAGAAAATTGCAAATAAAACATTTCATCTGAAGTGTTAAAAAACCTGACAATTTCCCTTAATTACAAGTGGATAACTAATTACTCTTCAGATTAAGTAATTTACCAAAACACTTTATATTTTTTAAAACTGAAGTTTAAGCAAATATAAACATCCAATTGCTTTTTTAACAAAACAATAATAAACTCAATTAAATATCATAATGATATCACTTAGGAGTTTTCTATGATTACCGAGAAAAAAGGCTTTTCAATCAATGGGTACTTGGCATTTTTTGTGGTTTTACCCTTACTACAAATTAGTTTTGGCATCATGCTCGCGAACAAAATATTAGTTCCTGTGAGCCTTATTTGCTCCATCATTGTGCTTATTTGCTGGGCTGGTTTCTTTATGGTGCAACCTAATCAAGCCAAAGTGATGACCTTATTTGGTAGTTATGTGGGTACGGAAAAACGCAATGGCCTTCGCTGGACTATCCCATTTTTTATGCGTAAAACGGTTTCATTACGCATTCGTAACTTCGAATCAGCCAAAATTAAAGTCAACGATAATCTAGGTAACCCCATAGAAATCGCCACCATAGTAGTATGGTCTGTGACTGACTCGGCTGAAGCCATGTTTGAGGTAGATGACTATGAAAGTTACGTCACTATTCAAACTGAATCAGCCCTTCGAAATATGGCCAGCAGTTACTGCTACGACCCACAGGATGATGACAGTGCTGATATTGCACTGCGTAGCCATCCTCAACATATTTCTGAAATTTTAAAACAAGAAATACAAGAACGTTTGGGCAGAGCAGGGTTGACGGTGCATGAGGCTAAAATAAGTCATTTAGCTTATTCACCAGAAATTGCCAGCGCGATGTTACAACGCCAGCAAGCTACCGCAATTATTGCTGCCCGCAGTAAGATTGTGGAGGGCGCAGTAGGCATGGTTGAAATGGCATTAGATAGACTCAAGGAACGTGGCGTCGTTGAACTTGACGAAGAACGTAAGGCTATGATGGTGAGCAATTTGTTGGTTGTGTTATGTGGCGATAAAAATGCTCAACCCATCATTAATAGCGGCAGCTTATATTAAGGAGCGTGGTATATGCAGTGGGAATATAAAGTGGTCAATTCAAAAATCAAATCCAAAGGGGTTGTGAGTCCTGAACCAGATGCAAACAGTTTTGAGGCGAATCTAAATGAATTGGGTAGACAAAACTGGGAACTGGTCAGTTGCAACATACCTTCAACTGGAGGT
>JAWUXT010000019.1:0-15485 GCA_034111205.1 Paraglaciecola sp. | reverse complement strand
CGCTAATGGCTTAAATCGGTTTGATGGTTATCAAAACCGACACGTACTGGGTCCGAACAATGAATTCAATGATGCTACGATAAATTACTTATTTCAAGATTCAAAAAAAAACCTTTGGGTCAGTGACTCTATCAAAGGCGTTCACCAATATAACCTCAAAAATAATATTACTAAGCACGTTATCAATTTAAGATCGAAACATGATAATCAATTAACTCAAAGAGCGAATTACATTAGCGAAGATGAACAAGGCGATATATTATTCTCGATGGATGAGGGTGTTTATTCTTATTCATACGTCACCGATAAGCTTTCTGTTGAGTATTCGTTACCAGATAAAATGATTGATAATGGGAATTTTGTACGAGCCCATTTGTTATCACAAAACATTCTTTTTATAGGCACAAGTAATGGTTTATTTGCGGTTGTAAGGGGTAACAACACGCCTATTTTAATTAGTTATCTGCAATCAGTCGCAACAACGCTAGATAACCTAAATGTCAAAATGTTGTATGCAGACAACCAAAATACATTATGGATTGGGACAGTTGAAGGGCTATTTAACTTGCCACTTTCACATGCTATAGAATTTATTTTAGGTACTCGCCCAGCACCTGAAGCAAAACATTCCATTGAGCACAGAAATATATGGGGATTAGCGGGTTTTAATAATGACTTATTTTACCTGGCAACAGATAATGGGCTATACAGCTACCACACAAAAACTGACCAGCTACAACACATACTCCTCCCCACTGACAGCCGAGACTTTATAACGAGTGATGTATTAAAGAATCTGGTCATAGACAGTAATCATAATATTTGGCTTGGCTCTGAATACGATGGCGCTATCTATTGGTCACCTACAACAGCACTTTTTAACAACGTTTACAATACACGGGGAGGAAGAGCTAAAAAAGTTCTCAGTCATAATGATATTAGGAGTGTGCACCAGCAAGACAAGGACTCGCTATGGGTTGGAACACGAAACGGCCTCAATTTATTTAACCTTTCAGATGGTACAACACAGAGTTTTTTAGTCTCAGATGACGAAAAAGCACAACATTCATCTTCGTCAATTACTTCTATCGAAGCAGGACAAGATAATCAGTTATGGTTAAACACCGGAGACGGGGTTTTAAGGTTTGATAGTAAAACGGGTAAAACCTATCCGCTGAAAATAAACAGCATAGAAGATGACCTTATTCTAAAGTCAGACATTTGGGATATTTTTGTCACGCCAAAAGAAGATATATTGCTGGTGACTGACGCCGGTTTTTTTCGCTATTCGCCAGGCACAGGTAACGTTCATAAGTTCGAGCAGTTGTCTGCATCAATAAATTCACACAATACTTTTGGCTTTATTAAAGGCACTAAGCCAAATACAACACTTATCAGTGAATATGGGAAATTATGGGAAATGGATAATGCCACTACCCAAGTCAAATTAATCCATGAAACACCTTTGCAACAATTAAAGTCAAAGGTTTACCCCAGTGATGTATTAATGGACGCTAATAATATTATGTGGATAACCTATCCAGGATATGGGTTAGTGGGTATTGATGGGGTGACATATGAAAAAAAGTTTTTTTATAACAAACAAAATCTACTGCCAAATAATGCAATCTTCGATATGCAACCAGATACAAAAGGTAATATTTGGATAAGCTCTAATTCTGGTCTGATTAAATTTTCTCCTCAAAACCATCACATACAAAAATTCGACCAAGAGCAAGGTTTAGCCAACAGTGAATTTAATTCAAACACCAGTTTAACGCTATTGGATGGGCGTATGGTTTATGGCTCACCAAAAGGCCTTGTCTTTTTTGATCCTCTCAAAGTCAATGTGAAAAAGAATCATGATATTAACGTCGCCATCACGAATGTAACAATGGTATCGAATGATTTAGTGATGCCTTTTTCAAATCTAGACGGTCAGACAGTTGAACTCAATCATGATGATGCAGGCCTTTCTATTCATTTTTCTACCCTTGAGTATCAAGGACAAAGAAGTACGAGATATCAATATCAACTGAGTGGAAAAAACAACTTAACTTCCCCAATTACCACTCGCCCTGAGGTGATGTTTCCTAAGCTGAGTCCGGGTCAATATGTGTTCTCGGTCATAGCATTTAACTCAGAAAGCGGAACAAAGTCCAAACCCGCAACGATTAACATCAAAGTGAATTACGCCCCTTGGGCGTCTCCCCTCGCCTTCACTTTTTATTCTTTAATTTGTTTAATTGGGTTGCTGTTTCTCTGGCATTACCTCCGAGCCCATAACTTACGTTTACATAAGGCACACCAGGAGGTAATTCTCAGTAAGAATAAGTTAACCCTCGCTTTGAACGCCAGTAACAGTGGCATTTGGGAATTTCAGACTGAACACGATATATTTTTTATATCCAGAATAACCGACGAACTGACTAATAATAAAACAATGAGTTTTCAAGACCATTTATCTCTTATTCATAATAGAGACAAAGTTAGATACGAATCAGCGTGGCAAGATTTTTTATCTGGCAAATACGTTGAACTGGACATCACCTACAGAATGTCAGCTAAAGATAAGACTTGGCTATGGTTCCGCGACGTAGGAAAAGTAGTCGAGGCTAAGCATGGTAAGCCGTTGTTAGTCACTGGCACTTACACTAATATTACTGAAACCGTTGCAGATCAAGAAAACTTACGTCTATTTGGAGAAGCTTTTAAACATACTTTAGATTGGGTCATTATCTATAACCATAAGTATTATCCAGTAGCTTCCAATGACGCATTTAAAAAGTTTTTTAACATAGAAGATGATGAATATGTCCCAAAAGAGCTGATTAAACTACTCAAGCTACAAACGCCTGAAACGGCTAATTTTTGGAAAAAAATCCTCACATTTAAAGCGGGTAATCAATGGCAAGGAGAAGACAAAATACTTCTTAGCAATGGCGATAGCCGAGATACTATGGTTCATATTCATGCAGTAGCTAGCGTGCATGACATAACTAAGATAGAACACTTTTTAGTTATTATTTCTGATATCACTGAACAAAAAGCAGCAGAGGCAAAACTTTTAACCTTAGCGAATTTTGACTCACTTACCGGTTTACCTAACAGAACCTTACTCTTAGATAGAATTGAAAGAGGTTTAGAACATGCTAAAAGAACAGCGAAGAGCATGGCTGTATTTTTTATTGACCTTGATAAATTTAAACAGGTAAACGATAGCTTAGGTCATAAAGCTGGCGACGAGTTACTGATCATTATTGCTAAACGTCTAAGTGACAAGCTGCGCAAAGAGGATACGGTAGCTCGCTTGGGAGGCGACGAATTCGTCATAATGATAGAAGACGTTTCATCCGTTGAAGCCATTAGCGCTCTAGTAACTGAGATTAGCTTTATTATTGATACACCAATGACCTTAAGTTCACAAACGGTGAGCGTGTCATCTAGTATCGGCATTGCCATGTATCCAGGCGATGGCCTTAGCGCCGAGGACCTGCTCAAAAATGCAGATATCGCCATGTATCATGCTAAAGAACAGGGCAGAAGTAATTTTCAATTTTTCACTCAGCAAATGGATGAATTGGTGAAAGCTAGGTTGAAATTGGAAAACCAGTTAAAGAAAGCCCATCAAGCCAAAAAATTTGAAAACTATTATCAACCGATCTTTAATACTCAAAGCCAAAAAATTGAGGGCTTTGAAATTTTGATGCGCTGGCCGACTCGTAACGGCATGATAAATCCAGACACATTTATTCCTGTTTCAGAAGAGCTCGGGTTAATAGAGCATATGACATTGGATGCATTTGAACGCGCAATGCCAGTACTGAATGCAATGCGCCAGAATGGTTTTACTGGATACCTTTCGGTAAACCTGTCGGCTAAACATTTCGACAACCAGTCTTCAATTGATAAGATTATTCTGCTTTTGGAGCAAAATAAAATACCCGTTACATCCATACGTTTTGAAATTACCGAAAGTGCCTTGATGCGCGATTACGATAAAGCACTGACGTACATGACCCAAATACAGCAGAAAGGCTTTTTAATTGCGTTAGATGATTTTGGTACTGGGTTTTCATCTCTTAAGTATCTTAAAGAATTCCCAATAAACATCATCAAGGTGGATAAAAGTTTTGTTGATGACATCGGTAAAAACCAAAATAATGAGGCCATTATCCTCACAACACTTAGCATGGCTAAACAATTAAAAATGAGTTGTGTGGCAGAGGGTATTGAAACCCTTGAGCAGGTAGAGTTTTTCAAAAAGAATAAATGTCAGCATTTACAAGGTTACTACTTCTCTAAACCGGTTCCAGCAGTCGATATTCCCGCACTATTAGAAAAGACATGGTAAGTAACTTAAACTCGGAATAGAGATATAACCCAGTATTTATTCAAACACAAAAGGCAGTGATTGATACTTGCCGAAAGGCATTGCGTGATAAACCGCAAAGTGTAAGTGCGGCAAAGAAGAAAACCCAGTATTACCCGAGTAACCTATTTTTTGACCTGCTATAACGCGCTCACCTTGTGCAACTGTAACGCCATCTTTTCTCAGATGGTAATACTCACCGGTGGTGTCATCGGCATGTAAAATCACTACGTAATTAGCATATTTCGCGTATTTTCGACTAGCACCTCCCCGAGTGTGATGCTCCACTAAATCAATCACAACCCCTGCCCTTGCTGCATGTATCGCAGTACCAATGGGCATAGCAAAATCAACCGCATACTTTGATGCACCTCTGTGGCTATATCCACCACCAAAGCCTTGTACTATGGGAAAATAATCACCGTCAACATATGGATATTGATAAACAGTATTCCCTTGATGTTTCGCCAGCATATTGCCTGGTGCCCAATAAAAAGATTCGTCGTACCAAATTTTTCGCCTAATGTTGATGGGCTGCAACTCAAGCACTTTAACTCGCTGATGCCCTTGAAGCACTTGGTTAACAATATGTTGGCGCTGGTTTGTGGCAGACGTTTTTAAGTTACTGGTGTCCACTTCTAAGGTGACTGTCACCACAAAAGGTTTTTTATTGTAGAGCCAATAACTGACCTGCTTGTTGTTCTCTATTTTCTCTACGCATGCCCAATCATCCATGCAGTAATTACCTGAGTTCGCTAGAGAACTACAGGTAACCAACACACTGAATATGGCTGTAAAAAAAGTTAATGGAAAAGTAGTGAAAAATTTAGTTATAAAAAACCGAGTGATAGTACAAGACACAATTACTTAGCAAAAAGGTTATTCACATGCTCAGCAAAAGGTGCGGCACGCATAAAACCCGTCACTCTAGCCGTGCTTATTTCTTGTCCTTGCGTATCAAAAAACAAGATAGTCGGTAAACCTAACACTGAAAACTTCTCTTGGAATGCAATATTGTTATCAGTGTTATCAGTTAAATCAATCTGCATTAGAACGGAATCGCTCAATGCTGTCACGACCTGACTATCGGAGAAGGTATATTTTTCAAACTCTTTACACGCTACACACCAATCTGCGTAGAGGTCTAACATCACTGTTTGCCCATTAGCATTGGCCTCGGCTAGTGCTAGATTGAAGCTTTCGATACTGCTTACCTTCAGAAATTCTTGATGTGCGACAGTGGTATTACTTGATTGAGCTTGAGTATCGCTGTGGCCGATCCCATTGATTGTTTGGTAACCATAACCGGCTGAGACAAACAGGCCAATGAAGATTAATAATGCACGAAGGCCTTTGTAAAAAGTTGTTGGGCTGTTTTGATTCATCACAAAGAAATATGTGAAAGTGGTTAAGCCAAGCAATGTCCAAGCGATGTCGGTAGCAACATGTGAAACTAAACGTTCTACAAACATAATGGCAACTGCCAGCATCATAAAACCAAACGTGACTTTAACAACGTTCATCCAATTGCCCGCCTTGGGTAACAATTTACCACCCGTAATACCGAATAAGATCAGCGGAATACCCATACCTAAACTCAATACATACAGTGCACTGAACCCCAGGACTAAATCACCACTTTGGGCGATAAATAACAAAATCCCAGTCAGCGGCGCAGTGGTGCACGGAGAAGCCACTAAACCAGAAATCGCCCCCATCGCCAACACCCCAAGATAACTGCCACTGGTTTGTTTATTGCTCATCGCATTGAGCTTTTCTTGCCATGAAGAAGGCAATTGCAACTCATAGGCACCAAACATCACGACTGCTAACAACACAAAGATGACAATTAGCGCAATTAAAATAGCCGGGTGTTGTAAACCAGCTTGGAATTGCACACCTGCAGAAGCAACAATCAACCCCAACAACGAGTAAGTGATAGCCATACCTTGTACATACACAAATGACAAAGTAAACGCTCGAGACGTACTAATAGTTTTACCTTGACCAATCACAATACCAGACAAAATTGGATACATAGGAAATACACAAGGTGTAAAAGCTAAACCAATACCTAAGCCTAAAAATAGCAGCAGGGTGATAAATAAACTCTGTTCACTAGACAACAGACTGGCTAACTCAAACTGCTCCGAAATGGGTGCTTGAGTATTTGTTTCAATTACAGAATTTTTTGATGATTGGTTAGACTCCGCTAAAGCTAAAGAGGCATTTCCAACCTGATTCAGATACACTTCTTTAGTAGTGGGTGGATAACACAAACCCGCATCCGCACAGCCCTGATAACGAATTTTAACTATGCCATCTTGCACTGAGGATACTACGAGGTAAGTTATATCTAGTTGGTTACGAAATACGTCAGATAATCCATAAAACTCATCTTCAATTTGTTCGGCCACTGGAAAAACGGGCATACCCAACTCAGCCTGCTTAACAACTGTTTTAAACTGCTTTTTATACAGATAATAACCATCAGCTATTTTCCAGCTCAGGATGAGCTGATCGCCTTGCTGGGCGAAGTCGAATTGAAACGCTTCATCTACTTGTAAAAATTCTGGTTCGTCAGCAAACAGATCACTTAAAGGAGCGGAAGTTTGCGCCATAACCACAGATGAAAAAAAACAAAAGCTAAGTAGTAAAACATAATATCTAAAACTGAATTTCATCGACAACACTTCTTATGTAAAAGGTAACTTGGCACTATGTTCATTATACCAATGGACCAACAGGGATTATTAAATAATATTAAGGCACAAACCTTAACAAAATATTAAGACTGCATATTTACTACACATTATTTTGTTTAGAGACCCAATCTTTGACAGTCAAATTTCACTACTTTGCTAAATAAGTTGAACTTAAAAGATAAAAAGCCCTTAGGCATTAAACTCGTTAGACAAACCAAGCAACACTCTGTAACAATGTGATTGTACATAAGCTAGAATTTTGTTGATTAGTCCCAATATCATAACCTACACACTAACATACAAGGTATACGTAAAGCTTGTTACGTATAGCCCAAATAACGAGGCATCTTTGTTTAAATTATTTTTATTATTCGCCATTTTACCTATTGTCGAAATAGCCATATTGATCAACGTGGGTGAACAAATAGGTGGTTGGTACACTGTAGCTATCGTTATCTTAACCGCCTTTGCTGGTGCGCATTTAGTTAGACAACAAGGGCTTAGCACCCTAATGCAAGCGCAACAAAAAATGCAGGCTGGCAGCATGCCGGAACAAGAAATGGCAGAAGGTTTATTACTAGTAATTGCTGGTGTGTTGTTAGTTACCCCAGGCTTCATCACAGACGGCATTGGCTTTTTATTGAGTCTACCGATGACTCGCCCGCTTATAGCCAAGGGGTTGATTAAAAGATTATCCATGCGGATGGTCAATCCCTCTTTTAATGGTAATTTCACGCAACAGCAACATCACCAGCAGCAACATCATTCAACCGATCAATCTGAAGATATCATCGAAGGTGAATTTGAACGCAAAGATAAATCACCCGTCAACCCAGCTCTTAAGGATGACTTAAGAAAGCCCGACTAATCTAAGTATTACGTTTTCAATAACCTTTGCAGGTACATGAAGACCAACAACTACCCGAACTAAATACACTAGCCGAGCAAGCTGAAACACTTACTAAACAATACCCTCTACTTGCGGATGGCTGGGCCTTACAGGGTATGATCAAATGTTAGCAAAAATATACAATAGAAACAGCTACCTAAACCACCTTGACCTTTCAAACTAGATCACTTTCGACTACCTTAGTGGCATAGTGTAGTGGAACTTTAAATAGAGTTATTAGAATGCGAATTTTATTAGTTGAAGATGATATGCAATTGGCCAGAGGCCTGCACCAGTCACTTCGTTCCGAAGGGTTTACCGCCAACCATGTCACTAACGCTAAGTCAGCCATGTTGACCATAAAAACCAATGAATGTGACATGTTAATATTGGACTTAGGTTTGCCAGATATGGACGGTCTAACGCTGCTTAAAAATATCAGGCAAATGAAGGTCAATACCCCTGTTCTAGTTCTCACAGCAAGAGACTCCTTTGAGGACAAAATCAAAGGACTAGACCAAGGTGCAGATGATTATCTAAGTAAACCTTTTGATGTAAACGAACTTATTGCACGTTTACGAGTGATTGAGAGAAGGTTAGGTACCGCCACTACTTCCACTATTACTATTGGTGAGGTATGCCTAGACTGCGCTTCTCATCAGTTAAGTGTTGCTGGTCAGGTAGTTGAATTATCTCGCAAAGAATTTATGCTATTAAAGGTGCTGTTAGAACAAGCTGGTCGCATTCAATCCAGAGAACAACTTGAGTCTAAATTGTACGAATGGGGTGAAGAGGTAGCGAGTAATGCAGTTGAGGTACATATTCACCACCTCCGTAAAAAGCTCCCCGAAGCATTTATCAAAACAATTCGCGGTGTGGGTTACAGTATTAAAACTAGCCCTCGTATAGAGTCATAAATTTGTCTATTCGTCGCTATCTAACACTGATTTTATTATCTGTGATTACATTAGTCACCTTCGCGGCTGCCATCCAGGGTTACCGCAGTAGTATGGCGAAAGCAACCAGCGTATTTGATAATGAATTGCGCTCTTTGACCTATGTATTGGTGAATATTACCGACTTGAGCACTCAATCATTAGCGCCACAACCTGACGCTGCTTTTATATACCAAATATGGCAACACAACCAATTAATGGTTAGTTCTCATCCTGAACTTAAAGCTGCAATGAGTAATTTTAAAAATGGATTTGCTGAGCATAATTTTTTAGCTCAACGTTGGCGTACTTATGCACATTTTTTTGAATCGGACAATAAATGGGTGTTAGTTGCACAGCCCTTAAACCGGCGTTTTGAGCTGGCAGAACAAATGATATTAGCTGCTGTTACGCCGCTGATACTGTGTATCCCATTATTAGCCATCATTATTTTTCTTTTGGTCAGTACAGGGTTACGCCCATTAAGGCTTTTATCTGACAACTTGCGGGCCAAAAAAGCTGACGATCTGAGTCCGATACCCCAGCAAAATCAGCGAAATGAACTCAGCCCAGTATTAGAAACCTTAAATCAATTATTTGAGCGATTAAACTCAGCTTTTTCTAGAGAAAAGCGCTTTGCTTCAGACGCAGCACATGAATTACGTACCCCATTAAGTGTGCTAAAAATCAATGCCCACAACCTAAGGTTAGAGCTAAGCAATAACAGTACTTCAAACACCAATATGCAATACCTGCAAGAAGGGATTGAGCGAATGAGCCATGTAGTAGAACAAATTTTACTGCTCAACCGAACCAATCCTGAACAATACCAAGGTCAGTTTAAACAAATAAATACTGCTTCACTTTGCCAAAATGTTATAGCCAGTTTATTCCCACAAATTGAAGCAAAAAAACAAGAAATCGAACTAGTTGGTCAAAGTGCAAGCATTCTAGGTGATGAGTTTTCTCTAGGTATACTGCTACAAAATTTGATCTCCAACGCAAGTAAATACTCACCTGAAGAGACCCTTATTAGGGTGATATTGAAAAGCGTGAAACAGCGGGTGATTATACAAGTAGAAGATTCAGGTCCAGGAATTGATGAATCAGAATATAAAAGAGTATTTGAGCGTTTTTACCGAATTGGCGGTGACCGTCATGACAGCAACACACCCGGTTGTGGTTTAGGTTTAGCTATTTCTAAGCATATTGCCGAACTGCATAATGCTACATTAAAACTAAGCCGTTCTGAGCAGTTATCAGGCTTATCAGTAGAGCTGATATTATTACAAGGGCAATCCGGTGAATAAAATTATAGCCGCTATCGCACTATTCTTTGGCTTGTTTTGTCAGTCTCTGTTGGCGGCTGTTGTTGAGTATCATGTGCAGCTTAAGGACCACCTATTTTTTCCATCACAGATCAGTATTCCGGCAAATCAAAAAGTCAAACTCGTAATCTATAACCAAGATAATACACCTGAGGAATTCGATAGCTTTTCACTGAATCGAGAAAAAGTCATTTTTGGCCACAATAAAGCCACCATATTTATTGGTCCACTGAAGCCAGGCACATACGATTTTTTTGGCGAGTATAATCCTAATACAGCTCGCGGCACTGTGATTGTTGAACATCAAAAGCAGGAAGTCCCAGATGCTAATTAATACGGTTATTTTATTTTTACGAGACGCATTACCCATATTTGTGTTGGTTGTATATTTATATGTTCATCTGCCAGCGAGTCAGCTTTGGCTCTCATTGTGTTTTGTTGCAGGTGCCCTTTTAAGCCTGTTATACATCAATCAAATCCATATCATCGGTCAATGGTTTGATGGTAAAGGTATTGAATTATCCTTGTGGCTGTACCAATTTTTGGTCTACTTACTAGCACTCGTTTTAGGTTATGGATTATACCGAAATCAGCCATCAGATAAGCATTTTTTGTATTGGGTTGCGGGCTTAATGGTCAGCCTAATCTTAGTGTCTAAAGGCAGTAATTTTATTTTGTACTTCAATGGATATTTGGACCAAAGTAATGCAATACAATCCATGTTACTCGGCACATTTTTGGGTCTAGGTATTTGTTTCAGCCTAGCCACATTGTTGTACCTAACCGCACAATGGTTAAAACAGCGATTAGGGCCTTGGGCGACATGGTTGTTAATCCATATTTACGTCACGGGTCAACTCGTCAACGCAATATCTTTATTGGTACAGGTAGATTTTATTGATGCATCATCTACTGCCTGGAGTAGTCAACTATTTGTAAATAATGAGTTTGAGCTTGGTCATTTATTTAACGTGTTATTCGGCTATCAAGCAACACCGTCTATTGCACAAGTGATTGTTTATGTGCTCGCCCTATCAATCCCATTAGCTTTTTTTTATTGGCTTAAGCTAAATTCAGCTTCCCATTTAGGTAACAAACAATGAAAGCCTTTTACCGCGTATCTGTTGCACTTTTATACTGTGTATTTTGCATCTCAATAAGTTGGGCTGACGGCATTCCAGTAGACAAAGTTTATCATCCTTATGTCTTAGCTAATGAGCGGGAATTAGAGTGGCGTTTTACTTCTAGACAAAACGATGACGGCAATGTGTTGGCTCAACGTTTTGCCTACGGGCATGCCGTTTCAGAATACGTAACGATTGAAGGTTACATAGTTGGAGAAAGAGACGACACCGGAGACTTTGGTCTACAAGCCTATGAACTTGAGGTTCGCTTGATGTTAACCGACCAGGGTGAACTATGGGCAGATTGGGGCATGTTATTTGAGATTGAAAAACAGCATAAAGAAGATATCTACGAATTTACCAGCGGCCTGTTGTTTGAAAAAGAATTTACTCAAACCAGTTTAACCATCAACGCGTTGCTCGTTTATGAATGGGGTCAAAACATTCAAGATGAATTTGAAACAGAATTTAGGCTTAAATACCGCTATCGGTATTTACCTGCCTTACAACCTTCTATCGAAATTTACACCGGTGAGGACTTTGTGGGTGTTGGCCCAGGTTTTATGGGAGTTCATCGGTATGAGGGGCAGAAACAGCTAAAATGGGAATTAGCCTTTATAGCTGGCTTAAACGGCGACTCTAAAGACCACACTCTGAGGTTTGCCCTAGAATACGAATTTTAAGAACCCATATCTGGCCTAAAAGCTGCTTTCTCAAATCTTAGACCTGAAGAGATTTACCTTAAGACAAATGAGTAAATCCCTGCGGCCCCTTTAAAAACAAGCCAAGGAAAAGATATGAGTGGATTAACATCTCGTAAAAATGCAATAACTGACATCACCAATCGCGCACCAAAAAAGTGCAAAATGCCTGGGCCTTTGAACAAAATATGGGCAATCGACGTATTCAATCTAGCGGCGATGGAAGAAGCCCTCTCAAAAAATGCCTTTAAAGCCATTAAAAACACCGTTAAAACTGGCGCTCCTTTAGATCCGGCAACAGCAGATGTCGTCGCTGCCGCAATGAAAAATTGGGCAATACCCAAAGGTGTAAAATTCTTTTCACATGTTTTCTACCCTATGACCAATATTACTGCCGAAAAACACGACGGTTTTATCATTACCAATTCTGATGGCGGTGCCATAACTGAATTTACCGGGAGTTTATTAATTAAAGGAGAGCCTGACGGTTCTTCATTCCCTAATGGTAGCTTGCGCATGACCAACGCAGCCAGAGGCTACACAGCTTGGGACCCCACCAGCCCAGCTTATGTGATGCACACGGCCAATGGCGCCACCTTGATGATCCCCAGCGTATTTATGTCTTGGACGGGTGAAGCCTTAGACAAAAAGATACCTTTGCTACGCTCAAACAAAGCCATGGATACAGCTGCGCAAAAAGTATTAAGCCTAATGGGTGAAACAGACATAGCCACACTCAATTCAAGTTGTGGTGCCGAGCAAGAATACTTTTTAGTAGATGAACATTTTGCTAATGCTCGTCCAGACTTATTATTAGCTGGGCGAACTTTATTTGGAGCCCCACCCGCTAAAGGGCAGCAGTTTGATGATCACTATTTTGGTGCGATACCGGCCAGAGTCCAAGTGTTCATGCAAGACTTTGAAAACAAGCTCTACCGTTTAGGCATTCCAGCTAAAACTCACCACAATGAAGTGGCGCCCGGCCAATTTGAAATCGCCCCCTATTACGAAGCAGCCAATGTTGCAGCCGACCATCAGCAATTATTAATGACACTGATGAAAAGCACCGCTAAGGAGCATGGTTTTTTATGTTTATTACATGAAAAACCCTTTGCTGGAATAAATGGTTCTGGTAAACACGTTAACTGGTCTGTAGGCAATGGTACCCAGGGTAATTTACTCGACCCCGGCACTACACCACATGACAACCTCAACTTCTTATTGTTTTGTGGTGCAGTTATTCGTGGTGTTCACTTACATGGGCCGCTGTTAAGAGCAGTGATCGCCTCTGCCGCAAATGATCATCGTTTAGGAGCAAATGAAGCACCACCCGCTATATTGTCTGTCTATTTAGGCCATCAATTGGAAAGTGTTTTTAACGATATCAAAGACGGAAAATTATTAGAAAAAACCAAAGGTGGCTTGATGGATCTTGGTTTATCACAAATTCTTAAATTTGAACGGGATCCAGGTGATCGTAATCGTACATCCCCCTTCGCCTTTACCGGAAATCGCTTTGAATTTAGAGCAGTAGGCTCATCGCAATCTGTATCAGGGCCACTAGTTGCAATGAATACTATGTTAGCCGACTCACTCAATTGGATAGCCGAAAAGCTTGAAGCGGTATTGGCCAAAGGTGAAGACCAAACAGCTGCTGTCATCACTGTATTGCAAGAGTTAATGGAGCTACACGGTAATGTTATCTTCGGTGGCGATGGCTATTCTAGCGAATGGCATAAAGAGGCAGTGGAAAAGCGTGGTCTGAAGAATATTCCAACTAGTGCCGACGCTTTACCTGCTTTTAAAGAAGAATCGGTGATAAAACTGTTTGAATCAACCGGGGTGCTCTCACCCGCTGAGCTTGCTAGTCGATTTGAGGTATATGCAGAACAATACATTCTGACTATTGAGATGGAAGCAAAATTAGTAATTGGCATCGCCAATACTAGAATATATCCAGCCACCATAGAATACCTAGACAGCCTTTCAAGCGCCGCGACTAACCTCAGCAAACTAAATATTACCATCAGCCATAATAGTATTGATGAAATTGCCGCTGAAACAGACGCCATGATGGCAGCCGTAGCTAAACTCAAAGACGCCTTAAGTATTGAAGTGTTTGACAGCACTGAAGCGCATATGAACCATTGTGCCGATAGCTTATGTCCTCTTATGTTAGCCGTCCGTACTCACGCAGATGCGTTAGAGTTGGTGGTGTCTGATGATTTGTGGCCCTTACCTAAGTATCAAGAAATGTTATTTATTAAGTAAGCTCAGCTCGGGATAAGTAAGCCCTGCAAATAGTCCAAAGAAAAAGAGCTGAAGCTCTTTTTCTTTTTTTGACCCAGCTAACTGATAAACTTACTCATCAATTCATTAGCAAACGTTTATTGGGTCATACAACATGAAAGCCTGCGCCTGCCATATTTTAGTCAAAGATAAAGCCCTAGCCGAAAAACTCAAAAGCCAACTCGACAAAGGTGGAAATTTTCAGCAGTTAGCCAAAAAACACTCCACCTGCCCCTCAGGCAAAAAAGGCGGAGACTTAGGTGAGTTTAACCCCGGCACTATGGCCAAAGCCTTTGACAATGTGGTGTTTAAAAAAGAAATACTGACGGTACATGGGCCAGTTAAAACCCAGTTTGGCTTTCATTTGATTAAGACGCTTTATCGAAGTTAAACACTGGGCTCGCCTTGAGAATGACAGACAAGTTATATCATTACCTAAATATAGTTAGGTGGGTCATCCTGTACTAGACCACAGATTTAATAGAAATGGGAATATTCAACTTTTCTAGGCGGGTGAAGACAGGACAAAACCACTCTTAGCGCCATCGTCCAAATGGTTTGAGTCATTCAGAATCCATTTTTCCCTATTTTTTGTAGAGCAAATTCGCCAAAGCGGTTATAGCTGTAGTCTTTTAAACTGGGATCACTCTATCTTTAGCGAGAGTAGTTAAAAGCAAAAAATTGAACCTCAAAGGACACACAGAGCACAGAGGAAAAGTAGGTATATTCGGTTAAGGAGCTAGAACTTATTGGTTCAAACGTGCCAAAAGGTGCCATTGGCGTTTTCTTCTATCATACTAATTGTTGCTACTAAATTAGTATTCTGGCTCACAAACAAAAGGGCAAGAATGAACAAACCGGACGTTTTTAGTGATTTTTTATAAATCTAAAATGAGCAAAGCACACTTGCATTTGCAGCTAAAAGTTGAGTGTGAATATTTGAAAGCGGACATTAACGCCCAGCTAAACGATGGAGTAAATTTGGCGATTTTTTTGCGGCCTTTTGCAAGAAAGTTGACAGATTTACGGAATCCGAATTGAGCTGTTTGTTATACGATTTATTCATGAGTTAGCACCCAAAAAACACGACTTTATTTTTTGAAAGGTGATATCGTCAGTTTTAAAGTTAACCTCAAAACTAT